>QHVV01000116.1 GCA_003222385.1 Acidobacteriota bacterium
TGGCGACGAACGCGTCGGAGCCTCCGTTGAAAGTCAGGTCGGGTCCCGCGTTCACCGGGAACCCGTTCGCCTCGGAGGAGTCCGCGCGGCCCGTCACGTAAGCGGCTCCCGACGCGTCGACCGCGATGCCGAACCCCTGGTCCAGCCCGGTGCTGCTCCCTCCGATGTAACCGGCGTACACGAGGATCGCGGGGTCGAGGACCAGGGGCGCGGACGGATCGTAATGGCCGAGCTCGAAGTCGTACCCGACGGGCTCGCCCGACGCGGCCGGCCGCAGCCGGTAGGCGACATCGACTCCGACGCGACGCCCTCCGATTTCCTGCCACGCCGAGGGCTTCTCGTCCTGGAGCTTACCGGCCGGCGTTTCCGCTTCGAGCTCGCCCGCGCCGTTGATGCGCGCGGCGGTCACTCCGCGGTAGGCCAGGGCGATCCGGGAGGGATCGGCGCCGGGCCGCACCCGGAAGCTGTACTTCAAGCGGTCCGCCGTTCCGGAATAGACGAGGTCGATGCCCGGCCAGAGTTCGGAATAGAGGATCGATCCATAGGTGGCGAGGCCGGTCTTCCACTCTTCCCGCGGTCCTTTGAAATAGCTCACGACCGCGGGCGTCTTGTCTGCCCCTTCGATCCGCGGGTTCCGGTTCGCTCCGACGAAATCGAGCTTGACGATCCAGCGGTCCGATGCCTGCTGCTCCGCCGGCCGTCGGAGAGAAGCCTTCTCGAGTCGCGGAACATCGACCGTCCGGTCCCTGCCGGGGAGCGCGATCGTGACTCCGTCTCGCGCGAAGTACAGCGTCTCCTTCGTCCCCTGCACGCTGAACGCCACACGCGGATCCATCTGCCCTCGGTTCTCGACGAAGTAGAGCGGCATCTTCACCATCGTGCGGGCCGGAGCCTTCGACCGGGGCGGACTTCCGGGAGCGGAAAACTTTTCAGGGTGCGCCGGCTGCCGAAGCCCGCGGGAGGCGATCACGAGGCCGATGCCGATCATCAGGAGGAAGAGAGAGCGTTGGAGACCGGTCATCGAGAGACCTCCGGGCCGGCGGGCCCATCGAGATGGGCGGGTTGTCTTTCCATCGGACAGTTCGGGCTGTTGAAGCGATTATCGGAGGTTCCTCGTCGAGAAGAAGTGACGGCTCGCACTCGATCGCGCGAAGACGGATTGCGGAAAGGCGGCAACTTCGAGCGCGAGAGAGCGCGCGCGACAAAGAATCGAACGGACTTCCGAACCGGACGTCGAACTTCGCCCGACAGACCTTCCGGACGATCACCCGATCGGGAGTCGACGATGTGCGTGCGACCGGCGCGAGAAACCGCCGTATCCCGAACCGCGCGATGTTCCGGATCTGGTCGACTTTTCGTCGAAACAGTGACGAGGATTGACCGTCGGAGTCGTGTGAGACCGCGCCTCGATCGACGAACTCACTGAGTCTCGGGGACTTATGGCCGCGACGTCGCGAACAATTCGGGGCACTTCGCTTGCTCTTCGTAAGTGTCCAGAAAAACAGCCAGATCGCGACATCCGAGCGAGGAGAGCATGCGCCTGTCGTTTCGAGCGATTGGATTCGTTCGGCGGAGAGGATGCCGTCCTCTCCCGCGCCGCTGCGGGTCTATTTCGTTCCGCGTCTCGACATCCCATCGCCGTCGCCGCCGAAATTTCGAGCGCGGCACGACCCTCGTCGAGACGCTCGTGGCCGTCTCGATCCTGACCGCCGTCACCGCCGGCTTCTATGCGCTCCTGGAATCCTCGAACCGGATCGCGAAGCAGGAGACGATGCTCGTCGAGGCGCAGCAGGGCGCGCGGACCGGCATGTTCGAGCTCTCGCGGGTCGTGCGGCAGGCGCGCGCGGGCCAGCTCTTCTACGGCAACGCCGTGCTTCCTCTCGCGAACAACAGCCCGGGCGGGACGTCCATCGCCGATCTCGCCGGCGAGCTCCATTACGTGCGCAAAGGCACGGACGTCCTGGGCGTGCGCGGCGTCCTTCTGGGCGACCGTTACAGCCTGACCGCGGGCGACGTCACCTGCGGGTCGCTGCCTTGCAGCGCGGACCGGCCGATGACCGTGACGATCCGTTCGACCGCCAGGAACGGCATCCCGAACTTCCCGTCCGGCGGAGCTCCCGCGCTCGCTTCCCGGACCAGGGCTTTCTACTTCGCGGTCGTCTACGGGACCCTCCAGAACATCACGATCTCCAATACGGCATTCCTAGTTCCGCTGTATTACGTCGGGCTCGTCGACACGACCGGAAGCTGGTATTCGCAGACGACCGACACGTTCACCTTCACGATGGATCCGCACGATTCCGGAGCCCGCCTGCGCAACGCCGTCAACGGCACGGTCCGCGAGCTCGTGCAGAGCCCGTACTCGTGCGGCCCGGTGGACGAAGTTCTGTTCTTCGTCGACGAAGGTACGAGCGACGCGACGGCCGTGGCTGCCGACACCCATCCGTCCCTCGCCGAGGCGATCTTCGATCCGTCGACCGGCCGGTACGACGTCCAGCCGCTCACCGAAGAAGTCGAGGACTTCCAGGTCGCCTACGGAGTGGACGGCGCGGACGGCTCCGCCCACGACCGCGGGGTCTCCCCGGTTCGCGTCGACACGTCGGCCGTCAACCGCGACGAGTGGGTCGGCAACGTCGCCGGCGAAGTGGAGGCGGGCCTGACTTTCTCGGCGACCGAACCACACTTCATCGACGCCTTCCTCGACCACACCGTTTCCCCGTCCGTGCCGGATCTCTTTTCGCGCGCGGTTCCCGCTCTCCGCTCGATCTGGCTGTCTCTGGTCGTCAAGGGGCGGGATCCCGAGATCCGCTACGACGGCCCCGGCGCGCGGGGTATCAAGATCCTGGACTCGACGGCGATCTCTTTCTCGAGCCCGACGAAAACCGACCGGCCCTACCGGAGGCGCGAGATGAACCTCGCCGTCTCGCTGAGGAACTACCAGTGAAGAAGCGCCGCGGCAGCCGAGGCCGGGAGGAAGGTTTCGCGATCTTTCTCGTGATGCTCCTCCTCCTCGTCCTGACGATCATGGGGGTGGCGCTCCTGTTCACGACATCGACGGAGCAGGTCCTCTCGGGCAACGAAACCAAGGTCTCCAAAGTCTTCTACGCGGCCTCCTCCGGCATCGACTACGCGACCGCGCGGCTCGCGGTCGACTGGACCTATGCGGGAGGAACGATGCCGGTCGGCCTCTCGAGCCACTATCCGGGCGCCGCCAACGACATCGAGGTCACGGTCGGTCGCCCGGTCGTCGTCGGCCACGGAATCCGTCCGGGCGACCAGATCGAGTCGCAGGGGAACGGCTACGGTACGACCCAGATCGTCGAGAACTTCTACAACGTCACGTCCGCCGCCCGATCGACCGCGATCCAGGCCTCCCGGGCGATCGCCGCGGAAGTGGGTGTCTATCCCCAGCCGCTGCGAATCCCGGACGTGAACGTGACGGTCACTCTCCCCTGATGCGGCGCCGGACCGCAGCCGCGCGCCTCGCGGCAGGACTCTTCGTCTTCCTCGTCGCCGCGCGGTCCCCCGCCGACGACAAGGACCTCCTCGTTCGCGCGAGCGCCCCTTCCAATCTCATGATCGTGTTCGGCAACTCGCAGACGACCCAGCAGCCGATCCTGGGCGCGTCGAGCGCGTGGGACGGAGACGCGGACTCCCCCGCGAGCAAGATGGGGGCGGCGAAGCGGGTGGTCGCCCAGTTCACACGCGACAAGGCGGACCAGTTCAACTTCGGGCTGACGACTTTTTCGCACAACCCCAACGCCGGATCGTACTCTCCGATCACGATCGACTTCCCGCTCGAGAGCTGGAGCGAGCCGATCGGAACCGTGGAACGGTGGGGAAACCTGGGCTCCGGACCGTGCACGAGCCTGACGGCGCCCGCGTGCACCGACCGCTCCCCCGCTTTCGTCACGCTCCCCTCGAACGCAACGGTCGTCGGGCCGTTCTTCGGCGCGCTGGGCGGTTCATCCGCCTTCGTCTATCTGGACGGCAGCGCCGCCTCCGCCACGCAGCGGATCAAGGCCACGTTGACGCGCGGGAAGTACGGCGACGCCTTCACGAATGGATCGCTGCTCATCCCGACCATCCTCGTTCCTCCGCACTCCATGGAGGTGACGAAGGAGTACCAGCGCAAAGTCCTCGGCAACTGGGTGACCCAGCTCCTGACGCCGAACGCAAGTCCCGGCACGATCGTGGTCTTGTACTCCCCCGCGGTCTCGCTCCCGGCCGATCTCTTCTACCGGTCCGGCGCGGACGCCGGAAAAGAGATCGGTTTCCTCTCCGACGCCCAGAGCGACTTTGGCGTCTCGGCGAACTGCTCGGGCTGGGAATTTCAGTCGAACTCGGCGCCTCTCCCGCTCGTCAAGATCCCACGGGACTACACGTGGGGAACGACGTGTCAGCCGGAGCAGGATTCCATCCCCTGCATCAATCGGCTCCTCCGTCCTCAGGCTTCGCTCGTCCATTACGACCAGACGGCCGGCACCTACACCACCACCGATCCGGACAACCCGGGCTATACCGGCTCGGGCAGCCGGTATGCCGACGGCTGCGCGGCGGGTCTCCTGGGGGCGGTGAACGCGGGGCTCGACCTCACCGAGAACAACGCCGTTCTGACGACCCGGAACGGCTCGCAGGCGCCGCTCAAAGACCTGCTCGGCAACATCTACGACTACTTCAGCAACCCGGCGATCGACGGGTTCTCCAACGGAAAACGTACGGACGATCCGAACAAGGCATGCCGGAACTCCGCGGTGGTCCTCATCTACGACAACTTCAACGGCTGCCAGAACGACAGCTGCGGCTTCCTGACGAGCCACGTCCTGAAGAACTTGAAGCAGATCGGCGTCCCGGTCTACGTGATCGGCCTCGGATCGAGCGCGACGGCCACTTCCGACACCGGCCGCTGCATCGCTCAGAACAGCGGCGCGATCCTGCCCGACGGCACCGTCGGGTATTTCCCGGTGACGGATACGAACGGCCTCTATACCGCGCTTTCCGACATCGCGTCCTTCGTCAACGAATCCTCCAAGGACTTCGCCTCTTCCACAGTCTCCTCGGTGCAGGCCGGCGGCGACCAGATGGTTTACCTCGCGACGTTCAACGCGGCGAAGAACCGCTCGGTGTGGAATGGCAGGGTCAACGGTTACCGGCTCGATTCTTCGGGGCAGGTCCAGATGGGCCAGAAGACGATCCGCGACCCGAACGACCCGGACAACGGCCTGACGCTGCCGGCGCCGTCGAACGACCCTTCGTCGCTCATCTGGAACGCCGGCGAGAACCTCGCGCAGACTCCGGGGACGGGCGCGACCGACCCGACCGCGGTCCTGGCGCCGGGCGGTCTCCTTTCGTCGGGGAGCTACCTCGATACCTCGAACGACGACGTGACGACGATCTCGACGCACCGCTACGGGGGGCGCAAGATCGTGTTTTCGCTCCCGCAGACGCTCCCTTCGCCGTTGAACGTCCTTCCGCTGCAGGCGGCTGCCGCCGTTCCGGAGCTCCGCAACGACCTGATCTACTCTCGCACCGCGCCCTGGTGGACCGTTTTGAAGACGCTGCTCGGTCCGCAGATCGCTTCGCCGGCCGTGCTCGCGACGGTGCTGACGGACCTCGACGCCGGCAACTCCCTTCGCTTTCTCTGGGGAGACCGGGACGCGATCCTGACCACGACCGAGGCGAACCAGAAATACCTCGGGCTGAAGCTCGGCGACATCTTTCATTCGAACCCGCTGGTCGTGGGCGGGCCCGGCAACTTCGCCTATTTCGACCGGAACCTGCACGGCTATCAGGCGTTCCGGAAAACGTATTCGACCCGCCGCCGGGTCCTTTTCGCCGGGGCGAACGACGGCCTCCTGCACGCGTTCGACGCCGGAGTGTTCGGTCGCGACCCGACGCTCTGCCCGTCGCTGTCCGGCGCCTGTTTCGACTTCGGGACCGGGGCCGAGCTCTTCGCCTTCGCGCCGCGCTCGGTCATGCAGATCTTCAAGCAGCTGAAGGACGCGGTGGGACCCCAGACCAAGAAGACCGAGTGGACCGTGGACGGAGCTCCAGCCGCGGCGGACATGTTCATCGACGCGAACCACTCCGGAACTCCGGTCGCCGACAACCGCGCCTGGAGGAGCATCCTCGTGATGGGGATGCGCGAGGGATCGAACTTCGTGGGACTGGGCGGCGTCGCGCCCCTCGAGGCGCAGGCCAGCTACTTCGCTCTCGACATCACGCAGCCCGACGAGCTCGTCGGCGACGGCGCCGGAGGCGTGGGCGCCCCGACGGGAGCCGGGCCGTCGACCGCGCCGAAGTGCCTCAATGCGACCGGGGACTCGAGCTGCGGCAAGGACGCCTCCGACGCGACACTGCGGTCCCGGCAGCCCGCCCGGGCCTGGCCGACGATCCTCTGGGAGATCATCGACACGGGCGACAAGGACGTCGCGCCTTCTCCGGGGACGGGCTACCCGGACATGGCGGAGACGTGGTCGAAGCCCGCGCTCGGTCGGGTGAAGGTCTGTGTGTCCAACTGCGGCAATACGACCGCTCCGCTCCCGGTCACCGAGGACCACTACGTCGCAATCTTCGGCGGCGGATTCGACCGGGAGCGGCTGAACCGGCGCGGAAACTGGCTCTACGTGATCGACGTCGAGACGGGACGGGTCCTTCTCCGCGTCAACTCGAGCTGCGGCGTCAACGCGGGATCGGGCGGCTGCTCTCCCGTCTTTTTCGGATCGATTCCCTCGGAGCCCGCCGCGTTCGACGTGAACGAGGACGGGTACATCGACTTCGTGTACGCCGGGGATCTCCGCGGGCAGATGTGGCGGATCGACCTGACCGACCTGCGCCAGCTCGCGACCGTCCCCTCCGGCCGTTTCGACAACCAGATCGATCTCGCCTCCGGTTCCGGCCGTCCCTTCCTCCTCTTTCAGGCGCCCCAGCCGGTTGCGCCCGCCACCCAGCCGTATTACCCGGTCTACTTCCGGCCGACCGCGATCTCTCTCGGGTTCGATGCGCAGTCGCGGCCGGCCCTGGGCCTCGCGTTCGGCACCGGCGACCGCGACGACATCCTCGCCACCCGCGAGCCGGCAAGCCTGAATTCCAAGCAGCGCTTCTATTTCGTGGTCGACGCGGGCAACACGTCGACCCGGACGGAGGCCGATCTCCTCCGGATCTCGTCGGCGACCGCGGCGAAAGCGACGTCGGTCGCGACGAACGGCTGGTATCTGGAGCTGGCGAACGGAGAGCGGTTGATCACCGATTCCGTCGCCATCCGGGCGACCGTCTACTTCTCGACCTTCAACCCGACGATCGTCGGCTCACCCTCGAACCTCTGCTCCAACCCGGTCCGGTGCGACAACAATCGGGGCACTGCGCGGTTCTACAGCGTCGCTTATTCGAATGGAGATCCGGTCGTCGGCTCCGATCGCGGCGAGACCCAGCTTCACGCGAGCTTTCTGACCAATCCGGTCATCTACTCGGCGGAAGATCAGAGCAGTCACATCATTTACACCTCGGACAACGAGGTGAAGATCAACCTGGTCCCGGGCGGAATCCGGACGAGCCTGAAGGACTGGGAAGAGGACGATCGACCCCGGTAGTCCGGCGACACCACGCGGTGTCCATGAGTCGAGCGATAAAAAAGGTCACGCGGCGGCCGCCGAAAGGGACAAAACCGGCCCTTGTGACGGTTGGCCAGCCGCCGATAAGTAATTGCTGCCAAAAGCCTTAGTAGCGAATTAGCTATCGCCGGTGGCGGCATCGGCCTTGCTACACAAGCCGTCAGATTAGACCAAAGTCGTAGAGACAACTGGGAAGAAAGGACGGCAGAGGTGGGAAACGCCTGCAGTCGATCCGAACGGGGACGGCGCCCCGAGCAGGGATTCTCGCTCGCCGAGACGCTCGTCGTCCTGGCGCTGATCGGCATCGTCCTGGTCGTCGCCGTGCCGGTCGCCGGAAAGATCATCCGCCATTCCAACGGGCTGGGCGCGTTTGCCAACCTGCGGCAGGTCATGGCGGCGGCCCGGCTTCAGGCCATCAAACGCGGGGCGAACGTCGTCGTCGAGATCAGCGTCACGCCGGAAAACACGATCCGTCTGCGCACCTTTCAGGACCGGGCAAACGACACAACCTCGCCTCTCCCGGCCGACGAGCTGGCGGCGGCCGGCAATTACCGGCAGGACAGCGGAACGTTCGCGACCTCGCCGGGGACTGATGAGCCGACTCTCTCCGACGTCACGCTGGCGCCGGGCGTCTTCCTCTGGAAGCAGAGCGGGACGAAAAGCGATCTCGGCACGGCGGCCGCGTTCGACGGATATGCGGGCCGCGCGGATCTGACCGATCGGATCGTCTTCCTGCCGAGCGGAGGAATTGTCCCGCCGGAAGCGACGGGCTGCGGTCTCCCGACCTCCTCCGGCGGCCGGGGAATCTACTTCGCCGACGCCCAGGGAAAGAACTTCTTCCGGGTGACGGTCGAAAGCAACCTCTCCGGAAAGTTGCGGGTCGACAAGTACGTCGCCGGCAGCGGCTACGTCTCGAGCGGATGGATATGGCTGTAGAAACGAAGGTCTCGCGCGTGGTCTGGCCCGGCCGGACGCCCCGTCCCGCGCGGCCGGACGTCCGACCGGACGGCGTCGCCGAACGCGGCGTCACGCTCGTGGAAGTGCCGATCGCGCTCGCGATCCTGGGCTTCGGGCTCCTGGCCATGGCGCCGATGTTCACGGGCGCCGTTCGGACGAACGCGTCGTCCCATCAGCTCACGAACGCGAACACGCTCGCGCGCGAGAAGATGGAGGAGCTGATCGGCTTCCCCTCGACTGATCCGCGCCTGGCCGTCGCCGCCAACGCCAATGCCGCGGGTCCGACCGGGACGACGTCGACCGGCTCCGGGTCGGTGGTTGCGACCAGTACCGTCTGCGACAACGATCTTCCCCGGTGGTACAAGCCCTCGACGGGCGCGGCCTCCACCGCCTCGACGTCGCCGGGCATCGGCTGGTTCGCCTATCCCTACACCCGCACGTACACCGTCGAGCAGTTCACCGAAAACCTGACCACGCGCGTCCTGACGCCCGGAACCTACGGGGTCAAGCTTCTGACCGTCGTCGTCCGCCCGACGAGCGGCCCTTTTCCGGGGCTGCGTCAGACGACCCAGTCCGTGTACGTGAGGTTCCGCGATGCGAGCCCCAACTAGACCGCAGTCGCCCCGCGGCGAGAAGGGGTTGACCCTGGTCGAGGCGCTGGTGGCGATCACAGTCCTCCTCTCGATTTCGCTCGGCATGTACGCCCTGCTCGATTCTTCCAACCGGCTGGCGAAGCAGGAAACGAACGTCGCCGAGGCGCAGCAATCCGCCCGGGTCGGCATCTTCGAAGTCTCGCGCCTGATCCGCGAGGCGCGGGTCGGCCAGCTCTTCTACGGCAACGCGATTCTGCCGACCGCGAACAACAGCCCGGGAGGCGCTTCGCTCCTCGATCTCGCCGGCGGCACGCACTACATCCGAAAGGGCACCGACGTCATCGGCGTGCGTGGGATTCTCCTGGGAGATCGGTATGCCATGACGAGCGGCGACGTCACCTGCAGCGGAAACTGCGGAGCGAGCTCCCTCATGTCGGTCACGATCCGCTCGACCGCGCACAACGGCGTCGTCAACTATCCGTCCGGAACGTCGCCCTCGCTCGCGGCGCGGACGCGGCCTTTCTATTTCGTCGTGGCGGACGGATCGACGCAGTCGGTGACCATCGCCGGGAAGCCTTACCTGGTGCCGCTCTACTACGTGGGTCTCGTCGACACGGCCGGGACCTGGTACACGCAGACGGCCGACACGTTCACTTTCACCATGAACCCCCAGGACGCCGGGGCGAAGAAGTTCGACGCGCCCACCGGCGGCGCGCCGGCCCTCGAGCAGCCGTACGCGGGGGGCATGGTCGACGAAATCCTCTTCTTCGTGGACGAAGGACCGACCGACGCGAGCTCGTCGACTGCCGACACGCATCCGACGCTGGCGCAGGCAGTCTTCGATCCGTCCTCCGGGAACTACGACATTCAGCCGCTCGTCGACGAGGTCGAGGACTTCCAGGTGGCGTACGGCGTGGACGGCATCAGCGGCGCGACGCCCGACCGCGGGATTTCACCGATCGCGGTCGACACGTCGGCCGTGAATCGCGACGAGTGGGTCGGCAACGTCGCGACCGAGGTCGCTACCTCCCTTCCGCTCTCTGCAAGCGACCCGAAGCGCGTCGACGCGTTCGTCGACACGTCCATCGCCAGCGGCCCTCCGAATCCGTCTCTGGCCACTCCGGCGCTCCGGTCGATCTGGCTTTCGCTCGTCGTCAAGGCTTCGGATCCGGACATCCGCTACGACGGTCCGGGCGCGCGGGGGATCCAGCTTCTCGACTCGACCGCCAGGTCTTTTTCGAACCCCGCGTCGACCGGCCGCTCCTACCGGCGCCGGGTCCAGTCGTTCGCCGTGGCGTTGAGGAACTACCAGTGAAAACGCAAAAGCCCCCCCTCCGGCGCGAAGAGGGCTTCGCCCTCTTCCTCTCCATGCTGCTCTTGCTGATGCTCACGATCCTCGGAATCGCGCTCCTATTCACCGCGACCACGGAGCAGAGCCTCTCGGGCAACGAAACCAAGGTCTCCAAAGTCTTCTACGCGGCTTGCTCCGGCGTGGACTACGCCAGCGCGAGGCTCTCCGCGAACGACAACTTCGTCGGCGGCCCGATGCCGGTCGGGCTCTCCAGCCACTATCCCGGCCTGACCAACGACATTGCCGTCGCGGTCAGCCGGCCGATCAACGTCGGCTACACGATTCATCCGGGAGATCAGATCCAGCCGCACGGAAGCACCTACGGGACGGCCCAGATCGTCGAGAACTTCTACCTGCTGACCTCGACCGCGCAGGGATCGGCGATCCAGGCCGCGAAGATGGTCACGGCCGACGTCGGAATTTACCCGCAACAACTGAGGATTCCGCAATGACACTTCGCCGCCGCGTCGGAATCGCGATCGCGCTTGCGTCGACGGCGCTCGCTTTCGGGCAATCCGCCCGCGCGGACGACAAGGACCTGCTCAAGCGGTCGACTGCGCCTCCCAATCTGCTTATCGTGTTCGGTAACTCTCAGACCACCGAGCAGCCCCTCATGGGCAGTTCGAGCGCCTGGGACGGCGACGGAGACTCCATCGCGAGCAAGATGGGAGCCGCGAAGCGCGTCATCCGCCAGTTCGTGTTCGATAAACGCGGCTACTTCAACATGGGGTTGACGAGCTTCTCGCACGACCCCAATGCGGGTTCGATCAGCCTCTTCGGGAAGCACTGGCTCTACGCCCCGCTCACGACCGACTTCCCGTCGGAGACCTGGAAGGAGCCCGCAGGCACGATCGGCCGCTGGGGCAAGAGCGGCGAAGGCCCTTGTACCAACCGCACCGTGCCGATCTGCACCGACCGGTCTCCGTCTTACATTGCGCTCGCCTCATCGACCGCCTTGACCGTCGGACCCTTCTTCGGGAATGCGGGCGGCGGAACCGCCTACGTCTATTTGAACGGCTCCGCGAGCACCGCGACGCAGCGGATCAAAGAGACCCTGGTCGCGGGCGCTTACGGAGACGCCTACACCGACGCAACGCTGGCGACCTTCTCGCTCGCCGGCACGCACTCGATGGAAGTTCGCAAGGAGTACCAGGAGAAGGTCAGCAGCACCTGGACGACGGTGGCGACCACCCCGAACGGAAACCCGGGCACGGTGACGGTCTACTACGTCCCTCCGTCCTCGCTGCCGGTGGACATGTTCTATCGGAGCGGAACGGACGGGGGCAAGCAGATCGGTTTCCTGAACGACGCGATGGGAGACGTCGACGTCAATGCGAACTGTTCGGGCTGGGAGTTTCAGTCGAATACCGCGCCGCTGCCGCTCGTGAAGATTCCGCGCGACTACAGCTGGGGCGCGACGTGCTCACCCGCCCAGGACTCGTATGCCTGCGTGTCGCGGGTCATGCGACCGCAGGGGGATCTCATCCGATACAACCAGTCCAGCGGAACCTTCTCGACCGCCGACTACGACAACCCGGGTTACACCGGGTCGGGCAGCAAATACGCGGATGGATGCGACCCGAACCTGCTCGGAGCCGTCAACATCGGCCTGGACGTCGTCCAGAACCAGGCGATCTTGATCACGCGGAACGGCTCGCAGGCGCCGATCAAGAACCTGCTGGAAAAC
This sequence comes from Acidobacteriota bacterium, assembly GCA_003222385.1. Taxonomy (GTDB): domain Bacteria; phylum Acidobacteriota; class Thermoanaerobaculia; order UBA5066; family Gp7-AA6; genus Gp7-AA6. The sequence continues at coordinate 12,199 of QHVV01000116.1, forward strand.
ATCTACGCCTACTTCAACGATCCCACGATCGACGGCTTCCAGAACGGGAAGCGGCAGGACGACCCGGATGGTGCCTGCCGCAAGTCCGCCGTGGTGCTGATCTACGACAACTTCAACGGTTGCCAGAACGACAGCTGCGGCTTCCTGACCAACAAAGTCTTGAAGAACCTGAAACAGATCGGCGTTCCTGTGTACGTAGTCGGGCTCGGCTCGAGCGCGGTCGCGACTTCCAGCACGGGCATCTGCATCGCTCAGAACACCGGGGCGATCCTGCCCGGCGGCGTGGTCGGATACTTCCCCGTCACCACTCCGCAGGCGCTCTACGACGCACTCTCCGACATCTCCTCCTTCGTCAATGAAAGCTCGAAGGACTTCGCCTCTTCGACGGTCTCCTCGGTCCAGGCGGGCGGCGACCAGATGGTTTATCTCGCCACGTTCAATGCAGCGAGCAACCGCTCGATCTGGAATGGACGAGTCAATGGGTACAAGCTCGACGCTCAGGGCAACATCCAGATGGGGACGAAGACGATCCCCGATCCGACTGATCCGACCAAAAGCCTGACGCTGCCGGCGCCGTCGAACGACCCGGCATCGCTGATCTGGAACGCCGGCCAGAACCTCGTCTCGACGCCGGGAACCGGAGCCACCGACTCCTCGGCGATCCTCGCGCCCGGCGCGGCGATGTCGTCGGGCACCTACCTGGACAGCTCCAACGACGACGTGTCGACGATCGCCACACACTTCTATCCGGGGCGCAAGATCGTCTTTTCCCTCCCGCAGACTTATACGACTCCGATCGCGTCCCTGCCCATTGCCGCCGCGGACGCCGTGCCGGAATCCCGGTACGACCTGACGTACAGCACGTCGGCGATCTGGTGGTCGACCCTGAAGGCCATTCTCGGACCTCAGGTCGTGCCGCCTGCGGTGCGGTCCCCTGCCCTCGCCGACGACGACGCCGGCAATGCGCTGCGGTTCATCTGGGGCGACCGGGACGCGGTCATGTCGACGACCGAGGCCAATCAGAAGTACCTGGGCTTGAAGCTCGGAGACATCTTCCATTCGAACCCCTTGATCGTCGGACAGCCCGCCGAATTTCCTTACTTCCTGAGCAACCTGAACAACTACCAGGCGTTCTTCAAGACCTATCGCCACCGGCGGCGGGTCTTGTACGCCAGCGCGAACGACGGCCTGCTCCACGCGTTCGAGATCGGCGTCTTCGACCGCGACCCGTCGGTCTGCTCGACCCTCTCGGACGGCAGCCTTCCTCCCTGCTACGACCTCGGCACGGGCGTCGAGCTCTTCGCCTTTGCACCGCGTTCGATCATGCAGATCTACAAGCCTCTGAAGGACGCGGTCGGACCACAAGTCAAGCAGACCGAGTGGACGGTCGACGGAGCGCCCTCGGCGGCCGATGTCTTCATCGACGCCAGCCATTCCGGCACTCCCACGGCCGGCAACCGGGCGTGGCATTCGGTGCTCGTGGGCGGGATGCGGGAGGGATCGCCCTTCGAAGGCACCGACGGCTCCCTTCCGAAGAACTCCCAGGGCAGTTACTTCGCGCTCGACGTCACCCAACCCGACGAGCTCATCGACGACGGCACCGGCGCGATGGGACCCCCGACCGGCCCCGGCACATTCACCGCGCCGAAGTGCCTGAACGCCTCGGGAGACTTGAGCTGCGGCAAGGACGCCGCTGATCCGGCGGTGCGCGCGATTCAACCGGCCCGTTCGTGGCCGACCGTTCTCTGGGAAATCGCCGACGGGGGCGATCAGGACGTATCGCCCTCGCCGGGAGCCGGGTATCCGGACATGGGAGAGACCTGGTCGAAACCGGCGATGGGCCGAATCAGAGTCTGCACCGCGAACTGTGGCAACACGAGCCCGCCGCTCCCCGTGAGCTCCGAACGGTACGTCGCGATTTTCGGAGGCGGCTTCGACCGGCAGCGACTGAACCGCCGCGGGAACTGGATCTACATGATCGACGTCGAAACCGGCAAGGCGATCTATCGCGTCAACTCGAGCTGCGGCGTGAACACGGCGTCGGGCTGCACGCCGACTTATCTCGGCTCCGTCCCGTCCGAGCCCGCCGCCCTAGACGTCAACGGCGACGGCTACCTCGACTACATCTACGTGGGAGATCTGAAGGGCCAGCTCTGGCGGATCGATCTGACGGACCTGCGTACGCTGTCCGCACCGCCCGGAGGGCGTTTCAGCAACCAGCTCGACCTGGCCAACGGCTCGGGAAGGCCCTTCCTTCTCTTCCAGGCGCCGCAGCCGACGGCGCCGGCGACCTCCCCGATTTATCCGATCTACATTCGACCCACAGCGGTATCGCTCGGGTTCAGCTCCAACGGCAAGCCGACGCTCGGAATCGCCTTCGGGACGGGGGACCGCGACGACATCCTCGGGGTTTTAGACGGCATCTCTCTTGCGTCGAAGCAGCGCTTCTATTACGTCATCGACGACTCCAACACCGTGACCCGGACCGAGGCCGATCTTCTCAACATTCCGTCGTCGACCGCCCCGGCAGCGACCTCCGTTCCGACCAGAGGCTGGTTCCTGCAGTTCGCCGCGGGGGAACGGGTGATCACGGACTCACTCGCCGTGCAAGGCATCCTCTTCTTCTCGACCTTCGATCCAACGGTGAACGGAACACCCGGCAACGCGTGCTCGAACGCCGTCCGCTGCTCCGGAGTGATCGGGACAGCGCGCTTCTATCGGGTCCGCTACTCGACCGGCGACGCGTTCCAGGGTTCCGACCGCGGCGAGACTCAGGCCAACGCCGTCTTTCTGACCAACCCCGTTTTCTACACCTCGGCGTCGCAGCAGGCGCGCGTGATCTACACCTCCGACAACGAGGTCAAGATCACCAACGTGCCGGGGGGCACGAAGACGACGATCAAGGACTGGAAGGAGAACGACCGGCCGAAGTAGTTGCAGATGTACCGGACCGGGATGCCGTCATCCCCGGTCTATTTCAGCGCTTTCGCCACTCTCTTCAGATCGGCCACGAATCGCGATGTCTCCGCTCGGCGGGTTTCGTCGTCCGGCGCGCGCAGGATCGACGACGGGTGCACGGTGGCGAGCACCCGCGGAGCGAGCGAGGAAGGCACGAACTCGCCGCGCTGCCGGCTGACCCGGAACGTCCGTCCGAGAAGGGCCTGCGCGGCAGTCGCGCCGAGGCACACGACGACGTCCGGCTTCACGAGCGCGATCTCGGCGTCCAGCCAGGGACGACAGGCCCCGATCTCGACCGAGTTGGGCTTCTGGTGGATGCGGCGCTTGCCCCGCGGCTCCCACTTGAAATGCTTGACCACGTTGGTCACGTAAACGGCGCGGCGATCGATTCCGGCCTTCTCGAGCGAGTCGTCCAGGATTCTCCCGGCGGGCCCGACGAAGGGTCTTCCCTCGAGGTCCTCCCGGTCGCCCGGCTGCTCCCCGACGAGCATCACGCGGGCGCGCGAACCGCCTTCGCCGAAGACCGTCTGGGTCCCCCGCTCCCAGAGGTCGCACGCGCGGCAGCCCGCCGCGGCCTGCCGGAGCTTCGGAAGCGTCGGCTTGCGCGGCACGAGCGGAGCCGCTGACTCGTCGGAAAGCGAGCGAGCGCGCACGCCCGGCTCTGGAAGCATTCTCCGGGCCAGCGGCGCCTTCGCGCGGGCCGCCGCCTGTGAGAGATTACGGCCCGCGAAACGAGGAGGGCGGTCATGAATCTCGTTGTCGGAGCGACCGGGCTCCTGGGCGGAGAGATCTGCGCCCGTCTGGCGAACGCCGGCAAGCCGGTCCGCGCGCTCGTCCGGTCGAGCTCGAGCCCGGAGAAAATCGAGGCTCTCCGGCGGCAGGGCATCGAGATCGTGGAAGGCGACCTCAGGTCTCCCGGGTCGCTCGACCTCGCCTGCCACGGCGTCGCGACCGTCTTCTCCACGGCGACGGCGATCCAGTCGCAACAGGAAGGAAACACGCTCGACCGCGTGGACCGGGAGGGGCAGGCGAACCTGATCGAGGCGGCTCGGAAGGCGGGAGTGCGACGCTTCGTCTTCATCTCGTTTCGCGGGAGACCGGATATCGACTATCCGCTGCAGGCAGCCAAAAAGGCGACAGCCGAGCGGCTGAAGAAGAGCGGCATCCCCTACACGATCATCGAGGCATCGTTCTTCATGGAGATCTGGCTCGGCCCGCATCTCGGCTTCGATGCGAAGAACGCCCGAGCCGTGATTTTCGGCTCGGGAGAAAGAAAGATCAGCTGGGTTTCCTACAGAGACGTCGCTGCGCTCGCGATCGCCGCGGCCGAAAGCCCGGCCGGCGAGAACCAGGTCTTAGAGATCGGAGGACCCGAGGCGCTGACGCCACTCGAAGTGGTGCGCATCTTCGAGCAACGGTCCGGTAAGAAGTTCGAGCTCCAGCACGTTGCCGAAGAAGCGCTCGAGAGCGCGAAAGCGAACGCGAAAACCCCGGTCGAGGAGACATTTGCCGGGCTGCAGCTCTACTACGCTCGCGGCTTCGAGGTCGATACGCGACCGACCCTCGCCCGGTTCCCCCTCCGGCTGACCTCCGTCCGCGACTACGCGGACCGCGTTCTCGCCGGGTAGTCCCGCCGGCGGGCTCTCTGCCCGGCGCGCTTGTCTACGAGGCTGTCGCGGCAGCCGCGAAGGCGATTCGTCGGGTCCCCCTGCCGCGGCCGGGATCGTAGAATCGGCCCGGAGGTTCTCGATGAACGTCACACGCCTTCGTCCGTTCGCGTTTCTCGCCCTGCTCGCGGTCCCGGCGTTGGTCAACGCCCTCCCCCCCGAAACGAAGAAGATCGAGGTGGTCGCTCACAAGTACGCGTTCGAGCCTTCGCGGATCGAAGTCAGGGTCGGTGAGCCGGTCGAGATCACGTTCCGCAGCACCGACACGAAGCACGGCTTCGTGTCCAAGGACCTCGGCCTCGAGAAAGTCGTGTTCTCGAAGGACCAGTCGGCGACCGTCAAGTTCACGCCGTCGAAGGCCGGGACCTTCCGGTTCAAGTGCGCGAAGTTCTGCGGAATGGGACACGGCAAGATGAAAGGCGAGATCGTCGTCACGCCCTGACGCGTCTGCCGCGGTTCAGCCGGAGATCGCCCCGTGCGGGGTCGGGGTCTTGGCCTCGACGGTCGGGGCCCGCTGGTCTTCGGGAAGCGTTCCCATGAGCCGCCGGATCGGCCGGGACAGAACGAGCAGGACGATCCCCGCGACGCCGGTCACCTTCGCGATCGAGGAGAAGAGCTCCGCGACACTCATTCCCTGGAAGCCTCCGGCCGCAAGCCCGGCGATCAGGTTGCCGAGCGCCGTCCCCATGAACCAGGTTCCCATCATCTGGCCGACCAGGCTCTTCGGCGAGAGCTTCGTCACGCTCGACAGGCCGACCGGGGAAAGGCAGAGCTCCCCGACCGTATGCAGCAGGTACGTGATGATCAGCCAGAGCATGCTGACGCGGACGCCGCCGGTCGTGAAGCGCGCGCCCCACGCCAGGATCAGAAAGCCGATCGCGAGAAACGCGAGCCCGAAGCCCATCTTGGCGGGAGTCGACGGCTGTCTTCGGCCGAGCCGGATCCAGAGCGCTCCGAAAACCGGGGCGAGAAGGATGATGAAGATCGAGTTGACCGACTGCAGAAACGAGGCGGGCATTTCCCATCCGAAAATGACGCGTTGCGTCATGCGCTCGGCGAAGAGGTTCATGGAGGATCCGGCCTGCTCGAACCCGGCCCAGAAGAGGACCGCCGCCATGAAAAACACGAAGATGACGAGGATCCGCTTCTTCTCCGCCGCCGACAGCTTCGAGAAGAAAATGATCGAGCCGAAGTAGAGGAGCGCCAGACCGAGCATGAAGAACCCGGTGCCTTTCGCCACCCCGTAGAGAGACAGGTGGAGGACGCCGGTGACCTGCAGAACCGCGGCGAGGACGATCGCGCCGAAAACGGCGACGACCCCCATCGCCAGGCGGCGAATCGCCGGCCGCGCGTCCGGCACGTCGTCGCCGACGCGGAGCCCGGCCTGTCCGAGGTACTTGCCGCCCAGCCGGTATTGCACGAGACCCAGGACCATCCCGACTCCGGCGGCGCCGAATCCCAGATGCCAGTTGACCTTCTCGCCCAGGAACCCGCAGACGAGCGGACCGATCATCGCTCCGACGTTGATCCCCGAGTAGAAGATGGAAAAGCCGGCGTCGCGACGGTTTCCCCCTTCGGGATAGAGGTCGGCGACCATCGCGCTCACGTTCGGCTTCAAGAGTCCCGTTCCCATGACGATCAGACAGAGACCGAGGTAGAAGGTCGCCACCGTCGGAATCGCCATGCTGAAGTGGCCGGCCGCGATGATGCAGCCACCGAGAAAGACGGCGCGCCGTTGTCCGAGAATCCGGTCGGCGATCCAGCCGCCCGGCAGCGCCATCAGGTAAACGAACCCGACGTACAGACCGTAGATCGCGGCTCCGGTCCGGTCCGTCAAGCCGAAGCCGCCGTTGCCAATGGTGGCGACTAAAAAAAGGAGAAGGATCCCGCGCATCCCGTAGTAGCTGAAGCGCTCCCACATCTCCGTGAAGAAGAGGGTGGAAAGCCCTCGCGGATGCCCGAACCACTGTTTGCTGGCGGCTGCCGTGTCGGCCATGTCCTTCCCCTCTCCGGTCACAGGCTACAGCAAGCCGGCCGGGATTTTCGATAATCCCTCGAATCAGGAGAGCGCGATCCGAAGGCTCTCCTCGACCGCTCGCTCCGTTCGCGAGAGGTCCGTCGGGGTGTGCGCCGTCGAGAGGAACCAGGCCTCGAATTGCGCGGGAGGAAGGAACACGCGGCGCTCGCGCATCGCGTGGAAGAAGCGGGCGTAGCGCGCTGTGTCGGAACGTCCCGCCGCGGCGAAGTCCGATACCGGACCGGCCGTGAAGAAGAGCGTCGAGAGCGACCCGACGCGCTGCCAGGTCGCTCGCCCCTCAGCTCCGGCCGCGCGGATCGCGCGCTGGACCGAGGACTCGAGATCGGCGCCCTTGCGCTCGAGCTCCGCGTAAGGCGGACGCCGCGCGATCTCGCGAAGCATCGCGATTCCCGCGGCCATGGCGAGAGGATTTCCGGACAGCGTGCCTGCCTGGTAGACGCTGCCGGAGGGCGCCACGTTTTCCATCAGGTCGCGCCGGCCGCCGTAGGCGCCGACCGGCAGACCGCCTCCCAGGATCTTCCCGAGAATCGTCAGGTCCGGCTGGACTCCCGAGATCTCCTGCGCCCCGCCGGCCGAAAGACGGAACCCGCTGATGACCTCGTCGAAAACGAGGAGCGCCCCGTGGCGCGTCGAGAGCTCGCGCGCGGCTTCGAGGTAGCCGTCGCGCGGAGGAACGACACCCATGTTCGCCGCGACCGGCTCGAGCACGAACGCGGCGACCTCTCCGGGAAACCGCCGAAAGGCATCCTCGAGCGCGGCCGCGTCGTTGTACGGGACGACCGTCGTCAGGGCGGCGAGCGCGTCGGGGACGCCGGGACTGCCCGCGATCGCCAGAGTCGCGACGCCCGAGCCGGCCGACACGAGGAAGGAGTCGGCATGACCGTGATAGCCCCCCTCGGTCTTGATGATCCGAGGGCGTCCGGTGGCCGCTCGGGCGAGACGGATCGCGCTCATCGCGGCTTCCGTGCCGGAGTTGACGAACCGCACCATCTCGACGGAAGGCACGAGACGGACGACGCGCTCGGCGAGCCGCACTTCTCTCTCGGTCGGCGCCCCGAAAGACGTGCCGCCGCGCGCCGCCTTCGCGACCTCCCGAACTACGAACGGGGGCGCGTGACCGAAGAGAAGCGGTCCGTACGACATCACGTAGTCGATCCGCGTGACGCCGTCGGCGTCGGTCAGCCGCGAGCCGCGTCCCCGGGCGACGAAAAAAGGCTCGCCGCCCACCGACGAGAACGATCGAACCGGCGAAGAAACCCCTCCCGGCATGAGCTCCGCCGCGCGGCGGAAGAGGGCCGCGGATCGGCGGGCGGCTACTCCGGGCTTCGGGCTTCGGACGTTCGACTCCTCAGAGGGGCAGCGAGCCTTCCGCGATCCAGCCGGCGGCGTCCTTCGCGTGGTACGTCAGAACGAAATCCGCGCCCGCCCGGAAGATGCCGGTCAGGATCTCGGTGACGATCTTCTTCTCGTCGACCCAGCCGTTCTTCGCTGCGGCCTTGACCATCGCGTACTCCCCCGAAACGTTGTACGCGCCGATCGGCGCGTCGAAGCGGTTCCGCGCTTCCCGGATGACGTCCAGATAGGCCAGCGCCGGCTTGACCAGGACCGCATCCGCGCCTTCCTCCAGGTCGAACGCGATCTCCCGCATCGCCTCGCGGCGGTTGCCCGGCTCCATCTGATACCCGCGGCGGTCGCCGAACTTCGGGGTCGAGTCGACGGCTTCGCGAAACGGTCCGTAGAACGCGGACGCGGACTTCGCGGAGTACGCGAGGATCGCCACGTCCGGAAAGCCCTCGGCGTCGAGCGCGCGGCGGATGGCGGCGACGCGGCCGTCCATCATGTCCGAAGGGGCGACGACGTCCGCGCCGGCTCGCGCCTGCGACACCGCGGTCTGCGCGAGGAGCGGCAACGTCGCGTCGTTGTCCACTTCGCCATTGCGCACCACCCCGCAGTGTCCGTGCGACGTGTACTCGTCCAGGCAGACGTCGGTCATCACGACGAGGTCGGGAGTCGAGTCCTTGAGCCGCCGGACGGTCTCCTGGACCGCGCCCGACTCCGCCCAGGCCTCGCTGCCGACGTCGTCCTTCCGTTCCGGGAGGCCGAAGAGGATCACCGCGGGCACGCCGAGCTTCTGGAGCTCGCGCGCCTCCGCCACGGCCAGATCGGGCGAGAGCCGGAAGACGCCGGGCAGCGACGAAATCTCCTCGTGCCGGTCGGAACCGTGCCGCACGAAGAGAGGCGCGACGAACCGGTCGGGCGAAAGACGGGTTTCCCGCACGAGCGACCGCAGCGCTTTCGTGCGGCGAAAGCGCCGGAGGCGGATCGTCGGGAATCCCGTCACGCCGGTTGAATCTATTCTCGCGGCGCGCTCGCGGCAAGCGAGACCGCGGCGGCGGCGACCGATTCGAACGTCGCGGGCTCGGCGATCTCGACGCGGGCGACGTCGCGCGAAGAGAGCGCCTCCGCCGTCGCGTTGCCGAGCGCGATCGCGGGAATCCGACGCAGGCGGTTCCTCGCTTCCGACGATGCGCCCGAGAAAAGCCAGGCGACGGCGGCGGGCGAAGTCGCGAAGAACGCGGCGACGTCGTCTCCCACGAGGATCGAATCGAGGTCCGGGTCGTAGGGCCGGGGGATCTTGCGATAGAGCGTGAGCGGCACCACTTCCGCGCCGCGGGCCGCGAGCTCGCGGGGCAGCTCGTCGGAAGCGTCGTCGCCTCTCGGCAGGAGGGCGCGGCGGCCGGAGAGGTTTGGGGGGAGGCGCGCGAGCAGCGACCGAGCGGACCCGCCCCCCTCCTCGACTTCGATCGGGAGCTCCGCCCGGAGCCGCTCCGCCGTCGCCGGCCCCACGGCGAATGCTCCGCCGGAGAGAAGCGAGAGGAGGTCCGGCCGGGCCAGGAGCCGATCGGCGCTCGCGCGGCTGGTCACGACGACCATGTCGAACCGTCCGGTGACGAGCTCCGCGTCCGGGTGCAGGGTTTCGACCGTGTGGCTGACGCGCTCGACGACGTCGAGCCCGGGCACGAGCGATCGCGGAAACGGCCGCTCTCCCGACCGGACGACCAGAAACCGGCGCGTCACGATTTCTCCGGGACCCGGGCCGCGGTGATTAGCTCCGCCGCGCCGCGGGCAAGCAGTTTCTTTCCGACTTCCCGGCCGAGCTCTTCGGGTCGATCCGCGACGCCCTCCGCTTCCTCGTACAGGGTGTGCGAGCCGTCGGGCGAAAACACGGCGACGTGGAGGCGCATCCTTCCGGCGTCCGTCCGAGCGAGTCCGGCGATCGGGGCGCGGCAACCGGCTTCCAGGAGGCCGAGAACGGCTCTTTCCGCGAGAACCTCGCGATGCGACGGCGGGTGGTCGATTGCCGCGATGAGCTCGGACAACAGCGAGTCGTCTTTCCGGGCAACCACGGCCAGAGCGCCCTGCCCGACCGCCGGCAGCATCTGCGACGGCAGCAGGACCTCGGTGGCGTCATCGAGCCTTCCCAGTCGCGCGAGCCCGGCACGCGCGAGGACGATCGCGTCCCAGCGTCCCTCGTGCAGGCGCCGGATCCGGGTATCCACGTTGCCGCGCGCGGGAACCACCTCGAGATCGGGGCGCGCCGAGAGGATCTGTGCACGACGGCGGGGGCTGGACGTCCCGATCCGCGATCCGGCCGGCAGAGAGAGGAGGCGGCCGCCTTCGCGCGACACGACCACGTCGCTCGGGTCTTCGCGCAATGGCACGGCCGCGATCGCGAGCCCTTCGGGGAGTTGCGAGGGCAGGTCCTTCGCGCTGTGGACCCCCAGGTCGATCCGGCGGTCCCGCAACGCCTGGTCGACCTCGCGCGTGAAGAGGTCCTTGCCGGTCGTGATGCCGTCCACGCGGGAGAGCCGGTCGCCGGTCGTCGTGAACGTGACGATCTCGACTTCGAATCGGCGGGCGAGCGCTCCCCGGACGATTTCGAGCTGGGCGAGAGAGAGCTGGCTGCCCCGTCCCCCGAGGCGAACCTTCAATCCGGGTCCAGATCGAAGAGGTACCGCACCGCTTCCAACCTTTCGAGCTTGCGGGCGGCGTCGCTCTCGTTCTTGAGCCGCCGCATCGGCTCGTGGAGCAGCTTCGCGACGATCGAGTCGGCCAGCGGGCGCACACGCTCGCGCTCGGCGGCCGGGAGACGCTCGAGCTCCCGATCGCGGATCTCCTCGAACCGGCGCTTCAGGTCCGTGACCGTCGGCACGACCGAGAGGTTGCCGAACCACGTGAGGAATCGGCCGAGCTCCTCCTCCAGGATCTCCTCGACGCGCGGGACCTCCCGGACCCGCCGGCGCCGATTCTCCGCCGCCACCTCCTCGAGACCGTCGAGATCGTACGCGAACACGTTGTAGATGCCGCGGACTTCGGGCTCGATGTCCGGAGGCATCGCCAGGTCGAGGAAGAACATCGCTTTTCCCTTGCGCTGGCGCATCGCGGATTCGACGTCGGCGCGGCGCACGATCGGCTCGGGGCTCGCCGTCGTGCCGACGACGACGTCGGCCGACGGGAGCTCGCGCGCCACCGTCTCCCACGGGACGGCCTGGGCTCCGATGCGGCTTGCGAGGTGCTCGGCGTGCTCGGGTGTGCGGTTCGCGATCTTGAGATTCCGCACTCCCGCTTCCAGGACGTGACGGGCGAAGAGGGTGCCGGTCTCCCCCGCTCCCAGGAGCAGCACGGTGCGCTCGGCGAGCTCGCCGAAGACCTTGTTGGCGAGCTCCACTCCGATCGACGCGATCGACAGCGGGTGCACGCCGATTTCCGTCTCGGTCCGGACGCGTTTGCCGGCCCGGACCGCGCTCTCGAAGAGCCGGTGGAGCACGGCGCGGCTCGAGCCGGTCTCCCGCGCGATCGAGAGGGCCTGCCGGACCTGTCCGAGGACTTCGCTCTCTCCGAGCGCCATGGAGTCGAGCCCGGCCGCGACCCGGAAGAGGTGGCGGGCCGCTTCGGCCCCGAACCGCCGGAACGCCGCTCTCTCGAGAACGTCGGGCTCGAGCCCCCTCCAGTCCGAGATGAAGCGCGTGAGCTCTTCGCCGGCGCCCTTTCCTTCGGCGATCCCGTAGATCTCGCTCCGGTGGCAGGTCGAGACGATCACGCTCTCCGAGACGAGGCCCTTCCCCAGGAGCCGCCGGAGCCCTTCGCGGACCTCTTCGGTCGTGAAGGCGATCCGCTCGCGGACGGGTCCGCTCGCTCCCCGGAAATTCCAGCCGAGCAGGAGAAGTCGGGCTTCGCGGGCGTCGCTCATCGGAAGACGTGAGCCTGGGAAAGGTAGAGGTTCACGAACGTGTAGGAGAAAAGAACCAGCAGGAAGCCGAAGATCGAGAGGAGAGCGACCCGCGGCCCCTCCCACCCGCGCCGGTCCATCCACAACATCATTCCGTACACGAGGAGCGTCAACAGCGCCCAGACGAGCTTGGCGTCTGTGAAGCCGCTCCAGACCCGCCGCGCCCAAGCTACGCCGAGAGCCACCGACACCGTGAGCACGACGATCCCGATCGTGGCGCTCGTCCGGTTCATCCGGCCGATGACCTCCAGCGCGGGAAGCCGCGAAAAGAGAACGCCCGTCCGGCCGCGTCGGATCTGCCGGTTCTGGATCAGGTAGAGCAGCGAGAGGACGAACGAGAGCGCAAACGCCGCGTCCGCAAGGATCGCCAGCGTGACGTGGAAAGCGAAAAGGCTTCCCCGGGTGGCCGGGCCCGAGGGAGCGTGCGACGGCAGCACGACTCCGAGGACCGAGAACGCGAGAACGAACGGGATCAGGAACGGCCCGATGGCGCGCTCGCGGTGGCGCAGCACCAGAGCCAGATACGCGAGCCCGAGCATCCACGCGAAGAGCGCGATCGATCCTCCCAGGGTCCGATACGGCACCGAACCGAGGGAGCGGCCGACGAGCTGGAGGTCCAGGAACTGGGCCACCAGTCCGGCCGCGACGAGCGCCGGCGCGGCACCCAGGCCCTTCGGCCGGAAGAGAGACCGAATCGCCATCGCCTCCGCGGCGGCGTAGAGGCCGACGGCGACCCAGCCGAGAGCGTGCATCGCGGCACGATTATGGACCGCCGTGGGTCCGCCGGAACGCGGAGCGGCGGGCGCGACGACGCGCGTTACCGGCTCACGGGAGCTTTGGTCGGTTCCGGCAGCGCGGGGGCGGCGGCCGGCGGCATCTCCTTGTTGGCCTCGACGAGAACCGTGATCTGGACGTCGTCGCCGAGCATCGCGCCGCCGGCGTCGAGCGTCCGGTTCCAGGTGATTCCGTAGTCCTTCCGGTTGATCGGGAATGTCAGCTCGAAGCCGGCCTTCTCCATCTTTCCGAGATTGATGAACCCGGTGTGCCGGACCGGAACGATCAGGGTCTTCGTGACGCCGTGCATGGTCAGGTCGCCCGTGACCGCGTAGAGATCCTTCCCGCTCGGAATCACCTTCGTGCTCTTGAACGTGATCGTCGGGTATTTGTCGACCTCGAAAAAGTTCGCGGATTTCAAGTCGGCGTCGCGCTTCTCGTTGCCGGTATCGATCGAGGCTGCCTGGATCGTCACGTCCACCCGGGAGTTCGCCGGGTTCTGACGATCGATCACGATGTGACCGTCGTAGTCGCGAAAACGCCCCTCGACCTTCGTCAGGAAGTGCCGGATCTGGAAGCCGACCTGGGAGTGGGCCTTGTCGAAAACGAAGGCTTCAGTCGCGGCGGCCGCGATGCCGGCGATCGAGAGAGCGGCGGCGAAAGCGAGGGCGGCGGACTTTCCGGGGATCCTCATATCTGCGCTCCTTTTCTTTTCGGACAGGCACCCATAGACTGCGGTCTTCTCGATGTCCTGCTCTCGGCCATGAGCGGCAAACCGGTTTCTCCGTTCGGCGCGCGCGACACGTTCAACGTCGGTCCGGGTCGGACGGGAGACTTCTACTCTCTGCCACGCCTCGAAAAGGCGGGGGTCGGACGGGTTTCCCGGCTGCCGGTCAGTCTCCGGATCGTACTGGAATCACTCCTCCGCAACGTGGATGGACGCCGGGTCCGGGAAAAGGACGTCGTCGAGCTGGCCAACTGGCGACCGAACGCCGAACGAACGGCCGAAATTCCGTTCGTGGTGGCGCGGATCATCCTGCAGGACTTCACCGGCGTCCCGCTTCTCGTCGACCTGGCCGCAATGCGGTCGGCCGTCGAGCGGCTCGGAAAGGATCCCGCGGTCATCGAGCCGCTCGTCCCCGTGGCGCTCGTCGTCGACCACTCGATCCAGGTGGACTACTGGTCGACGCCCGACGCGCTTCGCCTCAACATGGAAGTCGAGTTCAAGAGGAACCGTGCCCGGTACGAATTCCTGAAGTGGGGAACGAGCGCCTTCCACGGGTTCGAGGTGGTGCCTCCCGGAGTCGGCATCGTGCACCAGGTCAACATGGAGAGGCTCGCGGTCGGCGTCGTCCAGAAGGACGGCCTGTATTTCCCGGACACGCTCGTCGGGACCGACTCGCACACCACGATGATCAACAGCATGGGGATCGTGGGATGGGGCGTCGGCGGAATCGAGGCGGAAGCGGGCATGCTCGGGCAGCCCGTTTACATGCTGTCGCCCGACGTCGTCGGCGTTCACATGACCGGACGCCTCTCGAACGGGGCCACCGCCACGGATCTCGCGCTCCACCTGACCGAGATGCTCCGCAGGGCGCGCGTCGTCGGGAAGTTCGTCGAGTTTCACGGAGAGGGGACGGCGTCTCTCCCCGTGACCGATCGCGCCCCGATCGCGAACATGTCGCCGGAGTACGGGGCCACGATCGGCTTCTTCCCGGTCGATGAGGAGACGTGCCGCTATCTGCTCGCCACCGGACGCTCCGAGGAGCACGTTGCGGCTTTCCGAGCCTATTACCAGGCGCAGGGGCTCTTCGGGATCCCCCGGGGCGGGGAGTGCGACTACTCGCAGGTGCTCGAGCTCGACCTCGAAACCGTCGTCCCGAGCGTCTCCGGCCCCCGGCGGCCGCAGGATCGGATCGCGCTGTCGAGTCTCCCCCGCGCCTTCCGCGAGCTGCTCGCGAAGCCGACCGCGGAAGGGGGCTACGGAAAGTCGCCCGACAGCGTTTCCCGCCGGTTCCCCACGCGAATCGGGACCGACGAGCGGACGCCGGAAAAACCGCTCGTCGGAGGGGGCAAGCAGGAGCAGGAACCGTTCATCGCGGGGAAGAAGGACACGAACCCGCTGACCGAGATCGAGATGGTCAACAACCGTCCGAGTCCCACCCGGGTCGACGAGGTCCCCCAGGAAGTTCTTCCGCCCGCCACCGTCGCCCTCGGGCATGGAGACGTCTTGATCGCGGCGATCACCTCCTGCACCAACACGTCGAATCCGGCGCTCATGATCGGAGCGGCGCTCCTCGCGAAGAAGGCGGTCGAGCGCGGGCTGTCCGTGCCGCCGTACGTCAAGGCTTCCTTCGCGCCCGGATCGCGCGTCGTGACCGACTACCTCGGCCGCGCCGGCCTCCAGCCGTACCTCGACCGGCTCGGCTTCCATCTCGTCGGATACGGCTGCACGACCTGCATCGGAAACTCCGGGCCGCTCGATCCCCGCGTCGAGGAGGTCGTCGTCGGCCAGGACCTGATCGCCGCGTCGGTTCTCTCGGGGAATCGCAACTTCGAAGCGCGGATTCAGCAGAGCATCAAGGCGAACTTTCTGATGAGCCCGCCGCTCGTGGTGGCGTTCGCGCTCGCCGGACGGATCGACCGCGACCTGACCTCGGAGCCGATCGGGCGGGACGATTCCGGCCGAGAGGTCTTCCTGCGGGACCTGTGGCCTTCCTCCCGGGAAATCGCGGAGGCCGGGCGGACCGCCATGGACCCCGATTCGTACCGCCGCCTCTACGGGCGCGCCGCCGAGGAAAACCCGCTCTGGAACGGAATCCCCGCACGCACCGGGAAGGTCTACGCCTGGGACGACTCGTCGACGTACATCCAGGAGCCGCCGTTCTTCCACAAGTTCTCGATGACGCCGGGCGAGATCTGCGACGTCAAAGGCGCGCGCTCACTCGCGATCTTTGGAGACTCGGTGACCACGGACCACATCAGTCCGGCCGGGGCAATCAAGAAGACCAGTCCCGCGGGTCTCTACCTGCAGGAGCGCGGTGTCGCGCCCGAGGACTTCAACAGCTACGGATCGCGGCGCGGGAACGACCGCGTGATGACGCGGGGCACCTTCGCGAACGTCCGCATCCGCAACCTGATGGTGCCGGGGGAAGAGGGCGGCGTCACGGTCTACCAGCCGCACGGCGAGAAGATGTCGATCTACGACGCGGCGATCAAGTACCAGGCGGCGGGCGTTCCCCTCGTCGTGTTTGGCGGCCAGGAGTACGGCTCGGGGAGCTCGCGGGACTGGGCCGCGAAAGGCACGCGCCTCCTGGGAGTGCGCGCCGTCGTCGCGCAGAGCTTCGAGCGAATCCACCGCTCGAATCTCGTCGGGATGGGAGTTCTCCCCTGCCAGTTCGCCGAGGGCGCCGGCGTCGGGACGCTCGGTCTCGACGGCACCGAGTCGTTCGACCTGACCGGTCTCGAGGCAGGGCTCCGTCCGCGGAGCGAGGTAACGCTCACGGTCCGGAGAGCGAACGGCGAGGTCGAGCAGGTCCGCCTGCGCACGAGAATCGATACGCCGATCGAAGTGGACTACTACCGGCACGGGGGGATCCTGCCGTACGTGCTGAGGGAACTCGTCGCCTGAGCCTGCTCGTATCATGGGCGCGGTGAGCACGAGTCCTCCGTCCGCGGCCAGGTTCCTGGATGCCTGCCACGGGCGCCCCGTCGATCGCGCCCCGGCCTGGATGATGCGACAGGCCGGGCGATACCTTCCGGAGTATCGGGAGGTCCGCCGCCGGGTCTCGTTCATCGAGCTCTGCCGCGACGCGGACCTCGCCGCCGAGGTGTCGCTCCAGCCGTTCCGGCGCTTCGCCCCGGACGGCGTCATCTTCTTCTCCGACATCCTGGTCCCGGTCCAGGCGATGGGCGTGAAGGTCGAATTCGACAAGAACGGTCCCCGGCTCTCTCATCCGATCCGGACCGGAGACGACGTCCTGCGGCTGCGCCGTTTCGATCCCGCCGCCGATCTCCGCTTCACCGGCGAAATCCTGAAGCGGTTGCGGGGCGAGGTCGGCGACAGCGCCGCGATCATCGGCTTTGCCGGGGCGCCGTGGACGCTCGCCTGTTACCTGGTCGAGGGGACGAGCTCGAAGTCCTTCGCGCCGATCAAGCAGATGATGGGCTGGGGACAGAGAACTCTGGAGGGCCTCTTGAACCTGCTCGCCGACGTCATCGCGGACGTCCTCTCTTTCCAGATCGCTTCCGGAGCGCAGGTCGTCCAGGTCTTCGACACCTGGGCCGGCGAGCTCTCCCGCGAAGATTACCGGAGATGGGCGCTGCCCGCCGTGACCCGGGCGATCGCCGGAATCCGCCGGAGCGCGCAGCCGGTCATCCTCTACGTTAACGGCTGCTCCCATCTTCTCGAGGCCATGAACGAATCGGGAGCGGACGTCCTGTCGGTGGACTGGAGGCTTCCGCTGGTCGAGGCGCGACAGCGTCTCCCGCAGCGCCCCCTGCAGGGGAACCTGGATCCCGGCGCGCTCCTTTCACCGACGCGAGACGTCCGCCGGCGCGTTCAGGCGATGCTCGCGGAGACCGGCGGCATCGCGCACGTCGTCAACCTGGGACATGGAGTTCTGCCGCAGACCCCGATCGAATCCGCCGAGGCGTTCTTCGAGGCCGCGCGGGAGGCGTCCGTGGCGCAGGCAGCGGAGGCGCCGGCGTGAACGAGGAATTGACCGCACCGGCCGACGTCTCGATCGAGCTGCTCCGCCGCTACAACGTCCCGGGGCCGCGGTACACGTCGTATCCGACCGCTCCGGTGTGGACCGACGGCTTCTCGACCCGCGACTACGAGGAGATCCTGGCGGCTTCGCAGACGGCGGTCTCGCCCGCTCCGCTTTCGCTCTATCTGCACATTCCGTTCTGCGAAACGCTCTGTTACTTCTGCGCGTGCACGGTCGTCATCACCGGGAACCATTCGGTCGAGGAGCCTTACCTGGCGCTCCTGGAACGCGAGATCGACTGGGTTGCCGGGCGCGCGGGCGAAGACCGGGAGGTGGTCCAGCTGCACTGGGGAGGCGGTACACCGACCTACTTCTCTCCCGACCGCATCTCGCGCCTCGCGGCGAAGCTCGCCGCGTCCTTCCGCTTTTCACCCCACGCGGAGGTCGGCGTCGAAGTCGATCCGCGGGTCACGACGGAGGCGCACCTCGAAGCACTCCGGAACGCCGGTTTCAATCGGCTCTCGATGGGGGTGCAGGACTTCGATCCGGCCGTGCAGAAAGCGATCCACCGGATCCAGCCGTTCGAGGAGACGCGCGCACTCGTCGCGGCCGCGCGCGGCATGGGCTTCGACAGCATCAACATGGACCTGATCTACGGGCTGCCGCTTCAGACCGTGGACTCCTTCCGCTCCACGATCGACGACATCCTGGCGATCGGGCCGGACCGGCTGGCGGTGTACTCGTACGCCAACGTGCCGTGGTTGAAGAAGCACCAGAAGCTCCTGGAGCCGCAGCTGCCGGGCGATCACGAGAAGTTCGAGATCTTCTTGACCGCGCTCGCCCGTTTCACGCAAGCGGGCTACGAATACATCGGGATGGATCATTTCGCGCGGCCGGACGACGAGCTCGCGCGCGCCCGGCGCAGCCGGACACTGCACCGCAACTTCCAAGGCTACACGACCAAGGCGGGAACGGACCTCGTCGGAATGGGCGTGTCGGCGATCGGAGCGATCGGAGACGCGTTCGTCCAGAACCGGCGCGAGCTGGCCGACTATCGAACGGCCGTCGAGAGAGACGGCGCCGCCACCTTCCGCGGTTTCCGCCTGTCGTTCGACGATCGGGTGCGGAGGGCGGTCATCGGCAACCTGCTCTGTCACGGTGTGGTCGTCGTCTCCGAGATCGAACTCGACTTCGGGATCGACTTCCCGAGATACTTCGCCGATTCGCTGGCGCGGCTTGCGGCCTGCGCCGAGGACGGTCTGGTCGAGATCTCGCCGGACGAGATCCGCGCGACGCCGCTCGGGCGCATCTTTCTGCGCAATCTGGCAATGGCTTTCGATTCTTACCTTCCGAGCCAATCAGCCAAACCCCTGTTTTCAAAGACACTCTGACGCGCGGCCACCCAAGAAACCGGTCGGTGAAACAGCAGTGCTGCTGGGTGGCCGCGAGGAGAGAGGGTCAGTTACCGTGGCGACGTAGCGAGAGCGCTTGACCGACCGCGCCATCCTCTTCCTCCAGCTCGGAGGCCCCGAAAACCTCCGCGAGGTCCCCTCTTTCCTCTACCGCCTCTTCTCGGATCCGGACGTCATCCGGGTCAAGCCGGCGATCCTGCGCAAGACGATCGCGGCGGCGATCGCGCTCGCGCGCCAGCGCACCTCCCGATCGCTCTACGCGTCGATCGGCGGAGGCTCTCCCATCCGACGCTGGACCGAGGCGCAGGCCGCGGGCGTCGAGACGATCCTTCGAGATTCGGGGCGCGACGTTCTTGTCCGCGCGGCGATGAACTGCTCGGCTCCTCTCGTCGAGGACGTGGTCGCGGACCTGGCGGGACGCGGGGTTCGCCGGTTTCTCGCGTTTCCGCTCTACCCGCAGTATTCGCTGACGACGACGAAGGGGGCGCTCGAGCGCTCCCGCGCGGCGGTCGCGAAATCGGCTCGCGGAGCGGACTTCCACGAGCTCGGTTCCTGGCCGCTGCATCCGGGCTTCGTGGCCGCGCACGCCGAATCGATCCGGGAAGAGCTCGCGCGGTTTCCCGACCTCCGACCCGAGAGCACGCATCTGCTCTACTCCGCGCACTCGATCCCGAAGAAGCTCGTGACGCGGGAAGGCGACCCTTATCCGCGTGAGGTCGGGGCATCCGTCGCGGCGATCGATTCCGCGCTCGGCGGCCGGTCGCCGTCCTCGCTCGCGTACCAGTCGAAGCTCGGCCCGATCGAGTGGCTCGGCCCGCCCACTCTCGACGAGATCGGCCGGCTCGGGAGGGCCGGGGTCGAACAGGTGCTCGTCGTTCCCATCGCGTTCGTCAGCGACCACGTCGAAACCCTTTACGAGGTGGATCAGCTCTTCGCGGAAACGGCCCGCCGCGCCGGGATCGCTCACTTCCGGCGGACGACAGGCTTGAACGACC
>QHVV01000104.1 GCA_003222385.1 Acidobacteriota bacterium
TGATCACGCCGATCGCGATGGAGAAGGGACTGCGCTTCGCCATCCGCGAAGGCGGAAGAACCGTCGGCGCCGGAACCATTACCGAGATTTTGGAGTAATTCACCGATGCAAGAGAACGTCAGCCTCGCATGTTCCGAGTGCAAGCGCCGGAACTACACGACGACCAAGAACAAGAAGACGAACACCGAGAAGCTCGAACGGGCGAAGTACTGCCGCTTCTGCCGCAAACACACGGTGCACAAGGAAGGGAAGGTCTGATCCCGGAGGGGTGTAGCTCTAATTGGTAGAGCGGCGGTCTCCAAAACCGTAGGTTGGGGGTTCGAATCCCTCCACCCCTGCCATAACGCGAGAGACGTGAGACATAAAAGGACATGAAACCAATTCGCGAGTGGTGGCCTACGACGCGCGATTTCTTCCGCGACGTCTGGGTCGAGATGAAGAAGGTGAGCTGGCCGAGTCGGAACGAGGTCATCGGGACGACCGTCGTCGTGATCGTGGCCTGCTTCATCTTCGGCTTCTACCTCTTCATCGTCGACCAGGGCCTCGCCTGGCTGATCGAGCGACTTTTCGTGGCCGGAGGGGTGGCTCCAGCATGACGACCGAGACCAAGACCAAGAACTGGTACATCGTGCACACGTACTCCGGGTTCGAGGAGCGTGTTCGGCAGAACCTGAAGCAGAGGGTGGAAGCGATGGGGATGTCCGACGCCGTCGGCGACATCCGCATCCCGACCGAGACCCTGGTCGAGATGAAGGGCGGAAAGCGGCGGGAGATCCAGCGAAAGTTCTTTCCCGGATACATCATCGTCGAGATGGAGATGTCCGACGAGGCCTGGCATCTCGTCAAGAACACCCCGAAGGTCACGGGTTTCGTGGGCTCCGGCAAGGAACCGACGCCGCTGACGGCCGAAGAAGTGGAACAGATCCTTCACCGCGTGACCTCGACCAAGGAGAAGCCGAAGCCGAAGCACACCTTCGAGAAGGGTGAGCACGTCCGGATCACCGATGGTCCGTTCACGAATTTCACGGGCGTCGTCGAGGACATCAACTTCGATCGCTCGACGTTGAAGGTGATGGTCACGATCTTTGGACGTTCGACTCCGGTCGAGCTCGAGTTCCTTCAGGTCCAGAAGCTCTAGGAGTCGCGAGAATGGCAAAAAAGATCACGGGCTACGTCAAGCTTCAGATCCCGGCGGGGGAGGCGACCCCCGCACCTCCGGTCGGCCCGGCTCTGGGTCAACAGGGGGTCAACATCATGGACTTCTGCAAGAACTTCAACGCGAGAACCGCGTCGCAGAAGGGCTTGATCATCCCGGTCGTGATCACGGTTTTCGCCGACCGTTCCTACACCTTCATCACCAAGACGCCGCCCGCGTCGATCCTGCTCCTGAAGGCGGCGGGGATCGCCAAAGGTTCGGGAACCCCGAACAAGGAGAAGGTCGGGAAGGTCACGAAGCAGCAGGTCGAGGAGATCGCGAAAACGAAGCTTCCCGACCTGAACGCGGCAGACCTGCCGGCGGCCGTCCGGGTCGTCGAAGGAACCGCGCGCAGCATGGGGATCGACGTCGTCTGATCAACAGTCGAAATGCAAAGTCGGAGACCGGCGTCGAGCCGGTCGCTCGTACGACGAGGTAAACAGGATGGCAAAAATCGGTAAGAAGTTCCGGGCGGCGAAGGCGAAGGTCGAGCCGCGTCCGTATGCCCTTCCGGAGGCGGTCAAGCTCATCCGGGACGTCCGGTTCGCGAAGTTCGACGAGTCGGTGGACATGGCGATGCTGCTCGGCGTGAACCCGAAGCACGCCGATCAGATGGTCCGGGGCACGGTGGTCCTGCCGCACGGCACGGGGAAGAGCAAGCGCGTCGCCGTCATCGCGGCGGGTGAGAAGTTGAAGGAGGCGCAGGAAGCGGGCGCCGACCACGTCGGAGGGGAAGACCTCGTCGCGAAGATTCAGGAGGGCTTCCTCGACTTCGATGCGCTCGTCGCAACCCCCGACATGATGCGGTTCGTCGGCCGGCTCGGCAAGATCCTGGGGCCGCGCGGCCTCATGCCGAACCCGAAGGCAGGAACGGTCACGATGGAGGTCGGCAAGGCGGTCGGGGAGATCAAGGGCGGCAAGATCGAGTTCCGCGTGGACAAGACGTCGATCATCCACGCCCCGATCGGCAAGGTCTCTTTCGACGAAAAGAAGCTCGAAGAAAACGCGGCCACTTTCATCCGGGCGGTTCACAAGGCAAAGCCCCCCGCGGCAAAAGGAAAGTACTTCCGGACGGTCTCGGTCTCCTCGACGATGGGGCCGGGCGTCGAGATCGACACCGCGTCGATCGAGGGGTTGTAGGCCATGGAGCGCTCTCAGAAGACGGCCGCGGTGGCCGAGCTCCAGTCGGAGCTGACGAAGTCGAAGAACGCGATCCTGTTCGGTTTCGCCGGGCTGAAGGTTCCCGAGGTGACGGAGCTGCGGCGGCAGGTGCGCGGCACGCGCTCGCGCTACCTCGTGGTGAAGAACACCCTGGCTCTGCGCGCCGCCCGGGGCACGGCGATGGAGGGCATCGCGAAGCACTTCGCGGGGCCGACGGCGGTCGCCTTCAACCAGACCTCGGTCTCGCCAAGGTGCTGACGAA
This sequence comes from Acidobacteriota bacterium, assembly GCA_003222385.1. Taxonomy (GTDB): domain Bacteria; phylum Acidobacteriota; class Thermoanaerobaculia; order UBA5066; family Gp7-AA6; genus Gp7-AA6. The sequence continues at coordinate 2,619 of QHVV01000104.1, forward strand.
CTTTGCGAAGACGAACCCGAATCTGGTCTTCAAGGGCGCTCTGATCGACGGGCGGCCGATCGAAGTCTCGGAGATCAAGACGATCGCGGAGCTGCCGACCCGGGAAGCGCTGCTCGGCCGGCTCCTGTTCATCCTTCAGTCGCCTTTGACGAGGCTGGCGACCGTCCTCGCCGGTCCGGTATCGAACCTGGCGAGGGTGCTTCGCGCGGTGGCAGAGAAATCAAGATCCGGGCCGGCCGATGCCGCGCCCGCAAGTTAATCGGATACGGAGAGGAGAGACACGCAAATGGTTATGACGGCGGAGAATTTCGTCAAGGAGATCGAGGGCATGACGGTCCTCGAGTTGAACTCGATCGTCAAGGCGCTCGAGGAGAAATTCGGCGTCTCGGCGGCCGCGATGGCGGTGCCCGCGGCGGCTCCGGGCGCTCCCGCGGGTGCGGCAGCGCCGGCCGAAGAGGAGCAGACCGAGTTCACGGTCCACCTCCTCGCAGCGGGCGACAAGATCAAGACGATCAAGGTCGTCCGGGAAGTCACGAGCCTCGGCTTGAAGGAGGCGAAGGACGTAGTCGACGGGGCGCCGGGCGTCCTGAAGGAGGGAGTCTCCAAGGACGAGGCGGCGAACATCAAGAAGAAGTTCGAAGAGGTCGGCGCCAAGGTCGAGATCAAGTAGGAATCGGCGCTGACCCGGGAATACGCGACTGTTCTCATTAGTACCGGGATGGTGCTAACCGACGGACGTGTCTTCGGCTTGCATTTCGGGCCAAATTGCGGGGGCTCGTCCCCCGCGCGACAAGGAGTTTCCAGTAAATGACTGAGGTCGAATCCCCCGAGCGGCGGAACTTCTCGAAGATCCGCTCGTTCATGGATCTTCCGAATCTGATCGACGTCCAGCGCCGTTCGTACGAGCGTTTCCTGCAGATGAACCTGCTGCCGGAAGAGCGCGAGGACTCCGGTCTCCAGGCCGTCTTCACCAGCGTCTTCCCGTTCTCGGACTTCCGCGGCGCCTGTGAGCTGCAGTTCGTCAAGTACTCGATCGGGAACTGGGAGTGCAAGTGCGGCCGCCTGAAGGGCCTCGAGCACCTGCGGATGGACTGCCGCTCGTGCGGCGCGCGGATCGTCACCGCGCATCCGCACGAGGAGACCGTGACCTGTCCGCGTTGCGGAACTCAGAACCCCAACCGCGTGACGCTCTGCGACGTCTGCGGAAACCCGGTCGACCTGCAGATGAAGTACTCGGTGGCCGAGTGCCAGGAGCGGGGGATGACTTACTCCGTACCGCTCAAGGTGACCTTCCGCCTCTTCGTCTACGACAAGGACCCGGAGACCGGGGTCAAGACGATGCGGGACGCGAAGGAAGAGGAGGTCTTCTTCGGAGACATCCCGCTCATGACCGAGCACGGCACGTTCGTGATCAACGGGACCGAGCGGGTCATCGTCTCCCAGCTGCACCGCTCGCCGGGAGTGTTCTTCACCCGCGAGTCGAAACAGGGCTTCCTGGCGAAGATCATCCCGTACCGCGGCTCGTGGGTCGAGTTCGAGTACGACCAGAAGGGAATCCTGTTCGTCCGGATCGACCGGAAGCGCAAGTTCCCCGCGACGATTTTTCTGCGCGCTCTGGGACTGGAGACCGACGAGTCGATCCTGCGCCAGTTCTACGCCGTCGTTCCGGCCCGCTTCGAGCGCGGCCGCGCCTACCTGAGCGTCAGCCGCGAGGTCGTCAAGCAGGAGGAGCTGAAGGAGCGGTACGCGCGCGTGAAGCGGGAGACCAAGACGGTCTTCGCCGGAATCCGACTCTCGGGCGAGGATCAGAAGGAGATCGCCAGGAAGGGCTCTCTCGAGCGGTCCGTGGACGACGCCGCGGTCGAGAAAGCCTGCTTCCTGGCGGACGTCGTCGACTTGACGACGGGCGAGGTTCTGTTCGAGGCGGGCCAGGAGCTCGGCGCCGACGCGGTCGAGGCGCTGAAGGAGCGGGGCATCAAGGAGGTCGAGCTCTTCTTCCCGGACTGGGACCTCTGCGGTGACGTGCTCGTCAACACGATCCGGAAGGACAGCCACAAGACCAAGAACGAGGCGATCCTCGAGATCTACCGCCGGCTGCGGCCGGGCGACCCGCCCACCTACGAGTCGGCGAAGAACCTGTTCGAAGGCATGTTCTTCGATCCGAAGAAGTACGACTTCTCCCGGGTCGGCCGCTTCAAGTTCAACATCAAGCTCGAGGCGGACTCCGCGGAGGACACGCGGACGCTCACGCCCCAGGACATCTATCGCGTCGTCGCGTATTTACTGCGGCTGAAGCGGGACGTCGGCCGCACCGACGACATCGACAACCTCGGCAACCGGCGGGTGCGCTCGGTCGGCGAGCTACTCGAGAACCAGTTCCGCATCGGGCTCGTCCGGATGGAACGGGCGATCAAGGAAAAGATGTCGGTCCACCAGGACATCGACTCGGCGATGCCGCACGACCTCATCAACTCGAAGCCGGTCATCGCGTCGATCAAGGAGTTCTACGGCTCCTCGCAGCTCTCCCAGTTCATGGACCAGACGAACCCGCTCTCCGAGGTCACCCACAAGCGGCGCCTCTCCGCTCTCGGGCCGGGAGGGTTGTCGCGCGAGCGGGCCGGGTTCGAGGTCCGCGACGTCCACCCCACGCACTACGGGCGCGTGTGCCCGATCGAGACGCCCGAAGGCCCGAACATCGGCTTGATCTCGTCTCTCTCCTGCTACGCGCGCATCAATGACTTCGGCTTCATCGAGACGCCGTACAAGAAGGTGGAGAAGGGCCGGGTACTCGACCACTTCCACATCACCCAGGCCGGCGACACCCCCTTCAAGCTGGGCCAGATCGTCGAAAAGAAAGAGCTCGAGGAGGAGAACGAGAAAGCGCGGCGAGGGCGGAAAGGGTCCGCCGAGTCGGAGCCTTACGCGTTCTACCTCTCGGCGTGGGAAGAGGAAAACTTCGTCATCGCGCAGGCCAATGCGGAGACGGACGCCTCCGGGAAGATCAAGGAAGACCGCGTCATCGCCCGGTACAACGGGGAGTTCGTCACGAGACCGCGCGAAGAAGTCGATTACAAGGACATTTCGCCGAAGCAGCTCGTCTCGGTCGCGACCGCGCTCATCCCGTTCCTCGAACACGACGACGCGAACCGGGCGCTCATGGGATCGAACATGCAGCGGCAGGCGGTGCCGCTCCTGAAGGTCGAGGCCCCGCTCGTCGGGACCGGCCTCGAGGGGACCGTCGCCCGCGATTCGGGCGCCGTGATCCTCGCCAAGCGGGGCGGCGTCGTCGATCAGGTCGATTCCGAGCGCATCATCGTCCGGGTGGAGGGGGAGGAAGGCGGAGGCGGCAAGGAGTTCGGCGCGGATATCTATCCGCTCACGAAGTTCCGCCGCTCGAACCAGAACACCTGCATCAACCAGAAGCCGATCGTGGGCGAAGGAGACCGGGTCGCGCGGGGCGAGGTCCTCGCCGACGGGCCATGCACGTCGGACGGAGAGCTCGCCCTCGGAAGGAACGTGCTCGTCGCGTTCATGCCGTGGCGCGGGTACAACTACGAGGACGCGATCCTGGTATCGGAGAAGCTCGTCAAGGACGATTTCTTCACTTCGATCCACATCCAGGAGTTCGACATCGAAGCCCGCGACACCAAGCTCGGGCCGGAAGAGATCACCCGCGACATCCCGAACGTCTCGGAAAACGCGCTGCGCGACTTGGACGAGTCCGGGATCATCCGGATCGGTGCCACGGTCAAGCCGGGCGACATCCTCGTCGGCAAAGTCACCCCGAAAGGGGAGACCCAGCTGACCCCCGAGGAAAAACTCCTCCGCGCGATCTTCGGTGAGAAGGCCGGCGACGTCCGCGATGCGTCCTTGAAGTGCCCGCCGGGCATCGAGGGCACCGTCGTCGACGTGAAAATCTTCTCGCGCAAGGGGATCGAAAAGGACCTCCGGGCGCTTTCGATCGAACAGGACCAGATCGCCAAGATCGAGAAGAACTCGAAGGACGAGATCCGGATCATCCGGGAAGAGGCGAACAAGAAGATCCGGGACCTTCTCGCGAACAAGGTCGTCGCGGACGAAGTCAACGACCGCGAGGGGATCGAGCTCGTGAAGAAAGGCGGCCGGCTGACCCCGGAGGCGATCGCGCGCTTATCGCCGCAGCAGCTGAAGCGGCTGAAGCTGAAGGACGAGGAGGTCTCCGAGGCCGTCCAGATGGTCCTGCGGCGCCAGGACTCGCAGATCGAAGTGCTGAACCGGGTCAACGCCGAGCGGATCGACCTCCTCCAGAAGGGGGACGAGCTGCCGCCCGGCGTCATCAAGATGGTGAAGGTCTACGTCGCCATGAAGCGCAAGCTCTCGGTGGGCGACAAGATGGCGGGCCGACACGGCAACAAGGGCGTCATCTCCCGGATCCTGGCGGAAGCGGACATGCCGTACCTGCCGGACGGGACTCCGATCGAGATCGTGCTGAACCCGCTGGGGGTTCCGTCCCGGATGAACGTCGGACAGATCCTGGAGACGCACCTGGGATGGGCGGTTAAGGAGCTCAATCTCTCGGTCGCGACGCCGGTTTTCGATGGAGCCTCCGAGGCGGAGATCAAGAAGCTGCTGCGCGAGGCGAACCTGCCGACCTCCGGCAAGACGGTTCTCTACGACGGCATGACCGGAGAGCCGTTCGAGCAGCAGGTGACGGTGGGTTTCATCTACATGATGAAGCTGTCGCACTTGGTCGACGACAAGATCCACGCCCGGTCGATCGGGCCTTACTCGCTCATCACGCAACAGCCGCTGGGCGGCAAGGCGCAGTTCGGCGGCCAGCGCTTCGGCGAGATGGAGGTCTGGGCGCTCGAGGCATACGGCGCCTCGTACACGCTGCAGGAACTCCTGACAGTCAAGTCCGACGACGTCGAAGGACGGTCGCAGGTCTACGAGGCGATCGTGAAGGGCGAGGTGCCGGCGGATCCGGGGCTGCCCGAGTCCTTCAACGTGCTCGTGCGCGAGCTGCAGAGTCTCTGCCTCGACGTGGAGCTGATGAAGAAGTGACGCGTATTACGAAACGCTCGAAAAGCGTAGGGGGTGCATAAGTGGACACAATCGCTTTCGCAGCGAAACCGACGACGCTAAAGGATTTCAACGCGATCAAGATCTCTCTGGCCTCGCCCGAGAAGATCCGGTCGTGGTCCTACGGCGAGGTCACGAAGCCGGAGACCATCAACTACCGGACGTTCAAGCCGGAGCGGGATGGTCTCTTCTGCGCGAAGATCTTCGGTCCGATCACCGACTGGGAATGTCTCTGCGGCAAGTACAAGCGCATGAAGCATCGCGGCGTCGTCTGCGACAAGTGCGGCGTCGAGGTCACCAAGTCGAAGGTTCGCCGCGAGCGCATGGGACACATCGAGCTCGCATCGCCGGTCTCGCACGTCTGGTTCTTCAAGGGGCTGCCGTCGCGGATCGGCCACCTCCTCGACATCTCGCTGCGCGACCTGGAGCGAATCCTCTACTTCGAGTCGTACGTCGTCATCGATGCGGGCGAGACCGACCTGAAGGAAAAGGAGCTGCTCTCCGAGGAACGCTACCGCGCCGTGCGCGCCGAGCACGGAGACGTCTTCGTCGCCCGGATGGGCGCGGGCGCGATCAAGGAGCTGCTCCAGCGGGTCGACGTGGACATGCTGGCCGAAGAGCTCCGCATGATCATGAAGACCGAGACCTCGCAGATCAAACGGCAGAAGGCGGCCAAGCGGCTCAAGGTCTGCGACGCGTTCCGCCGCTCCGGACACCATCCCGACTGGATGATCTTGGACGTCATCCCCGTGATTCCCCCGGAGCTCCGTCCGCTCGTCCCGCTGGACGGCGGCCGCTTCGCGACCTCTGACTTGAACGACCTCTACCGGCGCGTCATCAACCGGAACAACCGGCTGAAGAAGCTCCTGGAGCTCCGGGCGCCGGAGGTGATCGTCCGCAACGAGAAGCGGATGCTGCAGGAAGCCGTGGACGCGCTCTTCGACAACGGCCGCCGCGGTCGCGTGCTCAAGGGCTCCAACAACCGCCCCTTGAAGTCGCTCTCCGACACGTTGAAGGGCAAGCAGGGCCGGTTCCGGCAGAACCTGCTCGGGAAGCGCGTCGACTATTCCGGCCGATCGGTCGTCGTCGTCGGTCCCGAGCTGAAGCTCCACCAGGCAGGGCTTCCGAAGAAGATGGCGGTCGAGCTCTTCAAGCCGTTCATCTACAACCGTCTCGAGAAGAAGGGCATGGCGCAGACCATCAAGGCGGCCAAGGAGCTCGTCGAGTCCGGCGTGACCGAGGTCTGGGACGCTCTCGAAGAGGTCATCCGCGACCACCCGGTGCTCCTGAACCGCGCACCGACCCTTCACCGGCTGGGCATCCAGGCGTTCCAGCCCGTTCTCGTCGAGGGAAAGGCCATCAAGATCCATCCGCTCGTCTGTCCCGCGTTCAACGCGGATTTCGACGGCGACCAGATGGCGGTTCACGTCCCGCTCTCTCCGAAGGCGCAGGTTGAGGCGGAGCTGCTGATGCTCTCCGCGAACAACATCCTGTCGCCCGCGTCGGGCCGGCCGCTCGCGGTGCCGTCGCAGGACCTCGTCCTGGGGATCTACTACCTGACGAAGTCCCGGTCGAATACGAAGGGGGAGGGACGCATCTTCTCCGACTTCGACGAGGTGATCCTCGCGTACGAGCAGGGCGAGCTCACGACCCACACCCCGATCCGCGTGCGCTACTCGGGCAAGTACATCGACCTGACCACCCAGTACAACGACCAGGACATCATGCACGCCGAGGTGCAGGACGTCGAAAGGGCCCTGATCGACACGACCGTCGGCCGCGTCCTTTTCAACCGCGCGCTGCCCGAGGTCGTCCCCTTCATCAACGGGAATTTGAAGAAGCGCGGCCTGTCGGACTTCGTCAACTACGTCTATCTGACGTTCGGCGAGGAGCTCTGCGTCATGATGCTCGACGACCTGAAGGATCTCGGCTTCAACGCCGCGACCCGGGCGGGCATCTCGATCGGGGTCGACGACATGCTGGTGCCTCCCCGCAAGGAGGAGTATCTGGGAGGCGCGCGGCGAGAGATCCTCGAGGTCGAGGGCCAGCGCAACTCCGGCGTGATCACGGCCGGCGAGCGGCACAACAAGATCATCGACATCTGGCACCGGACGACCGAGAACATTTCCGACGAGATGTTCCGGGAGATGAAGAAGTCCGATCAGGTCGGCCAGGAGTTCAACCCGATCTACATCATGGCCGACTCCGGAGCCCGGGGGTCCAAGGAGCAGGTCCGGCAGCTCGCCGGCATGCGCGGCCTGATGTCGAAGCCGTCCGGCGAAGTCATCGAGACCCCGATCACGGCGAACTTCCGGGAAGGTCTTTCGGTCCTTCAGTACTTCATCTCGACCCACGGCGCCCGCAAAGGCCTCGCCGACACGGCGCTGAAGACGGCCGACTCCGGTTATCTGACGCGGCGCCTCGTCGACGTCGCGCAGGACGTCATCGTCATCGAGGAGGATTGCGGCACGAGCGACGGGATCACGGTCACCGCGATCATGGAGGGGGGAGACACGCTCGAGCCGCTCCGCGACCGCATCGTCGGTCGCGTCGCCCAGGAAGACATCTACGATCCGCTCTCGGAGGCGAAGCTCGCCGCCGTCGGCGAAGAGATCACCGAGGATCTCGCTTCGAGCGTCCAGGAGGCGGGTATCGAGCGCGTGAAGATCCGCTCGGTCCTGACCTGCGAGACCAAGCGCGGCATCTGCCGCCTCTGCTACGGCCGGATGCTCGCGTCCGGCAAGATGGTCGAGATCGGCGAGGCCTGCGGGGTCATCGCCGCGCAGTCCATCGGAGAGCCCGGCACGCAGCTCACGATGCGGACGTTCCACTACGGCGGAACCGCATCCCGCGTCACCGAGCAGTCGAAGCACGCCGCGAAGAACCCGGGGACTGTTCGGTTCCTGTCGGTCTCGACCGTCCAGCGCAAGGACGGCAACCTGGTCGTGATCAACCGCAACGGCAAGATCACGATCATGGACAACAAGGGGCGCGAGAAGGAGCGGTACTCCGTCGTCTACGGCTCGACGATCAAGGTGTCCGACGGCCAGGAGGTCGTCCCCGGACAGGAGCTCGTCGAGTGGGACCCCTTCACTTCGGCCATCCTGACCGAGGTCGGCGGGACGATCGCTTTCCGCGACATCGTCGAAGGCGAGAATCTTCGCGAAGAGACGGACCGGGTGACCGGTCTCGCGCAGAACATCATCGTCGAGACGGTCGGTGCCGAGAAGCGCTCTCCCCAGGTCCTCGTCCAGGGACGGGGCACCGACAAGAAGTACCTCCTTCCCATCGGGTCGCACCTGATGGTCGCCGACGGACAGACGGTCTCTCCCGGCGACGTCCTCGCGAAGATCCCCCGGGAGACCACCAAAACCAAGGACATCACGGGCGGGCTTCCGCGCATCGTCGAGCTGTTCGAGGCGCGCCGGCCCAAGGACGCGGCCGTCATCACCGAGATCGACGGAACCGTCTCGCACGGTCCGATCGCGAAGGGCATGCGCAAGGTCATCATCACGGGGGACGACGGGGAGACCCGGGAGTACCTGATTCCCCGTTACACGCACGTCAACGTCCAGGAAGGAGAACGGGTCCGCGCCGGAGATCCCCTGATCGACGGACCGATCAACCCGCACGACATCCTCGCGATCCTGGGAGAGAAAGAACTGCAGCGATATCTGGTGGACAAGATCCAGGAGGTCTACCGCTCCCAGAACGTGGCGATCAACGACAAGCACATCGAGGTGATCGTCCGGCAGATGATGCGCAGCGTGAAGATCGAAGAGG
>QHVV01000105.1 GCA_003222385.1 Acidobacteriota bacterium
TACCTCCAGGTCAACGCGGACTGGTACAAGAACCGCCAGGCCTGAACGGGTAGCGGGGGCCGTCCGCCTAGGGCGACTTCTTCTTCAGGACTTTTTCGAGGAACGCATCCGCCCGGGCGTCGGCGTCCTTCGCGTCGTCCGCTCGGAACACCGCAGGATCCTTCGACGATGCGAACGCGTGTCCCGCCTCCGGGTAGATCTTGAAGTCGACGCTCTTGCCCGCCGTCTTTGCTTTCGTTTCGAACTCCCGCACACTGTCGGGAGAGATGCCCTTGTCCTGGCCGCCGAAGTTGCCGAGCAGCGGGACGGACAATCCCTTGATGGTCGCGTCGTCCGTGACGAGGCGGCCGTAGTAGATGACCGCTCCCGCGAGCTTCGGCTGCGCGAGGGAGAGCTGCAGCGAGTAGCCGCCGCCCATGCACCAGCCGATCGAGCCGATGCGGGCCGCGTCGACGTCGTCACGCGATCGCAGGTAGTCGAAGGCGGCTTTGAGATCGAGGATCGCGCGGTCCTCCGGCAATCCCCGCATGAGCTGGTGCGCGGTGTCCGGGTCGGTCGCCACCTTTCCGCGATACAGGTCGACGGCCAGCGCAACGTAACCTTTGCGCGCGAATTCGTCCGCCTTTCCCTTGATGAAGTCGTTCACGCCCCAGTATTCCTGGATTACCACCAGCGCGGGCTTCCGTCCCGCCCCTTGCGGAATCGCGAGATATCCCGAGGTCATCGCGGTTCCGCTCGGGTACGTGACCGTCTTCCCTCCTGCCGTTGTCGCCGCCGCCGATCCGGCCGCGACGAAGATCCCCGCCAACCCCCATGCAATCGTTTTCGTCATCGTTCGTTCCTCCGCTCCGGTTAATCTTATTGCGTGGGCTCTCTCTTCCCCGACGAGCCGGCGGACGAGAGAGACCTTCTTCAATTCCTCTACGACCGGCTCGCGGCGAGATTCCACTTCGGGGTGGCGGAGGTTCGTCTCTCCGACCGGAAGCTGACCGGCGGGGAGATCGTTTACGGCCGGCCGCACCGGATCACCATCTCTTCGCACCTCTCGGCGGCCGAGCGCGAGGACACGCTGCGCCACGAAGCCGCCCACGCCTGGGCGTTCACCCTCGAAGGCGTCCGGGCCGGCCACGGTCCGCTCTTCCGGCGGCTGGCGCGCGACCTCGGGGCGACGCCCCGAAAAGCTCCGCTGACGAAGGCGCTCGCCGAGCACCGCCGCCGCAACGAGATCTTCTACCGCTGCGAGGGTTGCCGATACCTCTTCCGCCGATACCGGCTGATCCGCGGGGCGCGTTACTGCATCCGGTGCGAACGCGCGGGACGGCCCTCGCGCCTGCGCCGCGTGCGCCTGCGTCGCTTGGGACCGGGAACACCAGACCGGTGACGACGCCGCTCCGCGCGCGGCCGGCGTCCGTCGGGCGCCGGCGTTGAGCGACCGGTCCGAAGAGCGCGTCGGCGTTCTGCTGATCGCGTCGGCGGCGTTGCTGTGGTCCACCGCCGGCGTCGGGATCAAAGCGCTCGCCGACCCTCCGTTGAAAGTCGTGTTCTTCCGGTCCGCGATTGCGGCGGTCGTGCTTCTCCTCTACTTCCGGCCGCGGCTTCGGCGGTTGACTCCCGGTTTCCTCGCGGGGATCGCCTGCTATGCCGCGTGCCTCGTCTCGTTCGTCACCGCGACCAAGTGGACGACCGCGGCCAACGCGATCTTCCTGCAGTACACCGGCATCATCTGGGTGCTCCTGCTCTCCCCGCTCGTCGTCCGGGAGCCGCTCAAGGGACGTGACGTCGCCGCGATCGCGGTCGCCTTCGCCGGGATGGCGCTCTTTTTCGTGGGGAAGTTCGATCCCCGCGGCCGCGCCGGCGACGCCGTCGCGCTCCTTTCCGGTCTCTTCTTCGCGGGTCTCGTGCTCTCGCTCCGGCGCGAGCGCGGCGTCGGCGCCGAAGCGGTCGTCGCCTGGGGGAACGTGGTCACCTCGGCCGCCGTCCTTCCGTTCGTGGCGTCGGACCTGACACTCACCCCGCGCTCCGCCGCGGTCTATCTCTTCCTCGGAGTTTTTCAACTCGCGGGAGCGTACGCGCTCTTCGTTCGCGGAATCCGGCACGTCACGGCGACGGAGGCGTCGCTCGTGGGGATGCTCGAGCCGATCGCGAACCCGATCTGGGTGTTCCTCTTCCTGGGAGAGAAGCCGGAGGCGACATCGCTGGCCGGAGGCCTCGTCGTCCTCGGCGCGATCGCCTGGCGGACGCTGACCGGCGCTCCGCCGGAACCAGTGGCGCCTCCGGACTAGGGGTCAGATATTCACTGATACGGATACTGTGGAATTTGCCGATCTATCCTTGCCATCTTTGCGAAAGCAAAGTGGTTGGGGTCAGACCTTCACGAACCGCGACAAGTTGGATATTGCCTCTCTGCCCTTGCCATCTTTGCGAAGCAAAGTGGCAAGTGGAGGTCTGACCCCGTGAAAGCGGAAATCGTGCGCTTCGCCGATCGGATCCGGGAGGCTGGAGGCTACCGGTGGGTCGGCATCTACGCGGTCGGGCGCAACGAGATCTCGGTCATCGGGTGGAGCGGACCCGACCCGCCCGCGCACCCGCGCTTTCCGAAGGAGCGCGGCCTCTGCGGCGCTGCCGCCGCGAGCGGATCGAGCGTTCTCGTCAGCGACGTGGCGAGCGATCCCCGGTACCTGACGACGCTCGGCAACACGCGTTCCGAGATCGTCGTTCCGGTGAAGCGCGCGACCGGGCAGGTCGTCGGCCTGATCGACGTCGAGAGCGACCGAGTGCACGCGTTCGGAAAAGAGGACGAGCGGCTTCTGGAAGGATTTGCCTTCCAGGCCGCGAGCTTCTGGAAATAGACTCTCGCCCGCTGGAGGAGAAAACGACATGCCGCTCTACATGGACACCCACGAGAAGGTCGAGGGGTTGACCCCGGAAGCCGTCGCCGGCGCGCACGCAAAAGACGTCCAGGTCCAGGGCAAACATGGAGTCCGTTACCTGAAGTACTGGTTCAACGAAAAGAACGGTCGGGTCCATTGCCTCTGCGAGGCGCCGAGCCAGGAAGCGGCGGAGGCGGTGCACCGCGAGGCGCACGGGCTCGTCGCCGACGAGATCGTGGAGGTCCAGGAGGGAGGCTAGCCTCCCCGATCGAAACGAGAGACGCGTTACCGCGTCGCCTCCGAAGGAGCCTCCCCGAAAAGCGGCTGCTGGACGGGACCCAGAAGCGGCAGGATCGACTCGAGCGAGTCGGCGGCCCAGTCCGCCCGTCGCTCCCTGTCGAGCCGGACGGCCGGAAAATCCCACTCCGCGAGGGTCGTCTCGATCGTCTCGTCGATCTTCCGCTGAAAGGCGGTGTCCGTGTCGCGCAGACCGTCGAACCCGGGCGGGCTCACGATCGGGACCTTGATCAGGAGGTCATAGGTCGCGGTCCACCACCGGACGAGCGGCTCGATCATCGGCGCCCGGCCCGCCTGAAGCAGGTAGCAATAGTTGTCGAGCACGCTGCGATCGCAGATGACGATCTCCGCCTTGTGCTGCGCCTCCAGCTCCGACGCGATCTCGGTGTGCAGGATCCAGGACTGCGCGTCGGTCGTCGTTTCTCGGTTGATCGGAAGCGGACAGAACCGCGCGACCTCGTGGACCATTTCGACGACCCGATCGCGTTTCTTGAGCAGTGCGGCGAGCTCGAAGCAGAGCGTGGTCTTGCCGACTCCGTGCGTGCCGATGAAAGCGAACTTCACGATCCCGTCCGGTCGAGGAGCCTATCCCGGAAGGGCGAATTCTCTGCGCAGCGCATCTCCGTGTTCGTCCAACCGCGGAGGGAACCGCAGCGGCGCCGGCGTTCCCAGCCGGATCGGTGACGCGACGAAGCGGACGCCTTGCGACGTCGCGACCGCTTCGAGATCGCGGGCGGTTGCGGACTCGAGCGCCTCGAGCGGTCCGCGCACCGGGCCCGACGGAATCCCGGCGGAGCGGCAGGCCGCGATCCACTCCTCGCGGCGGCGTCCGGCGAAGATCTCCTGCAGGTCGCGCTCGATCGAGGCGCGATTGGCGACTCGGGCAGCGTTCGTCGTCCGAGCCGGGTCGCCGGCCCACTCCGGGCGCCCGACCACGTCGCAGAGCTGACGGAACTGGCGATCCGTTCCGACCGCGACGATGAAATCGCCGTCCGAGGCGGCGAACGGCCGATACGGAACGATTTGCGGATGCGCGTTGCCCCACCGGCTCGCTTCCTCACCCGTCACGAGCGCGATCTGGGCCACGTTGATCAGCGCCGAGAGGGTCGAGCTGAAGAGATCGGTCTCGACATGTCTCCCGCGCCCCGTGCTCCCGCGCTCGGCCAGGAGGGCCAGGATCCCGGCGAGGGCAAAGCATCCCGCGAAGAGGTCCGACACGGCCACTCCGACTTTCGTGGGTCCGCCTTCTCGACCTCCGGTGACCGCCATCAGCCCGGCCCCGGCCTGCGCGAGGAGGTCGAACCCGGGAAGGGTCGCCTCGTCGCCGATCCGGCCGGATCCAGTGATCGACGCGGTCACGAGGCGCGGATTCTCGCGGCGGAGATCTTCGAGCGTGAGGCCGAGCTTCTCCAGGCCCCCGGGCAGAAAGTTTTCGACGAGGATGTCCGCGCGACGGGCGAGGATCCGCACCGACTCGGCGCCCGCCGGCGTCGCGAGGTCGAGCGCGATCGATTCCTTGTTGCGGTTGACGGCCAGGTAGTAGGCCGAAAGGCCGGTCGTCGATTCCCATGGAGGGCCCCACCCGCGCGTGACGTCGCCGCCATCGGGATGCTCGACCTTGACGACGCGCGCTCCCAGGTCGCCGAGCAGCATCGTGCAGAACGGTCCGGCCAGCACCCGGGAGAGATCGAGAACGAGAAGGCCTGCGAGAGGCCGGGCGCCGTCGCTCAATCCGTTACCGGTCTCCAGCCGAGCGGCCCGGGGAGAAAGTGAAAGAGACCCAGCGACGAGACCGCGACGCCCGTGAGCTTCCGGGACAAGCCCCAGAACTGGTCCGCCCCCCAGAGAAAGTCGGCAGGAGGATCCGCGGCGAGCAGGCGATCGACCTCCCGGTAGAGCGCGAGCCGCCGCGCCGCGTCGGTCTCACGCCGCGCGGCTTCCATCGCCCGATCCGCGCTCGCGTTTCGATAGAAGCCGGAGTTCTGTCCGTGCGGGGGCGTCTGGCTCGAGTGGAAGAACGAGTAGGGATCCGGGTTGGGCGGCAGGAAAACCCGGGCGAAGATCTGGGCGTCGAACTCCCCCGCGTCGCTCCGGGCGGAGTAAGCCGCCCACTCGAGAGGCCTCGGCACGAGGACGACGCCGACTTTCGCAAAGGATGACCGCAGGATCTCCCCGAGCGCGTTGTAGACCGCCGGGCCCGCCGGATAGAGGAGCTCGACCGACGCCTTGCGGCCGCCGCGCATGCGCGTGCCGTCCGGCGCGGTCCGCCACCCGGCTTCGTCGAGCAGACGCGCGGCCAGGGACGGGTCGTAGGAAGGCGCCCGCACGCCGGGATCGTTCTCGGGAGCTCCCGGAAGGTAGGGCCCGGAAGCGAGCACCGCCCCGTCCGGAGGATAGAGGCGGCGCGCCGTTTCTTCGCGGGGCCAGCAGTGTGGCAGTGCCGTCCGGACGCGCGGATCGGCGAGAAAAGGATGTCGGACGTTCCAGAGCAGGTACGCCTCGGTCGGCTGCGGCACTTTCACGATCCGATTCCGCGCCTGGAAGTCGCGGGACGCCTCCGCGGCGGCGCGCTGATCCCGGCTGATCCGGAACTCGTCCAAGTCGCCTCGGGTCCCCGCGCGGAAACGGACCGTCGAGTCGGGCAGAACCCGGAAAATCATCCGGCGGAAGGGGACGCTCGCGGCGGCGGCGTCCTCGCGCCGGACGAGCGCGATCGCCTGGTTCGTTTCCCAACGCTCCAGACGATAGGGGCCGCTGCCCGTCGGGCGTCGGTCCACGTCCGCAGGTGATTTCGCCCGTGAGTACGCGGCGCGCGACACGATCGGAAGGTTGAACGCGACCATGCGCTCCGCGTAGGGCGTCCGGAACCGGATGCGGACCGTCGAGGCGTCGGGAGTCTCGACCGCGGCGACGTCCGCGAACGAATCCCGGTAGTTGAACGCCGGAACTTTCGGGTCGCGGATCCGGTCGAGGGTGAACTGGACGTCGTCCGAGGTCACGGGGGTCCGGTCCTCCCACTGCGCGTCGGGATCGAGCCGGAAGTCATACGTCAGACCGTCGGGCGAAGCCGTCCAAGATCGCGCGAGGGCCGGCACCGCGCGGCGTTCGACGTCGAGCCCGACGAGCGGGCGGAAGATCATCTCTTCGACGATCAGCCCGTTCTCCTCGGTCGTCGTGGTCGGGTCGAGCGTCGCCGGATCTCCTTCGAGATGCCGGTAGAGAACGTCCTTCGGAGCACGACGCGGAGCGCGCTGGGCGCAGCCCGCGACCGCGCAGACCGCGATCAGAGCGGCGGCGCGAGCGAGCGTTCGCTTCATTCGAAGAGCGGGGACAGCTTAGCATCCCGCTATAGCATCCGCGTCGTGGCGAGCGTCGTCTTCGACATCGAAACCGTCGGCGTTTCGTGGGAATCGCTGGACGACGGACAGCGAACGTATCTGACGAAGTACGTCCGCAACGAGGACGAGCGCGACAAGGTCCCCGACCTGCTCTCTCTCTGGCCGCTGACCGGCAGGATCGTCGTGCTCGGGATGGTGAACCCCGACTCGGGGCGCGGCCGCGTGTGGTACGAGAAGACCGACGGCCGTCTGGAGGAGACCTCCGCGGACGGCCTGTTTACATTCGTGGGCGACACGGAGCCGACGTTCCTGGCCGAGTTCTGGAGCGCGATCGTGCGCTTCGACCGCTTCGTTTCGTTCAATGGACGCTGCTTCGACGGGCCGTTCCTGATGCTGCGGAGCGCGGCGCTCGGAATTCGCGTCACGAAGAATCTCTGCGGCTACCGGTACGCGATCAAGCCGCACACTGATCTGCTGGACGTCCTGTCGTTCTTCGGAGCGTCCCGCAAGTGGAACCTGGATTTCGCGTGCAAGGTGTTCGGCGTCGAGAGCCCAAAGGAACACGGTCTGGATGGATATGCTGTTGGACACTATTACCGAGAGAACCGGCTCCGGGAGATCGCCTTGTATTGCCGCCGGGACGTGGAGGCGACCGCGAAGCTCTTCCTCAAGCTCGACAAGACGCTCCTTCCGGTGCTCGAAGACACGCGTCTCTGAGTCCGCGCGACGCCTTTCTGCTATCCTCTTTTCAAACGTTCGATCCCACGATTCCCCGGAGAGAGCCCATGGGGCGAAAACCTGCCGAACAGAGGGCTTCCGATCGAGTGCCCGTGGGAGCGCCGGCGACGATCCGCTGGGGCGAAGAAGAGCTTTCCGGTTTCATGGAGCTCGTCAACCTGGCCGGAGGTTACGTTGCGGCGCCGCGCACGCCGGATCTCGGCGACTACGTGGACCTGACTTTTACGCTTCCCGGTGATCGGCGCAGCTACCGCGTGCGTGGAAGCGTCGTATTTCTCGAGGAGCCGGCCGTGCACGCGACCGGTTTTGGCGCGCGCTTCGAGAGGCCGCCGGCAGCTCTCTTAGACGCGATCAAGAACCTGAACCGGGGAAGCCACTAGCGTCCGGCAGCCTCGCAAGGTGCGGCGAGGTCCGGACGAAGGTCCGAAGCCGGCGGAAAGCCCTCACCTCGTCGGCGTCCTGAGGCATTTCGAAGCCCTCGTCTCGCGCCCGCCGCATGGCGTCGTCCAGGCGATGGCCGCGGCGAGGCGAGTCGGCGGCTCGATCCCCCATCGGGCGTCGGCATCCGAGCATCCCGTCGTTTCCCGAACCAGATCCATCCGTTCGGGGACGCTCCCGCGCGCCTTCTCCGAGGCCCTGCTGATCCGGAGGAGCGCGAGAACCCGTTGATGCCCGAACCAGAGATGTTGGGCCATGAGGGTCGCGTCGGTGCCACGTCCGTTCTCCCGTCCGAGCAGATGGACGTGGAGCGCTCGGAGCTGTCGAGCGGCGGATTCGCA
>QHVV01000106.1 GCA_003222385.1 Acidobacteriota bacterium
GCTGGCCGGCGACCCACTCGGTCAGATGCCACAGGGCGAGGGCACCGTCATCAACGGCGGTGGTTCGCAGACGGTGTACCGAAACCACGTGGCTCTGACCCGCTGGGGGGATTACACGAGCCTTGCCCTGGATCCCGGCGATGACTGCACCTTCTGGTACACGAACCAGTACCTAACGGCGAACGGTGCCTTCAACTGGCACACGCGAGTTGGTTCTTTCAAGTTTGCGAGCTGCGTCACACCCGACTTCTCGCTTTCCGTCAGCCCATCGAGCCAGAATGTGGTTCAGGGCAGCAGCACGACCTACACAGTGACCGTCTCTCCCAGCGCCACATTTAGCGGTGCGGTCCAACTGAGCGCGAGCGGTCTGCCCGCTGGAGCCAGCGCCAGCTTCAGCCCCAACCCGGCCACATCCACGTCAACGATGACGGTTGCGACGTCCTCAAATACGCCGGCCGGCATCGCAACCATTACGGTCACCGGGACCAACGCCAATCTCAGCCACACGGCGACCGCAATCCTCGCAGTGGCCTCATCGACGCTTGCCTATACGCAGTCGCCGCAGGGCAACTGGGTTGGCACCTACGGCGCCGATGGCTATGCCCTGGTTGGCTGGAATGGCAGCAGCGACCTCGTCTCCCTGCCCCAGTCCAGTCTGGTCTTAGATCAGGGTGGTCGTTACCAATGGAACTCGTCGACGACCGCCGTCCAGGCGTTGCAGAGCCCGGACACTTCCACGCGTCGCGCTGCGTGCATGTTCGACTCCAGCCAGATACGCGTGCATCTGCTTTTCCCCGCCGCCTACAGCGGCAACGTCCACGTTTACGTCCTCGACTGGGACTCGTACGGGCGCCGCGAAACCATAACCATCAATGACGGCTCCGGTCCGCGCACGGCGGACATCTCGACAGATTTCAGCCAAGGTGCCTGGGTCAACGCACCCATCAACGTCCCCGCAGGTGGCTCGGTCACCATCTCAGTCACTCGTACTGCCGGCCTCAACGCTGTTCTCTCGGGCATCTTCCTCGGTGGAGCGGGCCCAGTCCCAGCGGCGCCAACAAATCTGACCGCGAGCGCCATCTCCGCCACCCAGATAAGTCTCAGTTGGACGGCTTCTAGTGGGGCCTCCAGCTATAAGATTCAGCGTTCCGCTGACGGCAGTACCGGTTGGTCCCAGGTTGGCAGCAGTCCCACTACCACCTTCACCGATACCGGCCTTAGCCCTTCTACGACCTACTTCTACCGTGTCCTGGCCAGCAATGGCAGTGGCGACTCTGTCCCCAGCAATGTGGCCTCTGCCAGCACGGACGCCATTCTTGCCTACACGCAGTCGCCGCAGGGCAACTGGGTTGGCACCTATGGCGCCGACGGCTATGCCCTGGTTGGCTGGAATGGCAGCAGCGACCTCGTCTCCCTGCCCCAGTCCAGTCTGGTCTTAGATCAGGGTGGTCGTTACCAATGGAACTCGTCGACGACCGCCGTCCAGGCGTTGCAGAGCCCGGACACTTCCACGCGTCGCGCTGCGTGCATGTTCGACTCCAGCCAGATACGCGTGCATCTGCTTTTCCCCGCCGCCTACAGCGGCAACGTCCACGTTTACGTCCTCGACTGGGACTCGTACGGGCGCCGCGAAACCATAACCATCAATGACGGCTCCGGTCCGCGCACGGCGGACATCTCGACAGATTTCAGCCAAGGTGCCTGGGTCAACGCACCCATCAACGTCCCCGCAGGTGGCTCGGTCACCATCTCAGTCACTCGTACTGCCGGCCTCAACGCTGTTCTCTCGGGCATCTTCCTCGGCTGACGACCCTCATTTCTGGCCAGATAAGTCCTCCTCCGCTCTACCTCTTGGGAGAGCTGTTTTCGTGGCGGAAGCTCAGAGCTGTGCTGAAGACCATGAAACGCAAACGCAAGGAGTACCTACACGGCATCGGGAGGCGCTGCGCGTTTCTAGACCATACGATCGCGGCTAAGCATCGCGAGCGAATTACACTCTGGCTCGACGGAGAAGTCGGTGGAATTCACCATCTTAATTACGACATACAACCGCCTTAGCCTGCTTCGGCGTGCAGTCGAATCGGCGCTAGCTCAGAGCTGGCCTTGCGAAGTTATCGTTGCGGACGATTGCTCCACTGACGGAACGGCCGATTATCTAGCACCGCTCGCTCGCGACGGTCGGCTTCGTCATCTCAGGAGCCCTTCCAACCTGGGTCAATGCAATGCCGTCAACGTCGGAGTTGAAGTGGCCTACGGAGATTGGGTCAAGCTGCTTGCCGACGACGACTATTTGGCACCGACCTGCCTTGCGGAAATGTCGCAAGCGATCGAACTGCATCCTTCGGCGGTCCTCTGCTCCGTCCAGGCAACGGAAGTCGACATCAACGGCCGCGCCTTGCGCCGCACGCCGACGATTGGTCCAGGCCGCGCGTTTTATGTGCGGCAAGAAGACATCCACTACGCGATGTTGCTCGAAGCCCTCCCATTCGGTACTCCTGTTCAGGTCGCGTTTCGTCGAGACGCCTTTTTGAGATCAGGCGGCTGGGACGAGAGCTTTGAGAACGCTGGCGACGACGCTGACTCTTGGACTCGGATTGCCCAATTCGGCGATGCCGTCTTTATCAATCAGCCCTTGAGCTATTACACGGCATGGTCAGGTTCCTACAACCGAGCATTGCGTATTGAACACCGATTCAGACAAAACATGCGGGTGAAGACGAAGTTACATGGACTAGTCGACTTGCGTCATCGTCAGGGTCTGCCTAGTCTCTCGCAGGTAGACCGGTACATGCGACTTCATTGGGGGCTAATCGCGCTTCGCGAGCGCGATCTAAGGACCGCCAGCAAACTCGGATATGCAGCTGCGTGGTCCCCGAAAGCGTGGCAGCTTCTCTTCAACGCGCAGCGCTTTAGGCGCGGAGATTTTGAAGCAGTTCCAGTCAAACGCTCGGTGTTAATAAGCTGAGGATGGTTAGCACGATGGTGGAGGGCTAATGCGCATTCCGGCCATTGCTGCGCGGGCGCTTCGAGCCAATCAGCCACTCGCACGTGTACTTCGGCCTATATTCAATCGCGCATTACCCAAGCGACCAATAGCGGTCACAGTGATGTCCGGCGCTGGCGCGGGCATCAAGCTCGTTATCGATCCACAACGAGAAAAGTTCTACTGGACGGGCTCATATGAGCCGGCTGTCCAGCAGGTCATCGAGCGCATGTTGCATCCAGGAGCCGTCTTCTGGGATGTGGGAGCGCACGTCGGGTTCTATAGCCTGATTGGTGCTCGACTCGTCGGACCAACTGGCTTCGTGCATGCGTTCGAGCCGTTCGAACCGAACCTGTTACGGCTACGTGCGTCAGCAGCCCTAAATCGCGTCCAGAACGTCGCTGTACACGACATTGCAGTGTCGGACGAGGTAGGTGACGTTCTGCTGTACGAAGGAGAACTGAGCGTCATGGCTACGCTCGTTCGCAAGAAAAGTTCAGGTCCGGCGGCGAGAGTCAAATGCACGACACTCGACGCACTGGCCGCTCGGCTGGGCGTGCCATTCCTCATCAAGATCGATGTCGAGGGTGCAGAGGATCGTGTGTTGGCGGGTGGTGGCGCATTACTGGCACAAGGCAAGGTCAATTTGGTCATCGAGTTCCTGAGCGACATGGCCCTAGAGCAAGCGCGGCATCGGTTGTCTGGGTATCAGTTCGAGCGGCTGGACGCCACCAATTGGTTGGTCGTCCCACAGTGCTAATTCCTCCGCGGAAACCTGAGATCGGACCGACGCAATCAGATTGGAAGGCGGATTGAAACACCAAGAGCCCTCCAACATCGAGGAACCGCTAAGCGACAGGGAAGGACCGCGTCATCTTGTCAATGTGTCGGTGGTGGTGCTGACCCACATGGAGGAGGCCAATATCGCAAGCTGCTTACGCAGCGTCGCGGGCTGGGCCGATGACATTCACGTCGTCGATAGCGGTAGTAGCGACCGTACCCTCGAAATCGCCGAGCAATTTGCCCACCATGTGCACAGGCATGCATACGTTGACCACACAACTCAGATCCAATACGTTTTGAATGAGGTCCCTCTGCGGCACGACTGGCTGCTGCTGCTTGATGCCGATCATGTAGTCACGCGAGAGTTGCAGCAGAGCATTGACTCGATGCTACTTACGGAGCGGTCGGGGATCGACCTCTACTACTTTCCACAGGTGTACGTGTTTCAAGGACAGGAGATAAGAAGCCTCAAGAAGTGGGGACGCCTCATCAAACATAAAAACGTCAAAGTTGAGGGAGGTGAACTCGTCGATTTTCGTTACCTCTCCAAAGGACCGATCGGATACCTGCACGGACACGTCATCGAACACAACCTGAAAGAAAACGACCTTGACTTTTGGATCGATAAACATCAGAAGTTCGCGTCGCGCATGGCAATCGAGGAAGTCTTGCGCCGATCAGGAGCTTTGAGGTGGAGCATACGGCCGAAGTTGCTCGGGAACCCAGATGAGCGCTTAGTGTGGATGAAGAACCGCTGGTACGCACTGCCGCTTTTTGTCCGCCCATTCATCTACTTTGGCTATCGCTACTTTTGGAAGCTAGGTTTCTTGGAGGGCAAGACCGGGTTTGTCTTCCATTTCCTGCAAGCATTCTGGTTTCGAATGGTCGTGGACGTGAAATTGGCCGATCTCGAGCGGCGGCTGGCTTCGCGCGACGTGACCATTGCTGATCTAAATCGCGACTTTGGCCATTCGGCGAGCAGTTGACCGCCCTGGACAGCTGCGATGCCCTCGTGACCCGGTCGAGTCGTCGCGGCAGGGCTGGGCCCTGCGAAGCGATCGGCGACGACGAGCGCGCAGTGGTGCACCATCGCAAGGGAGAGGTCTCCAAGCTGTGTCCATAGGCTTGAGCGCTGATTAACGAGCGATTGCCCTAGGGATCGTCGTTACACTTGGAAGCCATGCCCTGCGGTTGTACGGCTCGAGGTTTCCCGCATGTCGGCCGCCACGATCAGGGCTGATCAAACCGACTACTACGACAACAGGGTTGAGGATCCCGAGTTCGAGATCAATCGCCCGCACGGCGAGTCGCGCTTTTACCGCTATCTGATGGATTTCAAGTTCAACCGCGTCGTAGGACTTTTAGGGCGGCGACTCGAAGCATCAACGGTTCTCGTCATTTGCTGCGGATCAGGAATGGACGCGGAGTATTTGATTCGGCGCGGCGCCCGCGTTGTCGCGATGGACATTTCAATCGGGTGCCTTCAGCGCGCTCGCGTTCGCGGAGCTCGATATGGTTTGGAGTTCACACTGGTGAGGGGAGACGCAGACGATTTGCCTTTCTCCGACGCTTCTTTTGACTACACATTCGTGCATGATGGGCTGCATCACCTCACTGAGCCGGAACGTGCGATTAGAGAGATGGCACGAGTCTCCCGACTTGGAATCCTAATTAGTGAACCCGCAGACGCAAGCCTGACGAGGTTATTGACTCGGGCACATATCATGAAGCCATACGAAGAGGCAGGTAACGTCGTACTCCGATTTGACGCCCAGCGTTTGTCGCAGCTTTGCCACGACCTGGGATTCACACACTTCTCGAGTTCGCGTTACCTTGTCAAGTACGGCCACCCTCCTGCACGTTGGTGGCGCTGGCTTGATTTGTCTCCAGTATTCCAAGTGAGCCGTGCAGTATTCCTACTGTTTGGCGTAAGTCTTCTCGGCAGATGGGGAAACAAGTTGTCGTTCGTAGCCGAGCGCGCCGAAGCCCGCGCGCAAGTTCCAGTCTGACGGTAGGTGCCCAGCGATCTCACAGTGGTCGTGTGCACAGAAGACGAAGAACTCAATCTAAGTTGTTTGACCTGATGGAGTCCTATTAAGTAACGATTCATAAAAGCGGACCATCTGCGCGGCGACCGACTCAGGCGAGAACCTCCGCGCGGCTTGGCGGCCAGCTGCTCCGAGCGACAACCGGCGATCAGGGTCCCGAAGCAATGCTGCTATGTCCGCAGCGAGTGCATCCGGTTCCGGTTCACAAACAACACATGCACCGAGACTAGCCAACTCCCGCGAGATGTTCACTCCCGGAGAGACGATCACTGGCAATCCAGCTGCAAGAGCTTCCACGGCGGCCACAGCGAAGTTTTCTGTTGCAGACGGCAGCACCCATATTGTCGCCGCGGCGAGTGCGGCGCGCTTGTCACGATCGCCCAAATGACCAATGAACGTCGTACGGGTCGAGACTCCCAAGTGTTCCGCAGTTGAGCGCAGTTCGGGGGTGAGCCCCTCGTCATCCGGGCCGATAATCACGAGCCCAGCATCAGGATAAGTAGGGGCCACCTTCGCAAATGCCGCAATCAGCGCCGGAATGCCCTTCTTCTGAGAGATGCGACCCAAGTACATGATGATGCTGGAAGGAGGACGAGCGCCCAGGAATGGTCCGGTGAACGTTCTGGGGTCAGGCAAGTCAACGTAGTCCCTCCAGTCCACGGGATTGGGAACGACGAATCTCGGCACTTTGGGAGCCAGATCCGAAATGAGTTCGAGTTCTCTCTGCGCAGTCAGGTGGAACGCTGCAGCGTTTTCGAGCATGCTCCTCTGCCAAACACAATCTGTGATCGCCTTTCTGATTCTGCCGCGGCGACGATAGTACGGATCGAGGGCACCGTGCGGCGCCACTACGTACGGAATCTCGTGATCTCGAGCCACCTTGAATGCTGCGTATTGTGGGTAGAGAAAAAGAGAGTGAATATGAATCAGGTCGAACTCATTCGCTCTTCGGCCGAGTTCTTTGCGCATCGCCGGGGCGTAGGCAAACCGTAAAGGGTGGCTAGCGTGAGCGATATGAATTGGATACGTCATCCGGGGATCGACGTCGGCCGCGGTGAGACGAGTCAATCGAGGCGCCGAAGCTGCGGCGCCCATGTCGGTCGTGAAGACTTCTGCTTGTACTCCCCCATGATTAAGCGCGAGCACGGTGACGAGAACGCTGAAGGCAGGCCCGCCGGTTCGTGGGGCAATACTTGGTACCACATGTGCGACACGGAGGGGAATCTCGGCGGAGGCGCTAGCGTTGGATATCACGTCCGCGCTGACCGCGGCGAGTGAATATCTAAGGGGCGCGCGGCCTCAACGTAAAGGGTCTCATGCGACCGGTTGTCGAGGTCAACGAGGTCGGGTTTGCGACCTACTCGGAACTGACACTCAACAACATCAACGAAACCGGCCTCGGTGAGGATAAATCGATTGGCCACGGCCTGCAGGATTCGGCGTCGTCCAGCCAGCAGAACATTAGGACTCGCATCGACATGAATCCAGCCCGGAGCAACCATCAGTGCTGGTTCACTCGGACGGGCGCCGGGACGGACCCGTTGCCGCTGCCTAGTGCACAACGCAATGCGATTGTCTAGGTCAAGAGCAGCACGCAGCAACGGCAGCACGGTACCTGATTCATATGTGTTATTGCCGAACAACCGACAGGGACTGGAATTGTTCGTGTTGCCGATGTGGCTTCTTACCGCCAGCGTTTGCACGGCTCTAGGTCGGCAGCCGAGTGATACCGTCACTCGACGACGTGCACCGAATCCGTCGTCCGCCCGCAACTCGACTCATCGTCTTCTTACGCGAATCGTTTCGCCCGGGCTCCGTTCAGCGCTCCGCCTCTGGTGCGGTTGCAGCAGGGCTGACGGGCCAGTTGGCACTCGTCGTGAGTGGGATCGCGCTGGCTCGCGTTCTCGGGCCGCAGGCGCGTGGCAGCCTCGCGCTTCTGTTGCTGCTCCCAGCGGTTGTCTATCAAGCCGGCAATTTAGGACTGCCGTTGGCCTGCGCCTACTATCTTGCTCAGGAGCCTCGGCGAAGCCGCGCAATTGTGCGCCGGCTGCGAACTATCGGGCCGTTGCAAGCCGTATTGCTCGGAGGAATTCACGCGCTCGCGATTGCGATAGTGATCTGGTCTCGGAGCCCAGAGCTCAGGCTTGCTGCGCTCATCACACTCCCGTCGACCTCCGCGCAACTCATGCAGGACTACGGACTCGCAATTTTGCAAGGTCTCCGAGGTTTTCGAGCTTTCAATATTTTGAGGACATTACCGTCGGTCGCTAATGCTGTCGTAGGCGTCATTCTCTTCGGTCTTCAGCTTCGCAATTTGGTGTGGGTCGTGGCAATCCTTATCGTCCCGGGGATCTGTATCTCAGCATTTACCCTTGCCTTCGCGATTGCGCGGTCGCGGAACAATTCCCCTCTGGGTGAAGCAGGGCCGACTCTCCGCCAGCTAATTCGATTCGGCGCTAAAGGTGTGTTGGGTTCCTCCTATCCGGTCGAGACATTTCGTGCCGATCAGTTGATCGTAGGTTTGTTTCTGTCTGCCACAGATCTGGGGCGTTACGTAGTCGCACTGAGCTTTGTGAATCTGCCGCGCTTCATTTCCCAGAGTATTGGCTTCATAGCGTATCCACACGTAGCGGCGGAGCTTCAGTTGAAGAGCCAGCGTCGAGCGATGTGGAGGTTCTTCTGGGTTACGACTGCCCTGACTGTGATGACCGTCCTGGTTCTGGAGCTTCTAGTTCCAATTCTGCTGCCCATACTCTTCGGTAGCCAATTCACGGAGTCGGTCCCTATCGCTCGGGTGTTGCTGGTGGCAGCAGCGTTCTTTAGCGCCAGGAGAATCTTGGCGGAGGTTATGAAGGGCGCCGGCAATCCGGCGGCAGGCTCAATAGCGGAACTCGCATCCTTCGTCGCCTTGATTCCGGCGTTCCTGCTCTTCACACGCAGCTTTCACGTCATCGGCGTAGCCGTCGCTCTTACGTTTTCGGCCGCCTTGAGCCTTGCGGTGCTCATTCTGCTGGACTTGAAGGCGACTCGGAGGCAAGATTCTCGACGATGGCGGCAAAACGCGAAGTGAATACGCTTCTCCTTTCTAAGCTAGCGCGCGCGCGGGTCGCATCCGAATCAGGTTCGGACTTTCGACTTGCCCGCACGCTCTATTACTTAGGCCTGGCTTTTGTAGCAGGTGGAGCCGTCAGACCCGTACCTTCTCTGGATCTATCTGACTGCTTCCTGCTGGCCTCCCTACTTGTGGCAGCCGCCGGTGTGCTGATGAAGCGCCCGACTATAAACCTTGCATTCCCCAAACCGTTCTTATTCGGATTCGCGGTTTTCAGTCTCGGCGCCATATCCTCTCTGCCCACTGCGCTCCATCCACTCGATTCTGCAGGCGCATTCGCCCGGTTCGTGTACACGACGATCGTGTGGTTTGCATTAGGAGCGGTGGTTTTGCGAAGCCGGCGCCACGTAGAAATCGCGATCGGGGCTTGGATTTTCTCGGTGGCGACTTCAGGACTGGCCGCCATCGGTCAGGTCCTCTTTGGAGCGAATGTATACGCCGCCTTCACCACCGTGCCCGCCGCAGCCGCGGCGGGCCAACACGCCACATTTGTGGGAAGGCAAATTGGCCTTAGTGTGCATCCGAATGACCTGGGAGGTGCGGCAGCCGTAGTTATCGCTCCTGCAATTTTGTTCGCGACCTCTAGCAGGCTGATCGGAGTCAAACGGTATGCGTTTGTCCTACTTCTTTGTCTCGTGCTTGCTTGCGTCGCCTTGTCCGGCTCAGTCACGGCATTTGCGGCCAGCGTGGTGGGCGCCGTGATGTGGTTCGGCACCGGTCGAATGTCGACGAGACATCTGATCATGGCCGCAGCCGCTGTAGCGTTGGCAGGTGCGTCGCTCGTATTGATCAATCAAGCGGGGTCTTCGTCGGTGGCTTCTCCGCTCGATCGAGTCTCCCAAACTTTAGGTCTCACAAATACGGCAGACGCCACTGGAATTCAGCGACTCAATCTGGATGCAGCTGCTTGGAATGAGGTGGTCGGTAGTCCCCTCTATGGCGTCGGGCTCGATGGGCCCAGCAACGCACAAGCCTTGGGCGGTATTGGGGTTCACAACATGTTTCTGTTCACTTGGGTTGGTGCAGGCGTCTTCGGCTTCTTGGGGCTGTTGATTATGGTCATGTCCACCGGAACTAGTTATATCGCGGCATATCGAAGGTCAGTTCGGCATGAGGAACGAACCGTAATTCTCGCTCTGGCAACGTCTTTCATATCCTTCCTGGTGGTTGCGCTCGCCCAGCCGGTCCTTTTCATCAGATACGGATGGGTTCCTGCAGCCCTACTTCTGCCGGTGAGAGCGCTGCAGCGCGCGCGCGACCAAGTTATCCGACGGGAGGTTGCACTCGATCATGGCATTTTGTTACAGAGGCACTCAAAATCGCCCTCCTAGCCTGGTATCTCCGACGACGCGTGCGACTGCGCAAACTCAGCCGAAGGATTCAGCAAGCTTCACTTATTGAAGTTGTGGGACTAGTGGCCCGAGCAAGCATGTCGACAAGGTATCGAGCCCAGCGAGTGGAACTGAGCTGCAAGCTCATCTGCCGGCTAGCGCGCTGCATGCCCTCGATTTCGGTTGTGGACCTTCGAGAGACAGAGTTCATAGTCGAGGCCAGCTCGCCCGGATTGTCGACTGGCACGATGTAACCGTTATATCCATCTTGCACAAGGTGCACCGCAGCTCCTACGGCTACCGAACAGATCGGAATGAGCCCGGCAATCGTGGCCTCGTGTACGGCCACCCCCCAGGGCTCGAACCGGCTTGGAAGTACCAAGCTGGTTGCCGCCCACATGACCTGCGGCATATCGACAGGCTGAACAAACCCTAGATATTCGATGCCTGGTGATCCATTAGCCAGCCTAAGGAGCGGCCCTGTACCTGCTATTCGCAACGGCCATGGCGAAGGGCTAGCGCGTCTATACCGAGCATAAGCGTCGATGAGCGTTGACATGCCCTTTTCCGTTGATAGTCTGCCGACGAAGAGGAAAGCCTTTTCCGACGACGTGGCGTCGGATGTACGTGTGAAGGCATTTGTGTCTGCGCAATAGAGGCCCCTAAGAATGTGGCTGTTGCGGAATCCGAGCCGGCTTGCGAAGGCCGCCTGGCGTTCTCCAGGCACGAAGGCCATGTCGAACAGGGGTCGTATGTACTGCCTCCAAGTAAGCCGTCCCAACCATTGTTTCGGGGTTCCCAGCCAGGGGTTGTCCATGCACAGGACTCGCGTTATCGGTCTACGAAGCCGCTTGAGCGCAGCGCGATAGGCGGATACATGCCAGGAATTGACCAAGATGGCATCGGGATCGAAATCTTTGAGAAGGGCTTCCAGACGTGGCACGCTCGGGTGATGATCCCATGCGTACTGTGGATTAAGCCACCCGAAAAGAGTCGGATCGAACGGTGCATCAGGGGATGGCGATCTGTGGGCTAAACAGACCTCAACGCCGGGCAAATCATTCAGCGCCCGAAGCGAGGCGTTGAAGTAACCACTCATCGACTGCCAAAGGACAGCTATGCGCATGAAACCAATAGTTCTGAGATAGATGTCCATCGCAATCGAAATCTTCGCGCTCGGTCCACCGAGCCCCGTCGATCGACCGGCTGCCAAAGATTGTCCGGACGGACGATCTGGGGCAATTGCCCCGTTAGTCCGTGAGGTAGTCGGTCCTAGCCATCCGCGGGATAGCTGTCCGACAAACCGCGTCCCTCGCCGTCCCAAGTCGGCTGAGCCGCTCGTGCCGTAACCAGCAGCTCACGCGTTTCTAGCCGAGCGGCTCGGCTTCACACGAGCAAGTGGCTCGACGTCAGGCGCCGAGGGATCGGCCTGCGGGGTCGCGTAGTAGCCGTATTCGTATGCATAGGAACTACCCGATGCGCGCACCTTGTTCATAACGGCTCCCAAGGTATGTGCACCGACTCGGTCAAGCAATTGCTTCGCACGGCCGACTGCTGGGAATGTCGTACGTCCTTGTTCGACAACCAGAATTGTGCCGTTGGCGTATGCAGCCAGGATCGCCGCATCGGTGACTGCGTTGACGGGTGGTGTGTCGATGATGACGTAGTTGAAATTCGCCAGCAGGTGGCCGATCAGTTCCCGCATTCGCCCCGACCCTAGCAACTCGGATGGATTTGGCGGAATTGAACCTGAAGTGAGGAGCCATAAGTTCGGCACCGCGTCTACAGCGGTGATGGTTTCCTCCTCGGCGGCGTCCTGGATGATGACGTTTGACAGGCCAATGTTGCGGACCCGTGCAAAAATCCGGTGCTGAGCCGGTCGCCTGAAATCTGCATCCATCAGAAGGGTTTTGTATCCAGCCTGTGCCAGCACCACCGCCAGGTTGGCGGCCGTTCTGGACTTCCCCTCTCCCATCTCCGCTGAGGTGACGATCAGCTGTTTGACTGATCGCTCAACCCCCGAGAACAGGATGCCAGTTCGTAGCGCTCTATAAGCCTCGGCCGCGTGAGACTGCGCGTCGAGCGTCACAAGCTCGCCACGCTTCCCCTTGCCAGCGACAAGGAACGGGACATGCCCTAACGAGATCAATCCGACCCTGTCAGTCAGTTCCGCGTCGCTCTTGATCGACTGATCGAGGTAATCGAAGAGAAGAGCCAGTCCTAATGCCAGAAGCAATCCAGCCACAAAGGCGACGGCCACGTTCAGAGCCTTATTCGGAGACACCGGGTTTTTAGGTAAGACGGCTGGCGACAGCACGACGAAGGTGTCCCCGCTCCGAGCGTTCGTAGATTGAGTCTCGGCCTGCTGGATCTGGTTTACCTCCTTTATGAATTCACTCACAAGAGTGTTCGCGACGTCTCGCGAACGGGCTCGATTGGTGTCTTGAACATTGATGTGCAGCACAAGGGCAGTCGTCGCGTCAGGCGTCACCTTGACTTGCTTGACCAACTCATCCGAAGTCGTCTTGAGGCCCAAATCGGCGATAACTTTGTTGAGAAGTGGCGGCTCGGTCATGAAAAGGGCGTATGTGGCCAGAATCGTTGTCGCGGATATGGAGGGAGCATTCGGGTCGGTCGAGGGCAGGAGTTGGGCCGGCTTTACCGCAAGATCGACTTTGGCCTCGTAGACCGGAGGCAGAGCGAAGCTGACAACGCCCGCCGTGACCGCCGCCAAGAGGGGACAGGCGACGATCATCCACAGCCGGTGACGAACGACGCGAAGATACCTGTTTAGTTCCATGCGCTCAAATCAGCCCAATCACCTGGCGAAGATCGTGATCCTATCTGAGCGGACACGCACCTGTTTAGTATCGACCAGCAGGGCAGGTGGCTGGAGGTGAAGGCGAGCGTCAAGCGGCCCTTGATTCGGGTCGATCTGCACGTGCATAGCTCGGCATCGTTCGACTCCAAGAGCGACCCCGAACTGGTCGCTAACCGAGGCAGGCGACTTGGCCTCGATCCCATTTTTCTGACCGATCATGACACGACCCGCGCTGCCGTTCGCCTTCAGGCCTCCGGCCGGCACCGAGTCGTGGTCGGCGAGGAGATCACGACCGCCCAAGGGGAGCTTATCGGCCTGTTCCTGGAGCGTCGAATTCGGCCTGGACTCACGGCCCGACAGACGGCAATCGAGATCAAGGAGCAGGCCGGGCTTGTTTATCTCGAGCATCCGTACGACCAGTTCCGTCGGCACCTTAGTGAGGAAGCCATCGAAGATCTGGCAGATCTGTTCGACATCGTGGAGGTTTTCAACGCACGTTCCGATGACAAGACAAATCGCCGAGCGGAGGAGCTGCGCGAAGTCCTGGGCGCCGCGCCCGGTGCAGGGTCAGACGCTCACACGCTTAACGAGCTGGGTTCTGTCTACGTCGAGATGGAGAACTTCGATGGCGCGCTGGACTTCCTTGGCAAGCTCCGTAATTCGCGCGTGGTGAAAGGCCGACTGAAACTCTTGCAGATGGCCGAGGCCAAATTTAGGTACAGGGTGCGCCGGCAATGAGGATAGTGTTCCCGCGAAAGGTCATGCAGTGGGCGAAGTATGGAGCGGTGCTTCTCCTGGCGGTTCTTATCGGCGTGGCGGTGGCGGTAGCATCAAGCCCCGGGTCTTTCAGGTAACGACCAAACCGAACCATCGTCGCAGCTGGCCTTCAGGGAGGGGGGAGGTTGGTCCTATTCGGTCGAGCCTGAGGATGCCCAGGCTTCGACTGGGCGCGATGTCCCGTTGCCTGAATGGTCAGCGTGCACTGAACCGTTACTACCAATGGACTCAGCGGTTCGAATTAGTACGTTTTCTTGCAACGCTTCGACCTGCACCGAGCGATTGATCTTGCCACCCTCTCCCAAGACAACCACTGGAATTGTCTTGGCCAGGATCTTGGCGTCGAGCAGCAGCGACCAATTGTTCACGTAGTGAAGATCGAAATGGACACGGCTCTCGAAGTTCGGGTCCGAGCGAGCGCTTACCTGCCAAAGTCCAGTCAATCCCGGCTTCATGCGCAGCCTCGGATCGTGCTCCAAGTCAGAAAAATCTCGGTGATACAGGTCATAGAGGTCGTGTGGCCGCGGTCCGACCAGGCTCATGTGGCCCTGGAGCACGTTGTAGATCTGCGGCAGCTCATCGAGGCTGAATCGACGCAACCATTTCCCTAGCCGCGTCACACGTGGATCGTCAGGAATCTTGACCATTCCGTTGGCGACATTGAGGTGGGCGAACTCCTGCAACCTCTCTTCGGCTCCACGAACCATGGTTCGGAACTTGTACATCGAAAAGAGCCTGCCGCGGTGGCCGATGCGCTTCGCGCGAAATAGCACCGGCCCAGGCGAGTCGAGGCGGATCGCGGTCGCGATCAGCAGCATCAGCGGCACTGCCACGACGCCGATTGCAATCCCCAAAGTGATGTCCAGCGAGCGCTTGATGAGGAGGGCGGTCCCTGCTCCTCGTCGCGGATCTTTCAGAGACCTAGGCTCCATCGCAGCGGGCAACGCCTGACCCCTCTTTTCACTGTGACCACCGGCACCCCAAAAACCTGATTGAGTTCTGGATCTACCAGGCCATTGCCCCGTAGCGCCAATGGCCCAGTTTACTCGCCCACGGAGCACGTGGTTAATGGGGCAAGTCGCACTAATTTGGTGCGACCTTGTCGTGCCTATGAACCGACCTCGAACTCACGCCAACCTGGATGCGATTCCATATTCAAAACGGGGCGATTCTTTGACCACCAACAACCCCGTCATGTGGTTGACGGACTGCCCGGTGCGGGAGTAGCATTCACCCTCGTGCGGGGACTGCTCCGACTTCTTGTCGTGGCCTTCACCATCGTCAGCCTCATGATCGTGGCTGCCGTTGGCGTTGCGGCGAGCTCAGGCAAAGAGGGCTCCGCCAAAAACGTAAAGAACTCTGTGGCCGCGCTGTTGTCAGGTCATGTGCAAGTGGGCACCCTGAGCATCGGTGCACACGAGGATCACGCCCGACAACCACAAGGCAACGGGTGCCACCCGCCGAAGAAGGTTCACAAGCACGGGACCCCCGGCCACAGGCATCACCCTTGTGGCGACGACGAA
>QHVV01000001.1 GCA_003222385.1 Acidobacteriota bacterium
GTTCGCGGCGGATCCCTCCGAAATGTGGCCGTCTCGGTTCAAGACGATCGCTTCGTCGAAGCCGGCGCGCATCGCCTCGGACTTCGCGAGAGCCGAGTTGACGTAGGCGCCCACGATCTTGCCGCGCGCGGGGATCGCGTTGTCGTCCACGCGCCTCCAGGAAGAGATGGTGGCGTGCGCCCTCTCTTCCTTCTCGATGTACCGGCCGTAAGGGATCGAAACGATGGAGATCTCGGGCGTCAGGTCGTGCAGCCGGACGCCGACGGTCTCGTCCGCGTAGAACGCCAGAGAGCGGACGTAGCAGTCTTCGCGGAATCCCTCCCGGCGAAGGAGGTCGACCAGGGCGGCTGTCAGCTGGCCCGAATCGAGCGGCAGCTGCATCCCGATCATCCGGGCGGACTCGAGGAACCGGCGGTAGTGGTCGTCCGGTCGGAAGACGAAGAGCTCGTGCTCGTCGGCGTTCCAGTAGCCGCGGATCCCGCTGAAGACCCCGGTGCCGTAGTTCAGCCCGTGCGTCAGCACTCCGACGCGGGCTTCCGAATAGGGAACGACCCGACCCTGGAAGAAGGCGTAGCGCGGCAGGCTCATCCCGTCCTCCAATGCCAATCGAAAGGTCCAATCTTCATCGCATGCCGTCGACATCTGCAGCATCCGCCCCTGCTTTGATAGAATCAATAGCCACTTTGGAGAAAGTGGACTGAGGCATGCCAACGCGGATTGTTTCCGGGTTTCGAGCGACATGAACGGACGGCCGGCGGCGGAGCTCGACTTCGTCCATTCCCTCGGTTCCTGGTCGCAGGCTTCGGGGCCCGTGTACCGGCGTCTCGCGAACGGCCTGCGCTCGGCGGTCCTGCGCGGCGACCTCGAGCCCGGGCGGCGCGTGCCGGCCGAGAGAAACCTGGCGCGCCTTCTCGCGGTCAGCCGGACGACGGTCGTGGCCGCGTACGAAATCCTGCGCCAGGAGGGATGGCTCGAGACCCGTCAGGGAAGCGGCACCCGCGTGCGCTCGGCGCCCCGGCGGACGGCGCCTCCCGGCGACGAGTCTCCATCGTTTCGCCGTCACCCGGTCTACCGGAGCCTGATCGAAGGATCGGGCGGAACGATCGAGTTCCTCGGCGCGCACCTTCCGGGCACCGGCGCGATCCCCGAAGAGCTCGTCTCGTTGAAAGACGGAATGGCGCGACTCGCGCGAGGCCATGGTTACCTGCCGGCCGGACTTCCCGAGCTGCGCTGCGCGATCGCGGCGCGGCTGGAGGCCCGCGGTCTCCCGACGCGTGACGATCAGATCCTGATCACGAGCGGCGCCCAGCAGGCGATTGGCCTCGTCGCGCAGCTCTTTCTCCAGAAGGGCGACGCCGTCGCGCTCGAATCGCCGACGTACCTCGGGGCGATCGACATCTTCAGCAATGCGGGCGCGCATCTTGTCCCGCTTCCGGTCGGCGATCACGGAATCCGCCCCGACGCGCTTGCCGAGATCGTGCGTCGCGCGTCGCCGCGGCTGGTCTATCTGGTGCCGACGTTTCACAACCCGACGGGAGCGCTCGTGCCCGAGCCGGTGCGGCGCGAGATGGCGCGCATCGCCGACGAGACCGACGTCGCACTGGTCGAAGACGACACGCTCGCGGATTTGACGCTCGGCGCCGAGCCGCCTCCGCCGGTCGCGGCGTTCGCGCGCACCGCTTCGGTGTTGACGATCGGCTCGCTCTCGAAAGTCCTCTGGGGAGGCCTGCGGATCGGCTGGATCCGCGCGCCCGAGCCGGTCCTCGCGAGGTTGACGCGGTTGAAGATCCTGACCGATCTCGGCTGCTCCGTCCTCTCGCAGCTCGCCGCCGTCGAGCTGCTCGGCCGGATCGAAGGGATCCGCCGCGCACGGCGCCGCGAGGTCCGGACGAAGTACGGCCGGATGGCAGCCCTCCTCCGGCGCCTGCTCCCGTCCTGGTCCTGGACGCCTCCCGCGGGAGGGCTCTCGCTCTGGGTCCGATTGCCGCACGGCGACGCCACCGGCTTCGCGCAGATTGCCCTGCGGCACGGAGTCGCGATCGTGCCCGGCCCGCTCGCGTCGCCCGACGGGGGCGGCGCGGACCGGCTGCGCCTTCCGTTCGTTCACGACGCCGCGACGATGGCCGAGGGAATCGGGCGCCTCGCCCGCGCCTGGCGCGCGTACTCGCCGGAGCTGCGGGCCGAGAGGACGAGCCTGATCGTCTGACGGACGCCTACCCGTTCTTCGCGGCGAAATCTTTCAGGAAGGACACGAGCGCTTCCACGCCCTTCCTCGGAAACGCGTTGTAGATCGACGCGCGGATGCCGCCGACCGAGCGGTGTCCCTTGAGGCCCGAGAACCCCTGCCGGGCGGCGTCCGCCACGAACTGCTTCTCGAGATCCTCGGAGGGCAGGCGGAACGTCACGTTCATGTTCGACCGGCTCCCCGGCTTCGCGTGCGGGCGATAGAACCCGCCGGACCCGTCGAGGGCGTCGTAGAGGATCTTCGCTTTCTCGGCGTTGCGCCGGCCGATCGCCTCGAGCCCCCCTTCGGCGAGCATCCACTTCACCACCAGGCCCACGACGTAGATCGCGAAGACCGGCGGAGTGTTGTAGAGCGACCTGTTCTGAGCGTGCGTGTTGTAGTCGAGCATCGTGGGGAGACCCGCGGGCGTCCGCGCCAGAAGATCTTCGCGGATCAGCACCATCGTCACCCCTGCCGGTCCCAGGTTCTTCTGCGCCCCGGCGTAGAGGAGCGCGTACCTGCCGACGTCGATCGGCCGGCTGAAGACGTCGGAAGACGCGTCGGCCACGAGCGGGACCCTTCCGACCTCCGGCTCGCGGTGCCACTCGGTTCCGTAGATCGTGTTGTTCGTCGTGATGTGGACATACGCCGCCTCGGCGTCGAGCTTCAGCTCCGACTGTTCCGGAATCCTCGAGAAGGTCTCGGGCTCGGTGGTCGCGGCGATCGAGACCATGCCGACCTTCTGCGCCTCCTTCACCGCCTTCTTCGACCAGGATCCGGTCACGACATAGTCGGCGCTCCCGTCCGAAGGCAGCAGGTTCATCGGGACCATCGAGAACTGGAGCGAAGCGCCTCCGCCGACGAAAAGGATCCTGTAGTTGGAGGGCACCGAGGCGAGACGGCGGATGTCGGCGTCGGCGGCGCCCAGGATCTCCTCGAAGGTCTTGGAGCGGTGGCTGATCTCGAGGACCGACATTCCCGCGCCCGGCAGCGACATCAGGTCGCGCTGCGCGTCCTCGAGGACGGTCTCGGGCAGGACCGCCGGTCCCGCGCCGAAGTTGAAGATCCGCTCCCTGGCGATGTCCTTTTCCGGAGTCACGGTGGCCATGGTCGCCCCCTCCTCAGATCGGCAGCAGCGTCACCTCGAGGATGTCCTTCGTGCTCGATTCGATCTCGCGAAGGATCTCGTCGGAGGGCGCCTGATTTAGATGAATCCGTGCGACGGCCGCTTTCGCGCCGTCGAACACGACGTTCTCGGTCTCCTGCACGTTGATGCCAGCGCGTTTGATGCGGTCGAAGACGGCGGCCAGAACGCCGACGCGGTCACAGTGCCGCACGACCAGGAGATGGGTCGCGGGCGACTTCTTCGCGAGGTTGACGACGTTCGGCGCGCGGCCGGTCTCCTTATATTCGCGGACGATCCGCACCGTCTCGGCCGCGATCGCTTCCTGCGCCTGGTCGGTCGACGCGCCGATGTGGTGCGTTCCGACGACCCCCGGCAGCTTGAAAATCGGGTCCTCGACGGTGCCGGCCCCGCCCGACGGCTCTCCGGCGAAGACGTCGAGGCCGGCGCGCACTCCGCGCTCGCGCACGGCGCGTTCGAGGGCCGGCTGGTCGACGACCTCGGCGCGCGACGTGTTGATGAAGAACGCGCCGGGCCGCATGGCCGCGAAGAAATCTCCGCCGATGAGCTTCGTCGTGTCGGGCTTCAGGGCGACGTGGACGCTGACGACGTCCGCGTCGGCCGCGACCTGAAAGATCGAGTCTTTTCGCTCGATGCCGAGACGGCGCGCCTTCTCCTCCGTCAGGCTGCGGCTCCAGGCGGCGACCGGCATCCCGAAGGCCCGCGCGCGCGGGATCATCTCGCAGCCGATTCCGCCCACGCCGATCAAGCCGAGCGTCCGCCCGAAGAGTCCCCGGGCTTTGCTGTACTCCTTCTTGTTCCAGACCCCGCGCGTGAGGTCGCTCGCGTTCTCGGCGATGCGCCGGTCCAGGGCGAGAATCAGGCCGAACGCGAGCTCCGCGACCGCGACCGAGTTCTTTCCGGGACAGTTCGCGACCGAGATCCCGCGCTCGGACGCGGCCTCGACGTCGATCGTGTTGTACCCCGCGCCCGCGCGGACCACCAGAGAGAGGTGGCCGGTTTCGAGCATGGGCCGCGTCACCTTCGTCGAGCGGACGACGAGCGCCTCCGCGCCGCTCGACCGGAGCGCTTCCGTCAGGGCGTCCTCCTTCGCGTCCGGCTCGTAGAGGACCTCGCAGCCCGCCTCCGCGAGCCCGCGGCGGCCGGACTCTTCGAACCTGTCCGCGACGAGGACCTTCATGAGGCGTCGATTCTAAAGGCGGTCAGATCTCATGGACCAACAGACCGTCTCGCAGCTTCGGCTCGAACCAGGTGGACTTGGGCGGCATGATCTCACCCGCGTCCGCGATCCGGATCAGGTCCTCGACCTCTACCGGGAAGAGCGAGAAGGCGACCGCCGCCCGGCCTTCGTCGACGGCCTTCTCGAGTTCGCGGGTGCCTCGCC
Source organism: Acidobacteriota bacterium (assembly GCA_003222385.1). GTDB lineage: Bacteria > Acidobacteriota > Thermoanaerobaculia > UBA5066 > Gp7-AA6 > Gp7-AA6. Next base: position 4,753 of record QHVV01000001.1, read on the forward strand.
CGCCGCCGACGAAGTCGATCCGGGGGTCGGTGCGAACGTCGCCGATTCCGAGAAGCGGCTGGAGGATCTGCTCCTGGAGCAGAGAGACGTCGAGCGGCGCCGCCGAGCCCGCGCCCGCGCCGAGGGAGAGACGGAGGCCGTACCACCGGCCGGCCAGGTAGACGGAGACCTGTCCGCGCTCGGCCGGCGCGGGCGGCGCGTCCTCGGAAACCGGCCCGACTTTCTTCAGAGCGGCCAGGAAGTCGTCGGCCGACCGGCCGCCCAGGTCCTTGACGGTGCGGTTGTACGGCAGGATCCGGACCTGTCCGGCCGGGAAGGCGACGCCGAGAAAGAAATTGGAAGCGTCGTCGGGGGCGTGATGATCCGTTCGGGACCGGAGCTCCGCGCGTGCCCGGCTCGCGCTCGCCGCGCGGTGGTGGCCATCCGCGATGTAAAGGAGCGGCACGCGGCCGAACTCGCCGGCCAGCCGTCGGGTGTCTGCGGCGTCCAGGAGCCAGATCGTGTGCGCGACGCCGTCGTCGGCGACGAAATCATTGACCGGCGGCGCCGACGTCGCGCGCGTGACGACCTCGTCGATCGCGGAACGCCCCCGGTAAGTCAGGAAGACGGGTCCGGTCTGGGCGCGCAGCGCGATCATGTGCCGGGTCCGGTCGTCTTCCTTGTCCCGGCGCGTGCGCTCGTGCTTGCGCACGATGTCGGCGTCGTAGTCGTCGAGGGAGAACGTTCCCGCGACCCCGGTCTGCTGGTGGTCTCCCATCCGGAGCCTGTAGAGGTAGAGCGACGGCTCGGCTTCGCGGATCAGAGGACACTCGCGCGTCAACCGCTCGAAGTTCTCCGCCGCCCGGCGGTAGACTTCAGAAGAGTACGGACCGGCGCCTTCCGGGAGGTCGATTTCGGCTCGGGAAACGTGGAGAAAGCTCCATGGGTTTCGGGCGGCGATCGACCGGGCTTCTTCGGTCGAGACCACGTCGTAAGGGACGGCGGCGACGTCGCCCGCGCGCGGCGGGACCGGTCGGAGCGCTCGGAAGGGTCGAAGGATCGCCACGTCACCTCCGCAGGAAACGGCGGCGATTCTAGTGCCCCCTTCTTTCCGATCGCGCTTATGATTCGACGCCGTCCGCAATCGGACGGCCGGACAAGGAGAGTAATCGATGGGTCGAATGAGTTCTCGATTCGTGCTCGCATCGGCGGCTCTCGCGGCGGCCGCGTTCTTCTCCGCCGCGTGCCGGAAGGAAGAGGCTCCCCCTCCGGCGCAATCCGCCGCGCCGGCCGCTTCGGGCGCCCCGGCCGGAGCACCGGCGGGAGCGGCCCCCGCCGCGGCTTCCGCCGATCTCGTGGGCGGGGGCCGGTATCTCGTCACGGTCATGGCCTGCAACGACTGCCACACCCCCTTCAAGATGGGGAAGAACGGGCCGGAGCCCGACATGACCCGGATGCTGTCGGGGCACCCCGAGAACATGAAACTTCCTCCGCCTCCGAAGCTCGAAGGAGGCTGGATGATGGCCGGCTCCGCGACCAACACCGCGTGGGCCGGGCCCTGGGGGATCAGCTATACCGCCAACCTCACGCCCGACCAGAACACCGGCATTGGCATCTGGACGGAAGACATGTTCATCAAGTCCATGCGCAAGGGCAAGCACATGGGCACGTCCCGCACGATCCTCCCGCCGATGCCCTGGGATTGGTACGGCAAGATGCGCGACGAGGAGCTGAAGGCGATCTTCGCGTACTTGAAGTCGATCCCTCCCATTCAGAACCACGTGCCGGACCCGGTGCCGCCGGCCGGAACGAAATGACATCGAATCCCGACGAGGAGGTCGCATGAGCAAGATCATCGAGTGTCACAAGGTCAACCCGTCCAGCGACTGCGCGCACGTCGTGCGCGGCCGCGACGAAGAAGAATTGATGCAGAACGCGGAGGCGCACGCCCGCGAGCACGGCCTCGAGCCGACTCCGGAACTGATGGCCCAGGTTCGCTCTTATATCGAGGACGAGCCCGAACGCGCGTAATCCGCGGGTCCAAACCGACAATTTGGACTGAATGACGCTCTCCGCCGGAACGCGGCTCGGCTCCTACGAGATCGTGGCGCCGCTCGGCGCGGGCGGAATGGGAGAGGTCTACCGCGCCCACGACCCGGCTCTCGGCCGGGACGTCGCGATCAAGGTCCTCCCCGCCGCCGCCTCCGCCGACCCCGACCGGCTCCGCCGGTTCGAGCAGGAGGCGCGCTCCGCCGGACTGCTGAACCACCCCAACATCCTCTCGATCTACGGATTCGGGGAGCATGACGGCGCGCCGTACGTGGTCTCGGAGCTGCTCGAGGGCTCGACCCTGAGAGACCGGATGGCGGGCACCGCTCTTTCGCCGCGGCGCGCGATCGACTATGGGCTCCAGGTCGCGCAGGGCCTCGCGGCTGCGCACGAGAAGGGGATCGTCCACCGGGACCTGAAGCCCGAGAACCTCTTCGTCACGGACGACGGGCGCGTCAAAATCCTCGACTTCGGCCTCGCGAAGCTGACCCAGCCCGAGGGGCCGTCGGCCGGCGCGACGGCCGCGCCCACGGTGACCGGGAGGACCGAGCCCGGGGTCGTGCTCGGGACGGCCGGCTACATGTCCCCCGAGCAGGTGCGCGGATTGCCCGCCGACAACCGGTCCGACATCTTCAGCTTCGGAGCGGTTCTTTACGAGATGCTGACCGGCCGCCGCGCATTCCGCGGCGACTCGGCGATCGAGGCGATGAGCGCGATCCTGAAGGAAGACCCTCCCGAGCTCTCCGAGACGAACAAGAACCTACCGCCCGCGCTGGAGAGGATCGTGAGGCACTGCCTGGAGAAGAGCCCGCAGCTGCGGATCCAGTCGGCGCGCGATCTTGCCTACGACCTCGAGGCGCTCTCCGGAGTCAGCGGCACGACGGTCGCGCCCCGCGTCGCGGCACGAGGCTCGCGGCGGGCGCTCACCGTCGCGCTGACGGCCGCCGCGGCCCTCGCCCTGGTCGCGCTGGGACTCTTGATCGGGCGCCGTCTCCTCTCCGCCGGGGGCCCTTCGGCGGCCGAGAACGTCCGCTACCGCCGGCTGACCTTCCGGCGGGGCAACGTCGTGTTCGCGCGGTTCGCTCCGGATGGCCAGACGTTCGTCTACGGCGCGGCGTGGGACGACAAGCCGGCGGAGATCTTCCTCGGCCGCGTGGACGGACACGACTCGCGGGCGCTCGGTATCCCCAATGCTTCTCTGCTCGCGATCTCGAAGGAGGGCGAGCTCGCCGTCGCGCTGAAGAAGACGAACCTCTTCGGAACCGTCGGCAGCGGGACGCTCGCGCGAGTCCCGATGACGGGCGGCTCTCCGAGAGAGCTCGTCGAGGCCGTTTCCGCGGCTGATTGGAATCCGGCCGGAACGGACCTCGCGGTCGTTCGGGACGCCGGCGGCACCTCTCCGGAGAGCGCGATCTCGGCGGCCCGACTCGAATTCCCGCCCGGCAAAGTCCTTTACGAATCCTCGAACGGCATTCAGTCCTTGCGTTTCTCCCCGAAGGGCGATCGGCTCGCTTTCGTCGAGGGCGCTTCTCCCGGCACTCTCGTCGTCATCGACGTCGCCCGGGGAACCCGGACGATTCTCGTCAAGGACTGGCCGGTCATCGACAGCATCGCCTGGCACCCTTCACGGGACGAGGTCTGGTTCGACGGGGTCTCGCCGTCCTTTCAGGGTGGCCTGTACGCCTGCGACCGTGTCGGAAAGATCCGTCTGCTCGCACGGGGACCCGACATCTCGATCATCCACGACATCAACCGCGCGGGCGACGCTCTCATCGAGCGCGAGGTGGGGCGGGCAGCGATCTTCTTCCGCCGCGAGGGAGATCGCGCCGAGCGCGATCTGTCGTGGCTGGAGTCTTCCCAGCTTTCCTTCATCTCGAACGACGGATCGACTCTGCTCTTCTCGGAGCAGCAGGAGGGCGGCGGCGCGAAGGGGTCGGTCTATCTTCGGCGCACCGACGGATCGCCCGCCTTCCGACTCGGGGACGGCCAGGCCCTGGGCCTTTCTCCCGACGGAAAGTGGGCGCTCGCGGCCGAGCCGACTCCATCGCGCCGGTACGTCCTGCTCCCGACGGGGGTCGGCCAGGTCCGACCGCTCGACACGGGATCGCTCACTCTTTTCGGGGCGGGATTTCTGCCCGACGGGCGCGTCGCGTTCGGCGGAAGCGAGTCGGGACACGGCTTACGCGTCCACGTTCTGGATCTGGCGGGCGGAAAACCACATCCCTTCACCGAAGAAGGCATCACCGACGGCGCGGCCGCCTCCCCGGACGGACGGCTCCTCGCGCTGTGCGGTCCGAACGGGGTCGTGAAGATCTATCCGGTCGACGGAGGACCGCCGCGTCCGGTCGCGGGAGCCGAGCCGGGAGACGTGCCGATCCAGTGGAGCGCGGACGGCCGCGCTCTCTATCTCACGCGGCGGGGGGAGCTTCCCGCGCACATCGAGCGGCTGGACCTCGCCACGGGCAAGAAGGAGATCTGGAAGGAGCTCCTGCCGGCGGACCGCGCCGGCCTGATCCGGATCAATTCCGTCTTCGTGACGCCGGACGGTAAGTCCTACGCTTACGGGGCCGGCCGCATCCTCACCTCCGACCTGTACCTGGCCTCCGGCTTGAAGTAGCAAAACAGCATGGCCGAGAAAGAAAAGGAAGAGGCCGAGCAGCTCAAGAAGCACGGGGACGTCAAAGAGGCGCTCGCGCAGACGACGCCGCCTCCGGAAGCGAAAAAGAAGCTTCCGACGAAGAAGACTCACCGGTTGTTCCTTGGCACCTATGCCGTGCTGCTGCTCGTGTTCCTGGCCATCTGGATCCTGGTCTCGACCGGAGCCGTTTCGCTGCCCTCGCGGACGGAAGACGTCGTGCGCCGGGGGGCCCTCGGAGCCGTCTTCATCGTGCTCGCGCTCGTCGCGGGCAGGGTCGCGGAGAGCGTTTTCGCGCCGCGACTCGACACGGTTTCCCGCTACAACCTGCGGCGGATCCTGCGCCTTCTCGTGGGGCTCGCGATCGTCCTCATTCTCGTCTCCGCGATCTTCGTGAACTGGTACACGGCGATCGTTTCGTTCGGCGTGCTCTCGCTCATCCTCGGTTTCGCGCTGCAGACGCCGATCACGAGCTTCATCGGATGGATCTACATCCTGGTGCGGAAGCCGTACCGCGTCGGGGACCGCATCCTGATCGGCGTTGCGAAAGGGGACGTGATCGACGTCTCCTACCTCGACACGACCCTCTGGGAGTTCGGCGGGCAGTACCTCTCGACGGACCACCCGAGCGGGCGGATCATCAAGTTCCCGAACTCCCAGGTGCTGACGCAGCCGGTCTACAACTATTCCTGGCCGCTCTTTCCCTACATCTGGAACGAGGTCAAGTTTCACATCGCCTACGACAGCGACCTCGAGTTCGTGGCGAAGACGATGCGCGAGGTCGCGGAGCACGAGGTCGGCGAGACGATGATGGAGAGGGTCAAGGTCTACCGCGAGCTGCTCGCGCAGACCCCGGTCGACGAGCTCGAGGTCCAGGAGCGGCCGGTGATCGTCTTCCGCGTCAGCGAAAATACGTGGCTCGAGGCGATCGTGCGCTACATCGTCGACCCCAAGAAAGCCGGCCGAACCAAGACGGATCTGATCCAGAAGCTGCTGAAGAAGCTGAACGCGGAACCGGATCGGGTCGGATTCCCGAAGGGCAACGCGCGGTGAGCGCGGCGGTCCCGGCGTTGGCGGGACGCGCCGAACCTCGCCTCCGATCGCGCTTCCCTCTCTGGGGAGTCGCCGGCTTCGCGCTCTTCGGGCTCGGCCTCTGGGCGCTCGCCGCGGACCTCGAGGCCTGGAACGCGATCTGGTATCTCCCGGCCTGGTACGGGTACCTGCTCGTCCTGGATGCGTTCCTCTACGCGCGGCGCGGCGAATCCTTCGTCGGCGGTCGGGGGGGCGAGCTTCTCCGGATGATGGCGTGGTCGGTTCCGTTCTGGCTGCTGTTCGAGGCGTACAACGTCCGGCTGCACAACTGGTACTACGTCTTCGGTCTGCGGACAGCGTGGGGTTCGGCGCTCCTTTCCACTCTCGCCTTCGCGACCGTGCTCCCCGCCTGCTTTTTCCACGCCGAGCTGCTCGCGGCGTTCGGAATCCCGCGCGGGAGGAAGGGACGACCGCTGCACGTGACCCGAAACGTGCTCCTCCTCTGCGGGGCCGGCGGGATCGTCTGCGCGGTGGCTCCGCTCCTCTGGCCGCGGTTCGCCTTCTGGATGGTCTGGGGAGCGACCCTCGGCCTGGAGGTCCTGAACTATCGATCGGGCGCGCCTTCCCTCCTGCGCGAGCTCGAGGCGGGTCGCCGGACCCTGGTCGCGCGCCTGCTCCTCGGAGGCCTGCTCGCGGGTGCGGTGTGGGAGGTTCTCAACTTCTGGGCGCGCACGAAGTGGATCTACACGGTGCCGGGATTCGAGACGTGGAAGCTCCTCGAGATGCCGCTCGCGGGCTTCGGAGGTTTCCCGGTGCTCGCGCTCTCGGGATTCGCCTACTTCTCGTTCATCACGGGACTCCGAGGCGGTCGGCGGCGTCTCGCAGTCGCCGCGGCGATCCTGTTCGCCGTCGGAGCTTCCATCGCGGCTCTCGATCGAAACGTTCAGTCGGTTCGACCGCTGCTCTCGGACCTTCCGTCGCTCGACTCGTCTGCCGTCCGACGGCTCCGTGCCGCCGGGATACCCACGCCCGAACGGCTGGATCGCGCCCTTCGCCGCGAAGGAGTGGCGCCGGTCGCCGCCCGCACGGGCGTCGCGCGGGACGTCCTCGAGCGCGCCGGGATGGACGCGTCTCTCGCGGTCCACAAAGGAATGGGCGTCCCCGCTGCGCTTCTGCTGGAGGCGGCGGGCATTCGCTCGGTTGCCGACCTCGCTTCCTCCGACCCCCATGAGCTGACCTCGCGCCTCGCCCGGGTCGCGGCGGAGCGCGGAGAGCCTCCGCCCCGTCCGGAGTACGTCCGCGTCTGGATCCGCGCGGCGAGCGCGGATGGACGGCCGCGGCGATGAGCCCGACGTCCGGAGCCCGGAGTCCGAAGTGGCTCCTCGGTCTCGTGCTCGTCGGTGCGGTTTCCTGCGCGGGCGCTCCAGCGAGTCCGCCGGGCACGCGGCCGGCCGCGCCGCCGGCCGAGGCGCGCTTCACGATCCTCCAGATCAACGACGTCTACAAGATCGAGGGGCTCGAAGGAGGACGGCTGGGAGGGCTCGCCCGCGTGCGGACGCTTCGCAAACGGCTCGAGTCGGAAGGCCGGCCCGTTCTCGTCCTGCACGCGGGCGATCTCCTGTTCCCGTCGGTCATGAGCAAGTACCTCCGCGCTCAGCCGATGATCCGCGTCCTGAATCTGCTCGATGGAGATCCCGGCGCGTTCGATCCCGCCCTGTTCGTGGTCTTCGGCAACCACGAATTCGACGACCGCGACCCCGGCACCCTGCTCGGACGCGTCGCGGAGTCCGACTTCTCCTGGGTGTCGTCGAACGTCCGGTACCGAAGCGTGAAGTCGGACAACGGCGCGCCTCTCTCGTCGCGCCTCGCGAACGTCCACGATACGGTCGTGAAGGAAGTCTCCGGAGTCCCGGTCGGAATCCTCGGGCTGACGACCGACGTTCAGCCGCGCGATTACGTCGCCTACGATTACGGCGACCTCCGGGAACGCCGCGCCGCCGTCGATCGGGCGCTGCAGAGCCTGCGCGCGGGCGGGGCGCGGGCGGTCGTGGCGCTGACCCACCAGGACCTCGACGAGGACGAGCGCCTGGCGCGCGACTTCCCGGCGATCGGGCTGGTGGTCGGAGGACACGAGCACATCTTCCTGCAGCGGAAGGTGGGAAGGACCTGGATCACCAAGGCCGACGCCGACGCGAAGACGGCGATCGTCCACGACGTCCGCATCTCCTCGGACGGATCGCTCGAGGACACGTTCCGAAAAGTCCCGTTGGGGGCGGACGTCGAGAAGGACGCCGCGGTGGACGGCGAGGTCCAGGCGTCGCTCGCGGAGCTGGCCGCCGCCGTTCGGACGCAGACCGGGCGAGAAATCCAGGAGGTCGTGGGCGAAACGCGGAACCTCCTGGAAGGGGTCGAGCCGGCGGTGCGCGGCCGCGAAACGGCGCTCGGCAACTTCCTCGCCGACGTCCTGCGCGAGAGGATGAAGACGGACGTCGGTTTTCTGAACGGCGGCGCGATCCGGATCAACGACGACATTCCTCCCGGACCGATCCGCAACTACGACCTCGAAGGGATTTTCTATTTCGACAACCAGGTCGTCTCTTTCGAGATCACCGGCGCTCAGCTGCTCGATCTGCTCCGCACGTCGGTCTCGAAAGTGCACACCGGGCACGGCCGTTTCCTCCAGGTCTCCGGGATCCGTTTCCGCTACCGGGTGGCCGGGACTCCGGAGGAGCCGGTGTACACGGTTGGGCCCTCCGACGTGGAGGTCTCACCGCGGGGCGGCTCGTTCCAGCCGCTCGATCTCGCGAGGACGTATTCGGCCGCGTCGCTCGACTACATGTGGGAGAACGGCTACCGCGACGGCTACGACCTCTTCGCGCAAGGACGGGGCGGAACGAGTCCCCGGCGGATCGACTCCGGCGCGCAGCCGTGGCGCGCGATGACCGAAGAGACGATCCGCTCGCTGCCGGGCCGGCGCGTCACGACCGCGGTCGAAGGTCGGATCGTCCGGGTCGACGCGGCAAGGTGATTGCAGTTGCCCGGGGTGTCATGGAATCCAGACAGATCGTGGGACCCGGCAACCGGCTGGAGAACTTCTCACAGCGGGTGACCCAGTGGGCCGGCAGCACGCCGGCCTTCGGGATCGCCCTCGGCCTCGTTCTCGTCTGGGCGATCACGGGTCCCATCTTTCACTTCTCGGACGCGTGGCAGATGGTCATCAACACGGGGACCACGATCGCGACGTTCCTCATGGTCTTCCTGATCCAGCGCGCCCAGAACAAAGAGTCTCGCGCGGTGCAGTTGAAGTTGAACGAGATCGTCGCGGCCCTGGAAGGAGCGAGCAACCGTCTCGTGGGCGCGGAGGATCTTTCCGAGGACGAGCTCCACGCCCTCCACGAGCGCTACCTGAAGCTCGCGGAGGAGATTCAGAGTCCCCACGGCGTGACGATCAAGCAGGCGACCTCGGTCGAGGAGACGACCGCGAGCATTGCCACGCCGAGAGCGAGGACCGGAAAAGGAAACTGAATCGGGGGATCTCGCCGGCCGTTTACTTCTTCGGCGGACGCGACGGGCGCAGGTCGATGCGGGAAGCGATCGCGCGATCGGGGTAGCGGATCAGGTCCGCGACGGCTTCCGCCACATCGTCGGAAGACAACATCCACGAGTGCTCCCGATCCCCGTGCGAATGACCGAACTCGGTCGCAACCGAGCCCGGCAGGATCGCCGCGACGCGGATTCCCTGGTGCCGCAGATCCAGCATCGAGGACTCCGAGAATCCGAGCAGTCCGAACTTCGACGCGTTGTACGCGCTGCCTCCGGCGAAGGCGTTGACCGCGGCGAGCGACCCGACGTTGACGATGAAACCTCCATCCCCTTTCTTCATCAGGGGAACGGCGAAGTAAGTCGCGTAGTACGGGCCCAGGAGGTTCGTCTCGACGACCGCTCGAAAGCGCTCGGGCGTGAGTTTCTCGATCGAATCGAAATCTCCGATGCCCGCGTTGTTGACGAGAACGTCGAGGCGTTCGAAGGTCTCGTCGACGAAGTCCACGAGAGCTTTCTGATCCATCTCGCTTCGCGCGTCGGCGGCGGTCCCGGCGAACCTCGCGGACGGAACGAGCTTCTCGAGGCGACCGACCGCGGACGCGACTCCCTTCGGGTCCCGCGCGGAGATCGCGACGGCAAAACCGTCTGCGGCGAGGCGGCGGGCGATGGCGAACCCGATCCCGCGGCTTCCTCCGGTGACGAGAGCGACCCGATCCGCGGCCGGCATGCGGGGATGGTATCCGAGGAGATCCAGCTCTGGATCAGAGATCGAAAGTCTTTCGAAATTTGACCGTGGCTCGGGTACCGGGCCGCTCGAAGCCGTGCCCGACCTGCCGGTCGTAGACGAAGAAAACGTCGGTTGCCGCGTCGATCAGCCAGCGAAGGATCGCCTGGATGTTCGTCAGTCGATCAACGTTGTCGCTCTGGATGATGACGGACGACAGGAGCCGCACGCTCGGATTCCAGTCCACTCGGGTCGAAAAGAGCGAGAGATTAAAGTTTCCCTGCGGCAGCCGAACGGCGTTGTAGTCCTCGATGATCGAGAGCGCGAGGTGCTCGTTCGGCTTGAAGAACATGCGCCCGACGTAGCGATTTCGGTGGCCTCCGTAATAGCCGCCGAAGTTGAAGTTCGCCTGGAAGGCGAAGGACCGGGTCGGGTCCGTGCCGAAGGCGATTTGGTGCCGCGCAAAGTGATACTGCCCGACGGGAATCGTCACTGTATCGGTCAGGATGAGAGGCTCCGTCAGGTTTTCGTCGAACACGTCGACGATGTCGTTGTCGCTGTAGGCCCCACTCTGCCAGAGAGCGCGGAAGGTGTATTGGTACTCGCGCTCGTGGAGCGAGCCGTCCTCGTTGTAGAGGAAGGAGTAGAAGGTCTCGAACCCCAAGCGCTGGAGACCCAGCGCGTGAGGGCGCGGCGTGAGTTCCAGGTCGGCAAACGTCGAATGGATGCCGTTCTGGGTTACGAAACCCATCTGGGGGTCGTAGGCGCTGCCGATGTTGCCGCGCTCGATCCTCCCGTTGGCGTACTCGCCGTTATAGGTGAGAGTCGCGTCCCATGCGTCGGTGTGACCGGTTAGCCGTGGGTTATCCGTCTTCGCGTAGTAGCTCGTCACGTTCCATTCTGGCGTCAGGCTGACTGAAGTGTCCGCTCCATACGTTCGCGAGGAGGCGATCAACCGAGAGGCCGACGGACGCTCGATGTCCGTGAAGAGACCGCCGACGTAGGAAGCCTCCCCGAGATCCTGCTTGACCCGGCCGACGAAAAAATCGGTACGAGGTTCCCCAGCCGCCTCCCGTGTCTGGATGGCCAGCGCGCCGAAGTCCGCACGACCGAGCCGTCCCGTCAGCTTCAGGCCGGCGTCGATCGGTATCGGCACGGGATTCTCCTCGTCGTTGGATAGGCCGATCCTCCTCGAGAAGAAAGGCAGAGTCGTGTTCGAGCTACCGAACGCGAAGATCTGGGAGCGCTGCAGGAAGAAGGGTCTCTTCTCTGGAAAGAAAAGCGCGGCCCGTCCGAAGTTGAACTGCTGTACGTCGGCCTCGGTTTCGGCGAAGTCCGTGTTCGCGGTCAGGTCGGCCTCCGTGGAGGAGCTGAGCCCGTATCGGAAGTCCAGCCCTGCCTTGCCGTGGAGGTCAGTATCCAGAGGGCTCTCGCGACGATCCACTACGCCGGCCACGTAAGGTGTGAGACTTCGAAGACGACGCGTCGGCATCGCCGGAATGCCGGACAGCTCGCCGGCGAGCGAGATCTTCGAGAGCGCGAACGGGCGCTTCCATCCGGTCCACCGAACGGTCTCGTTGCAGCGCCGCATGATGCGGGAGAAGTTGAACCCCCAGATCTCTCCGCCGCCCGGGAAATTCAAGGCCGTGTAAGGGATGCGGAAGAGAGCGTCCCAGCCCGCCCGAGTGCGGCGCACGCGGACATCCCAGACCGTGTCCCAATCGAGGGAGGGGTCTCCCTCTTCGGTGACCAGGCCATCCTCGCGGGCGCCGTTCGGGTTCGTCGCGAAGAAGTACGCGTTGCGCCGGTCGTGGTAGGTGTCGAGCACGAAGGCGATGCGATCGTCGTTGCTCAAGTCGGCGTCGCGCCGCAGCTCATGCGCGACGAACTCTGCGACCGGCTCCTCCATGACGAATCGAAGGAGGAGTGCGTGGGGCGTCGCGAGAACGCGGCATTCCGTACCGACAGTGGCGGGGCGCCCCTCTTCGGGTTCCTGCTGGAAGAGCTCGCGGGCAGCCGGCGCCGCCTGCCACGCCGGATCGTCGAAGTCGGTGGCGGAGAGGTCTCGGGGCGTGACGCCCACGGCCAGGGCCCGCTGCGGGGGCTGGCCCGCCAGAGGCGCGGCGTGGAGCAGGAGTGCGGCAATCGGGCCGCACAGCACTCCTCCGCGCGATTTCCAAGAGATTCCCAGGTTCTCTCCTCTGCGGCGTTTGGTGGATGGCTCTACATCAGCACCGCGTGAAGTAGACCAAGAGCGCCTCCCGCCAGGACAACCCAGACTTCGTCGAGCTTGAAGAAGAAGAGGGCGACGAAGGCTGCTGCCGTCACGCTCACAGCAAACCAGCTCGGGGCGTGTCCCCAGCCCGCGGGAAGAAGGACCGCCAGACCAAAGACGACTGCCAGATTCAGAATCACGCCGACCACCCCGGCCGTGATGCCGGAAAGCGCTGAAGTCAAGGTCCGATTCTTCCGCAGACTCTCGACGTAGGGCGCACCCAGGAAGATGTAGAAGAAGCAGGGGAGGAAAGTCACATAGGTCGTCACGACCGATCCAACCGTCGCGCTAGCGAGGCGACTCATCCCTTCGGGCCGGTTCCATCCCGACATGAAGCCGACGAACTGAAGAACCATGATCAGGGGACCCGGAGTCGTCTCGGCCAGCCCCAATCCGTCGATGGCCTGCGTCTGGGTGATCCAGTGATAAGACTGGACGGCCGCCTGCATCACATAAGCGAGGACGGCATAGGCGCCCCCGAACGTCACGAACGCGGCCTGGGTGAAGAATCGGTACTGGCGGACGTGCAGGCTCGACCATCCACGCCAGAGACCCAGGCCGAGCAAAGGCGCTCCCCAGAGAAGAAGGCCAACGAGCGCGATTCTCGCTGCGCGCGGCCACGACCCCCGCGCCTTCTCGATTCGCGATTTGCTCTGCTCCGAAGCCGGATCATGCTCCTCCGGCCGCGTGCCATCTCCCCGAGCGCGGGCAAACTGGCGTGGCCAGATCCGCCCCGCGAGAAATCCCACACTGCCGGCACCCAGGACGATCCAGGGGAAGGGAACGTGCAGAAGGAAGATCCCGACGAACGCGGCGGCGGCGATCACGGCCAGACCGCGTGGACGAAAGGCCCGAGCCCCGATTCTGATCAGAGCCACGATCACGAGCGCGACCACGGCGAGCTTCAAGCCCGAGAGGACACCCGCAACCCCAAGAAGATTCCCGTACGCCGCATAGATCACGGAAAGGCCCCACAGAATCAGAATCGAAGGGATTACGAAGAACGCGCCGGCCACGATGCCGCCCAATGTCCCGTGCAGGAGCCAGCCGATGTAGATCGCGAGCTGCTGCGCCTCCGGTCCGGGCAGGAGCATGCAGTAGCTCAAGGCATGGAGAAAGCGCTCCTGCGAGATCCATTTCTTCCGGTCCACGAGGTCGCGCTGCATGATCGCGATCTGGCCGGCCGGCCCGCCGAAGCTGATAAATCCGAGCCGAACCCAGTAGGCAAACGCCTCCGAGAACCTGACCACTCTGCCGCTTTCGATCAGTGGCTCCCGATCGTGAAATCGTCGAACTGAATGACGGAGTCCGCCTTGGTCCAGAGCCCGACCTTGCCCGCCTCTTTGAAGGTCTCATCCTTGGCATCGAGAACCTTCGCCCCGTCGAACCACACGACAAAGTGATCGCCGACTGCCTCGAGCTTCAGCGTGTGCCAGGTGTTCTTCGCGACCTTGATCGGCTTGTTCTGGAATGGGCGACGATGACCGTTCACCGTGTGGTAAATCGTGCAGTTGTCTTCGTCGGCGTTACAACGCGTGATGTAGTAGTTGTTGGCGTCCTTGTAACGCCAGACCATCCCAAATCCCTGATCCACCCGACCCGAGACCGGTTTCGCCCGCACCGACAGAGTTACGTCCTTGTGCGTTTCTTCTTTGACGACGGCGAGCGGAAAGCGGTAGTCGGTCGGATCGGAGCTCTCCTGTACGAGCACGTGATTGCTCGGCGACCCCTTGTCCGCGCGCACGACCCACTTTCCCTCTGCACCCTGCCCTGTCCGGGCGAACTCGAAGCCGGCCGGCGGGAAGCCGACGGAGTCCTGATCGAAGGTCAGCTTCTTCGAGTCAGGTGGCGCTTGCTGCGCCCACGCGAACTGGACTGAAACCAGCGTCAGGAAGAGGGCGATCGAGGATCTCGTCGTCATCGGGTTCTCCATCTCCGGCCTCCTCTTTCGTGATTCCTCTTTTCCTCACTTGGTTGCGACCTTCGCCAAAGCGGCCTTGATCCCCTCCGCGATCTTCTCGGGTGTGTCGACTCCCCAGAAGTGCATGAAGAAGAGCCTCGGGTTCTCGCGAAGCATGTGCGAATGGAGAGCCGTCACTTCGATACCGTGAGCTTGAAGCTCCCGGATCACGGAGTTGACCTCGTCGGCGATGAGCACGAAGTCACCGGTCGTCGCGACACGGCTCTCGACCGTCTCGAAGTTGATCGCGTTGGCCATTCCCATGCTCGGCGGAACCTCCATTCCCCCGTCCTGAATCGGTTCCGCGCGTGGAATGCCGAGCTGGAGGACCGTGCCGGCCATGGTGCCCTTGCGTCCGAGCACGTCCTGGATTTTCTGGAAGACTGCCTCTTGGGCTGGAGTGGGTTTGGGAGGCGCTTTCCCGGCCGGGGGCGCCAGTGGCGTCTTTGTCTTCTGCAGCGCCGATTTCAGGGTCTTCGCCAGCGCCGTGGCATCTCCCTTTCCGTGAAAGTGCAGGTAGACGACCCGGGGCATTTCATCGATCAGGTGGTTGTGGATCGCAAGGATCTCGAACCCTCCTGCCTGAAGCTCCCGGACGACCGGATTGACCTCCGGACCGAGGAGCACGAGGTCGCCCATCGTGACCGCGTCTTGTCCGTTTCCCGTCTTCTTGAAGGCCGCCCAGCCGCCGAGCGCGAGGGCCGGCTCGATAGGAACGCCCGCGATCCGGACGTGCAGGTCCGTCCGGGGCCAGCCGTACCGACGGACGTCGCCCGGCTGATCCTTGCCGGGATTGCCGAACGCCTTGTCGACAGATTCCCAGCCGCTCTCCGGCGGGGAAGTCGCCAGAGCGGCGGCCAGGGGAAATAGCAGCGTGAATGTTGCCGCGATCAGGAGTCGCTTCATTCGGAAACCTCCTTTGACACTCTCGGACTCTGATTCCGGAAAGATTGATAGAGCTCGTCAAACAGGACGAACCCGCGTTCGAGTCGCGCTTCGTCATCGGGGTTCGCAAGCACCAAGCCGATCAGGAGTCGCTCCAGGCCCGCAGCTTCGGGCCGGCCGAACTTGGCATCCTTCAAATCGATGTCGTGGACGATCTCGGCGATCTCCGTGAGGGCGCGATTCGAGATTCCCGTTCGCGCCAGCAGCGTCTCGAACGTGCAGCGGTCTTCTTCGTGGGAGAAGTCGCCGCCGACCATGTCGAAGCGCAGCTCGCCCGGTCGGACGTCGACCGATTGGGCGTCCACGAAGCGTAAGCGTGCGCCGGGATCGATGAATCTCCGAATGAACCAGGCTGAAGCGATGCGGTCGATGTGGATCCCCCGCCGCGTTACCCATGTCCGTCCGAGGAGCTCGCTTCGAGCCGCGCGTGCTCCTCGTGATTCCGTACCGGGACCGGAGCGCAATTGCCTCTCGAGGTTCCGAATGAGCCTGGCGGCGTCGCGCCTCTTGGGAGCATCGCAGAAGTCGAGCCGGGCGATTTCCTCGAAGCGCTTGCGCAGGCGGACGAGTTGGGCGGGCAGTTCGTCTTCCGGCGGGTTCCTGCCGCTCCGTCGCTGCGCCTTCCGGATCCATTCCCGGATCGCCCGGGCGAGCGCCTCGTAGTCGGCGTCACGCTCCTCCCGGAAACGCCCCCGAAGAGCGTCGTCCGTCCGCGGTTCGAGGAATTCGGCCTCGCAGACATAGGCCTCACCGCCTCCCGCGATGGCCTCCTGAGCGATCCACTCCAGATCCTCGAGGCAGTCGTCCCGCCGCGGAAGCGCATACACGGCATTTTTCAGCGCGACGGCTCCAACTCGCGACAGTCGCTGCCGGATTTTCGCCCGCAAATAGAGCGGTTTGGGAGGGAGCTGGTGAATCAGGAGATACCAGGGCGGATGGACGACGCGGCCGCGGCGCTCTCTCATGGCCTCGGCTCTCTGACGCCGCTGAAATGAGCCATCTCGACCTTCGGGAAGTCTGCCGTCAAGACGGAGGCCTTTCGCGAGAGCATCGGCTGCGGAAGCCCGACCGATTCGGGGCTCCGCGCGTGGCTTATAGCACTTGCTCATACCTATGGCAACTGCTAGATAACCAGATAGGAGGTTCGATATGCCGGTGGTCTTCAGCGTTCTCGGGTTCCTGACGTTTTTGATCTTGTCTCCAACGCGTCAGCCGGCAGGAACGGTCTCACTGCCCGGTGGCTCTGGAGGGATTGGGTTCGACGACTTACAGTTTTCTCGATCGCTCGACCTGGTTCTCGTGCCGGGTGGGCGAACCGGCAACCTCGACCTCGTGGATCCCAGAACTGCGAGCGTGACCTCGATCAGCGGTTTCTCTACGAGCACTGGATACAAAGGCGGCCACGGCGAGGGAATCACGTCGGTCAGTGAGGGAGAGGGCAACCTCTACGTGACCGACCGTTCGAGCCGAGCTCTTTGCGTTGTGGACGCGACGACACGGAAGATCGTGGCCAGAACGAAGCTCGCTGCGAGTCCCGACTACGTCCGCTATGTCGCGCCAACACACGAGATCTGGGTCACCGAGCCGGACAAGGACCAAGTCGAGGTTTTCCGACTCTCCGCCGACGGCCGAACCGCTCCAAGCCATGCGGCGTTCATCCGAGTCGCGAATGGCCCCGAGTCGCTCGTCGTGGATGGGACCCGCGGCCGGGTCTATACCCACCTCTGGTCGGGAACGACCCTCGCGCTCGACTTGAAAACGAAATCCGTTCTCGCCCGGTGGCCGAACACATGCCAGGGCTCGCGCGGCATCTCTCTCGATGAGAAACGGGGATTCCTCTTCGCCGGCTGCAGCGAGGGCAAGGCAGTCGTTCTCGACGTCATACACAACGGAAAGGTGCTCGGAAATGCTTCGACCGGAGCGGGCGTGGACATCATCGACTACGACGCGACGCTTCATCACCTCTACGTCCCCGGCGGTCGAAGCGCCACCCTCTCGATTCTCGGCATTGGCGCGGGCGGCGTTCTCACGGAGCTCGCCCGGTTGCCCGCCGCGGCAGAAGGGCATTGTGTCGTCTCGGACCAGAAGGGCCGGGCTTACGTTTGTGACCCAAAAAACGGTCGTCTCCTCGTCTTCAGAGACGACTTCCCTGCGACGGCCTGGCCTTGAGCCTGCCTCGTGAGTGCGGACTAACTCGGCGTTCGGCATGGACGTGAAGACCCTCTCGACCGGAGACGAGACCGTCCTCCGGGATTTCCTGTCTCCCCGCGTCGAGAGCTCCATGTTCCTGCTCGCGAACGCGCACGCGGCGGGCCTCGTCGACCGGGGAGAAGCCTTGCAGGGAACCTACGTCGCCGCCCGGGAAGAGGGAAGGATCGTCGGAGTCGCCGCGCACTTCTGGAACGGAATGCTCGTCCTGCAGGCGTCGGACGAGGCCATCCTCGAGACGGTGGCGCGCGCCGCGCTTTCCCGCTCCCGGCGGGATCTCCGCGGGCTCGCCGGCCCCCGCTCGCAGATCGACCGCGCCCTGGGCAGGCTCGATCTCCGGAGCCGCCCGACGAGCTGCGATACACGCGAGATGCTGTACTCCCTGGATCTCCGCGAGCTCCGGGTCCCCGAAGGCCTCGCTTCGGGCCGGTTCGTCTGCCGCCCGCCTTTCGACGGTGAGCTCGAGCTTCTGGCCCGATGGCGCGCCGACTTTTCGATCGAGTCACTCGGTCTCTCCAAAACGCCCGAGCTCGAGTCCATCTCCCGGGGAGAGGTCGAGCGCCTCCACAGAGAGAAGAACCAGTGGGTCCTGATCGACGGAGAACGCCTCGTTTCGTACTCCGGGTTGAACGCGCGGCTGCCGGACGTCGTCCAGGTCGGCGGCGTGTGGACTCCGCCGGATCTGCGGGGCCGCGGGTATGCCCGGTGCGCGGTCGCGGGCTCGCTTCTCGCGGTCGAGAGGGAAGGGGTCGCGCGCGCCGTGCTCTTCACGGACGAGGAGAACCACACTGCCCGCGCCGCCTACGAAGCCCTGGGTTTCCAGGTCGTCGGGGACTACGGCCTCGTGATCTTCTCCGACTGAGTCACTCGCCCTGCCCCAGCGAATACCCGCGCTCGCCCGCGAATGTGAAGAGGTTCTCGGTCTTGATGAAATCGAGCCCGGCTTCGGCCGCTCGGCGGAGAAGGTCGGCCAGCGCGGCATGCGTCGTGGTCGCCGTGCCGCCCACGAGGTAGCGGCACTGCCAGTGCTCGGTCTGCATCGTCTCCGGGAAGCCGTCGGGCCACACCTTGATTCCGCGGTTGCTGATGGTCGTGAGCGCGAGCCCGTCCCCGGCCAGCGGCCGGAGGCGCCTCTCGAGGTCTTCCGCCCGTCCGTTCCAGTTGACGAACACGTCCATTCCGACGAGGGTACGCTCGGAAGCGTTCCGCTCGCGAAGGCCGGTCTCGAGCGGCGCAGAAGGCGCGCTCGCGTAGACGGCGGGCTTCAACTTACCGGGCTTCTCGCCGAGCCTCTCGACGACGGCCTGCGCGAACTCCCGCGTCCCGACCTTCGCCGCGCTCGTGCCTTCCGTGTAGACGTCATAGGTGTGGATTCCGTCCTCGATCGTCTTCAGCCACGCGTTGTGCACGCGCGCGGCGACCTCGGGCTGGCCGATGTGAACGAGCATCATCACCGACGCGAGCAGCAGGCCGGAAGGGTTGGCGACGTTCTGTCCCGCGCGCCGCGGCGCGGAACCGTGGATCGCCTCGAACATCGCGCAGCGATCGCCAATGTTCGCCGATCCGGCCAGGCCGACGGAGCCGGCGATCTGCGCCGCGACGTCCGAAAGGATGTCTCCGTAGAGGTTCGGCATCACGATGACGTCGAAAGCTTCCGGAGTATCGGCGAGCTTCGCGGCGCCGATGTCGACGATCCAGTGCTCCTTCTCGAGGTCGGGGTACTCGGTGCCGGTCTCCTCGAACACTTTGTGGAAGAGGCCGTCCGTCAGTTTCATGATGTTGTCTTTCGTGAAGCAGGTCACCTTGCGCCGGGAGTGGCGGCGCGCGTACTCGAAGGCGTAGCGCGCGATCTTTTCGCAGCCCGGCCGGCTGATGAGCTTCAGGCACTGAACCACGTTTTCCGTCTGGCGGTGCTCGATTCCGGCGTAGAGGTCTTCCTCGTTCTCGCGCACGATCACGACGTCCATGCCGGGGTGCAGCGTCTGCACGAACGGGTGGTAGGCGACGCAGGGACGCACGTTGGCGTAGAGGCCGAGCGTCTTGCGAGTCGTGACGTTCAGGCTCTTGAACCCTCCGCCCTGCGGGGTCGTGATCGGAGCTTTCAGGAAAACCCGTGTTCGACGGAGCGACTCCCAGGCCGAAGGCTCGATACCGGAGCTCGCCCCGCGCCGATAAACCCTCTCGCCGATCTCGATCTCCTCGATCGCGAGCTGCGCTCCCGACTTTTCCAGAACGGCGAGGGTCGCCGCCATGATCTCCGGGCCGATCCCGTCGCCGGACGCGACGGTGATGGCTGTTTTCTCGGCCATGGAAAGCCTCCGCGAAAGGCCGAGCATTATCCCCGAGTCGCATATTCCGGTCGGCGCGATTCGACGCCGTCAGCTGGAGGCGGCGGCGTATAATCGCCGATCGGGTAACTTTCGAAAAATGTCGTCGTCGATCCGTTACCGCGAGACGACCGATCTCACGGCCTCGGCCGTGGATCTGCGCGACGGCCTCGCGCTGCGGTTCGACCCGACGCGCCGCCTGAATCTGCGCTTCCGCCTCCAGTTCGACTCCGCCGACGACCTCGAGGCCCTGCGTTACGCGAGGCGCGTGATGATCCGGGAAGAGCGGACCCGGGGCCTCGAGTGGGAAGAGCCGTCGCTCGAGGACGCCGTCTTCACGATCAACGACGTTTCCTGGGCGGCCCTCGCGACTCAGGCTGCCTGGTGTCGGGAGAAGATCGCGGAGCTCGTGGAGCGGGCGGTCCGGGTGCGCCGCGAGCTCGTCTCGACCTCCTCGGAAGATTGAGCCCCGGAGCGAGGCCGGACCGTTACCGCCAGTAACATCTTTTCGCGTCGGCCAGCGCCCCGGTCTCTCCCCGGACATGCCCAAGTCTTTCGCTGGCCGCCGATTGGCGCGCTTCCCCGGTCGCGGCACATCGTTCGCTCACCTTCTGGGTCCGTGCCCGAGATCGGCCTG
Source organism: Acidobacteriota bacterium (assembly GCA_003222385.1). Classification (GTDB taxonomy): domain Bacteria; phylum Acidobacteriota; class Thermoanaerobaculia; order UBA5066; family Gp7-AA6; genus Gp7-AA6. Next base: position 25,067 of record QHVV01000001.1, read on the forward strand.
GTCGAGGTGTCGGGAGGCGCGCAGCAGCCGGCTTCGATGGCTGCCGCCGTGCCGCTCGACTTTTCCGACGCGTCGACGCAGACGCTTCGGTTCCTTCTGACCGCTGAAGGACAGGGCGAGCTCGAAGCGTTGCGCAACGCCCGCCGCAGCCTCCTGCGGGAAGAATGGACACGCGGGCGGGACTCGGACGAGCCCTCGCTCGAGGACGCGGTTTTCTCCTCCACCGAGATCCTCTGGGTGGTTCGTCCGGATCAGCGTCCCTTCTGCCTGCGCAAGCTCGAAGAGCTGCGTCGCCGCGCCAACCTCCTGCTCTTGGAAACGGAACGACAACCCGACTAGTCTTTCCAGCCGGGCGTTCCCGGCGGATTGGCCCCTGAGATCTGCTCAATGGACAAACAGAATTTCCGCCGGCTTCTCCTGGTAGCCGTACTCGTCGGAGTCGGCTGGTGGATCCATGAAAAGCACCTCACCATCCAGGGAGTGGTGGACGCGATCACCCGGCCGCTCATGGGTTCTCGCGCCGCCGTCAAGGAGTCGGAGCAGAAGCGAGTCGTCGCCGACGCGAGCCAGGTCGTGGCCCGCGACGAAGAGAAACCGGTCGAGGCGCTGCACGAGGGGATGACCGACCTCGAGGTGCGGGGTCTCCTGGGAGACCCCGACGAGATCCTGCCGGACCGGGACAACCCGCTGCGCCTGAAGTGGGTCTACAAGAAAATCGACCGGATCGTCGTGATCGAACACTACCGGGTGGTCTCGATCGCGATCCGATAGGCGGTCGCCGCCGCGCCCAGGAGCCCGAGCTTCGGCTCGAGCACGACCCGGACCGGGATCCGGGAAAGGAACGCTTCCAGAGGCGATTTCGAGCGGAAGCTGTCCCGGAACGAGCGGCGTCGGAGTGCCGGCAGGATCTTGGGCGCGATTCCTCCAGCGAGATAGACCCCGCCGGTCGCCCGGTACTGCAGCGCCAGGTTTCCCGCTTCCGAGCCGTAGATCGAAACGAAGAGCGACAGCGCCTCCCGGCACAGCGCGTCCCGGCCGGACAGGGCGAAGCGGCTGATCACAGCGGCCCGATCATTCCCGGGAAACGCGCGCGCGACCGCGGGCGCGTCGCTCGCGCGGTGGTCGAACTTCACGAAATCGTAGATGTGGCCGAGGCCCTCTCCGGAGAGGAGCCGGTCGCGGTCAACGCGCCCGAACCCTTTGCGGACGAATCGGACGAGTCGATCCTCCCGCTCGTCGCGTGGTCCGAAATCCGCGTGTCCTCCCTCGGACGCGACCGCGATTCCGTCGCCGTCGACGCGGACGAGAACCGCCTGACCGAGACCGGTGCCCGCGCCGATCACGCCGATCGGACCGTCGGACTCGGCCTCGCCGGGAAGGAGGACCACCGAGCCACTCCGGGAAAGACGGGGGATTCCGAGAGCGGCGGCGATGAAATCGTTGACGAGCCGAACCCTTCGGATACCGAGTCGCCGCGCGAGCTGCCGCTCGTCGATCGACCAGGGGAGCTTCGTTACTTCGGCGCGGCCGCCCCGAACCGGACCAGCGATGCCGAACGCTGCAGACGTCGGCCGGCGGCGCTCCGTCGAGAGAAAGTCCCCGGCGATTTCCTCGAGCCCCGGGTAGGCGGCGCTCGCGTAGTTCCGGCTCCGAAGGAAAGACAGACGGCCCGAACGCACCTCCGCGATCGCGAGAGCCGTCTTGGTCCCGCCGATGTCGCCTGCGAGGACCTGCATTGCCGGAAGCTATCGAAAAAAGGTCCCGGGTCGGGAGGTGGACCCGCCCGGGAAAAAAAAGGCCCCGGGTCGGGGTGGGGCCGCCCGGGGAGCGAAAGGAGGAGGTTGAGGTTTTTGATCCTCGCCGTTCTGAATAGCAAAGGGGTGGCCACGGCCGGATTCGAAGCAAACCCTGACTGATCAAGAGATTACGTTACAAGTGTGTCCACCGGACTGACGCGGATTGTCAGTCGCGCGCAGATTTCGTAACGCGGTTTGTTGAAAGTGTCAGGCGGCCAAACGCGCTTCCGAGCGCGTGTTCAGAGCTCGGGGCGCAGCGGCACGAGCAGCCATTCCGTGAATCGCTTGATGAGGGGGCGGTGGACCCACTGCAGATAGGTGTAGGGACGCGACTTCTCGAGGTCCGCCTCGAACAGCTGCTCGAGATGGCGCGCCAGGCCCTGGTCGTAAACGGCGACATCGATCTCGTCGTTGTACCGGAACGATCGGTTGTCGAAGTTGGTCGATCCGACGGTGGCGAAGATGCCGTCGACGATCATCGTCTTGGCGTGCATCATCGTCGGCTGGTACTCGTAGATCTTCGCGCCCGCGCTCAGCAGCTCTCCGAAGCTCGCGCGGCCGCTCGCCTTGGTCACCGGGACGTCGTTGATCTGTCCCGGTACGAGAATGCGCACGTTCACGCCCCGCCGGCTCGCCGACACGAGAAGAGCGACGGAGGCCTTGTTCGGCACGAAATACGAATTGGAGATCGAGATCGCGTGCTCGGCCGCCGAGATCGCCACGGAATAGAGGGTCTGGCTCGCCGAGCTCGACGGTCGGGGATTCGACGGAACGACCGCGGCGAGAACCTCTCCGGCCGTTGAAAGCGCGGGGAAAAATTTGTCCCCGACGAGCACTGCATCTGCGCCACTGTGGGTCCTTCGATCCGAACGACCGTATCGCGCCAGTGCTCGGGAGAATCGGCCCGGCCTTCCCACTCCTTCGCGATTCCCACTCCGCCCGTGAATCCCACTTTTCCGTCCACGACCAGGATGCGGCGATGGTCCCGCCCGTTCAGGACGTCCAACATCCAGGGACGGATCGGCCGAAAGAACTCGACTCGGCAGCCGGCGCGCCGCAGGATCTGGACGTCGCTCCGCGTGAGGCGCTTCGGCGAGCCCACTCCGTCCAGGATGATTCGCACCTCGACGCCGTGGCTTGCTCGCTCGGTCAGCACGTCGCGGAACCGCGTACCGACCTCGTCGCTCCAGAAGATGTAGGCCTCCAGGTTCACTGACTTCTGGGCGGAGGCGATCGCGGACAGCATTGCCGGAAAGATCTCCGCACCGTTGGCGAGAATCGAAACTCGATTGCCGCGCACGACGGTCGGGACTTCGGTCGCCTGCACGGAAGGGAGAAACGTCGGATCACGGACCCCGAAAGCGTGCGGAACGTTGTAATCGAGCTCCTTCGGCCGATTGAGAAGGGAGATCGCGACGGAAAGAGCGAATACGCCCCCGAGGACGATCAGGTAGGTCTCGACCGGGATTCTGTAGGCTCGCGGCCTGCGGGCGCGCCTTTTGCGTGCGGACATCGCGGACGGGTGCGCGGCGACTACCGGGGTGCCTTCCGGTGCTTCCGACGCTCCCGATCTGCGAAAAATCTCACGGAGGAAAGATACAACGGATGAAACCTTCGATTCGTTCGGCCCGACTCGCGCCCCGCGTTTTCGCTCTCCTTCTGACGGTCGTTTCGCTGACGGGATGCTCCGCCCTCTTCTCGGGAAAGCGAACGGACTATGACTATCGCCCGGACTACGGGGTCGACAGCGCCGAGTTCCGCCGGTCGCTCGACGTCCTCGGAACCGAGATGGTCCCTCAAAACAGCGCAACCCTTCTGGAGAACGGAGACGAGTTCTTTCCCTCGATGCTCGAAGCGATCCGCTCCGCGCGCGCGAGCGTCAACATGGAGATGTTCATCTTCAACAAGGGTCATCTTCAACAAGGGAAAGATCGCGACCGAGTTCGCCCAGGCGATGTCCGCGAAAGCGCGGGAGGGGGTCGAGGTGCGCGTCCTCCTCGACGACTGGGGCTCGCACCCGCACGAGCTCGCGGACCAGATGAAAAAGGCGGGCGTGAAGCTCGAATGGTACAAGCCGCTCCGGATCTACGCGATCTACAAGGTGGGCGACCGGACGCACCGGAAGATCCTGACCGTAGACGGGAAGATCGGTTACATGGGAGGCGTCGGGATCGATGACCGCTGGGCGGGAAATGCGAGCAACCCGAAGGAGTGGCGCGAGACGATGGTCCGCGTCGATGGGCCCGTCGTCGCGCAGCTCCAGTCCATCTTCATGGAGGACTGGGTCCACACGACCGGCGAAGTCCTGAGCGGCGAGAAGCAGTTCCCCCACATTCCGGCGTCGGGACAAATGCTCGCACAGGCGATCCGGTCGTCCCGCAGCGACCAGAGCTCGATGGCCAAGCTGCTCTACTACATGGCCATCCAGGCGGCCCGCAAGACCATCTGGATCGAGAACGCCTATTTCGTTCCGGACGGCCAGGTCCGGCGCGGCCTCGTCGAGGCGGCCGGACGCGGAGTCGATGTGCGGGTTGTCGTGCCCGGGCCGCACATCGACATCCCGATGGTTCGGATGGCCTCCCGTTTCCACTACGGCGAGCTGCTCGACGGCGGCGTGAAGATGTTCGAGTACCAGCCGACCATGATTCACAACAAGGTGATGGTCGTCGACGGGATTTGGAGCACGATCGGCTCGATCAACTTCGTCAACCGTTCCATGAAGAAGAACGCGGAGGCGAACGTCGCGATCTACGACCGCGGGTTCGCGGCGATCGTCGAGACGATGATCCGGGCGGACCTCGAGAAGAGCAAGGAATTCACGAAGCGAATGTGGAAGAGACGCGGCCTTCTCGCCCGGTTCGGCGAAGCCGTGTTCTGGCTCTTCTCCGAGAACTACTGACCCGGGGACGGGTCCGCCGGCCCACGAGAACGACCGATCCAGGGACGGGGCGCCGGCGGAGCTACGCGGCCGGCTCTCGAGGAGGGACGCCGCGGCGCTTGCGGCCCGGCCGTTGTCCGGCCGCCGCCGTCCGATGCTCGATCGGGGCCGACGACGCGCTCAACGCCTCGACCAGCTGCGTGTGCCACCATTCGATCTCCTCGGGGCGGCACTCGTGCGTGACTTGATTTCCCTCCCCGTGGGTTCTGGGGAGGCGTTCGACACGCTCCCACTCTTCGGGTCGCAAGGCCCGCGACAGGCGGGCCGTGCAGCGCAGCAGCCTTTCGGAGCCGCGGCCCCAGGCGTTCTCCAGCTTGAGGCCGGTGACACGGGGAAAGAGCGAAATCAGCACGGTTGAAAACAAAGCAAGAGCCGCGCCACGGTCCGCTTCGAGCAGGATCCGCGGCGATCCGGCAAACCGGATCTTCGTCCACGGAAGTGAAGCGGCCGCCGGAAGCAAAGTTCGCGAGGCGCTCGGGCCGGGTTTAACATGCCCGTACGGATGATCGAAAAGTTCTTGTCTATGGACCGACCTCTCGTGGTCTTCGATACAGAGACGACCGGGACGAACCCCCGCCTCGATCGGATCGTCGAGATCGCCTGCGTCAAGATCCATCCGGATGGCCGGCGGGAGCAATGGGTCAGGCGTTTCGATCCCGGCACGCGCATCCCCGCCGCCTCGACCGCAGTGCACCGGATCACCGACCGGGACGTCGCCGGCCTGCCCCGCTTCCGCGAGTCCGCCCGCGAGCTCCTCGCGTTTCTCGAAGGCTGCGATCTGGCGGGCTACAACATGACCGGATTCGATCTCCCGGTTCTGCGCAACGAGTTCTACCGGGCCGGCCTCGAGTTCGAAGTCAAGGAACGGCGGCTCGTCGACGGCCAGCGGATCTTCTTCTCGCGGGAGCCTCGCAACCTCTCCGCCGCCGCCCGGTTCTACTGCGACGCCGAGCACGACGGTGCCCATGGAGCGCTCGCCGACGCCGTCATGACTTTGCGGGTCATCGCCGGTGAGCTCGATCGCTATGCGGATCTTCCTCGCTCGGTTGCCGGGCTTCACGAGCAGTTCTGCGCGGGAATCGATCAGGACATGGATCCGGAAGGCCGCATCCGGCTGATCAATGGAGAGCCGACGATCAACTTCGGACGGCACCGGGGTCGGACGCTCCGCGCGCTATCGCACGAAGAGCCCGGGGTGCTGAAATGGATCTTGAGAGGAGACTTCTCCCGATTCGTCAAGGAAATCGTGGGAAAGTTCCTCCCGAAAGACGAAGGCGCCGCGGCGCCCGCGAAGATGACTCCGCCGGCCGATCCCCGCCCGACGATGGGAGACCTGTTCGAGTAGAGGGGACAGGTCGACTCGGAGTCAGGAAGGGGTCAGGTCTCCACTTGCCACTTTGCGCCGCAAAGTGGCAAGACCAGTTCGGCATGATCAATAGCGGTGATGGTTAATGAATACCTGACCCCACTTTTATTTTGAGGCGCGCTTGAACCGCAGAGTTTCGCCCGACTTCACGTTTCGGATGCGGATCGTG
>QHVV01000124.1 GCA_003222385.1 Acidobacteriota bacterium
CGGATGATGGGCCTGATGGAGGCGGAAGGCTACGAGGTCGCGGTCTACGCCTATCGCGAAGGGACCGCGTTCCCGCCGCACGAGCACCCGCAGGCGAAGTGCGACGGGGTCCTCGAAGGGGTCCTCCGCATCACCGTCGGCTCCGAAAGCTGGGACCTCGGCGCGGGAGACCGGCTCTATCTCCCGGCCGGAACCCGCCACTCGGCGCAAGTCGTCGGCGCGAAGACGGTCGTCTCCCTCGACGGCACACGCTGGTAGCCGCGGCACGGTAGACTCGGCCGCAAGCCGAACCCCGATGCCTTTGACGTCCGTTGAACGCGAGGAGCTGATCCGGCGCTACGAACGCGGACCCGCGCTGCTGAAGGCCGCGCTCGCGAAGGTCCCCGCCGAGGCGAGGAAGTGGCGTCCCGGCGAGGGGAAGTGGTCGGTCCACGAAGTGG
>QHVV01000123.1 GCA_003222385.1 Acidobacteriota bacterium
CTTTTCGCTTCCGACCTTCTCGAAGTCGATCAGCCTCGAGGTGACTCGGCCGGGGGCGAACGAGAAGGAGAAGCCGTCGGACCAGTGGAAAGCCATGTTCCGCGCGGCATCGACGACGAAAAAAGAGAAGGAAGAAGAGGAGAAGAAGGCGCGGGCGCGAAGGGGCGGCAGGGGCGAAGAGGAAGGGGAAAAAGAGAAGGAGTCTTCTTCGCCCCGAAAAGTCTCGGGCGTCGGGGACGAGGCGTACTGGGTGGGACCCTCCATCGTCGGGGGCCTCTACGTCCGCAAGGGGGACTCTTTCTTCCGCCTGAGCGT
>QHVV01000125.1 GCA_003222385.1 Acidobacteriota bacterium
ACACGGCCCTCCTCTTGCGGCGGCTTCCCGAAAAGGCGTGGTCCGCGGTGGCCCGGCACACCGAGTCCGGGAAATACACCGCCGAAGACTGGTTGAACAGCTACGCGGAGCACCTCGAGAAGCACTCCGGTCAGATCGAGCGGAACCTCGCCGCCTGGCGTCCGGCCGGCGGAAAGGAGTAGCGATGGCCTTCGTGCGGGAGTTCAAGGAGTTCCTCGTCAAGCAGAACGCGCTGGCTCTCGCCGTGGCGGTCATCATCGGCGCGGCGATCGGCAAGGTCGTCACGTCGATCGTGGAAGACGTCGTCAACCCGATCATCGGCCTGATGCTGCCGGGAGGAAGTTGGCGGGAGGCGAAGATCGTGCTGTCGAGGACGACCGACGCGACCGGGAAAGTCGTCGAGAACGGGATCACCTACGGTCACCTGATCGGCGGGATCGTGGACTTCGTCATCATCGGGTTCGTCATCTTCCTGATCATCAAGTTCGCTCTACCCAGGCCGGAGGCGAAACCCGCGACGAAGGAATGCCCGCAGTGCAAGACGCTCATTCCGGCTGCCGCGACGCGCTGCCACGCCTGCACGCAGCCGGTGGGATAGAGTTGCGCAGTCGGTCGGGCGAGCGTTCGACCGGGCCGGAAGGTTTTCGCGTGCGGGCGGGGCGTCGAGCCCCGCCCTTTCCGTCTCACCTTTTCAGGTGTACGGCTCTTTCTCGGGCGTGACCTCGAGAACCCCCTGCTCCCACGGTGGTTCCTCCATGCCGTCCTTCAGCGACGCCTTGAGAAAATGCGCCGCGAGCCGGCGGTAGGCGTCCTGGAGATTTTCGGCGTCGAAGAGCAGGTCCGCCGTCAGACGAAACTTCATGACCGAGCCTCCTCCAGAAGGTCTCTTCCCGCCCGGGCCGCTTCGTCCAGCAGAAACGTCAGGTCTTCCCGCGTCGTGCGGAAGTTCACGATGCACGCGCGCATCGCCGTCCGTCCTTTCAGGATCGTCGGCGCCAGGAAGAAAGACCCGGCTCCGACGAGGCGGTTGACGATCCGGCGGTTCAGCCGATCGATGTCGCTCTCGGAGAGACCGGCGCCGACCGGGCGCCAGCGGAAGTTCGCGATCGACAGCACCGGCTCGGCGAGGCGCTCGTAATCGGGCCTCCGGTCGACCTCGTCCGAAAGGAACCGCGCGAGCGCCACGTCGTTCTCGATGGCGCGCGCATAGGCGCGCGTCCCGTGCACCCGGATGCCCATCCACACCTTCAACGCCTTGAAGCCCCGCGAAAGCTCGACGCCCCGCTCGGCGAACCACGCGGGCCCGGGAAACGGGCTCTCCGGGTCGGACGCGAGGTACTCCGGAAACTTCCGGAACGTCGCGGCGAGCCGGCCCGACTCGCGGACGAACGTCGCTCCCGCCTCGTACGGGACGTAGAGCCACTTGTGCGGATCGGCCGCGATCGAGTCGGCCTTCTCGAGCCCCGCGAAGAGCGGCGCGAGCTCGCGCGACAGGACCGCCATGGCTCCGTACGCTCCGTCGACGTGAAACCAGAGCGACTCGCGGCGGCACAGCTCCGCGAGGGCGTCCAGCGGGTCGACCGATCCGGTGTTGACCGTCCCGGCGGTGCCGACGACGATCGCGGGGGAAAGGCCCGCCGCCCGGTCCTCCGCGATCGCGCGCTCGAGGAGATCCAGGCGGATCCGGAATCGCTCGTCGGTCTCGATCTTGCGCAGGTTCCGGGTGCCGATCCCGAGCAGGTCGACGGCCTTGTCGACGCAGTGGTGGACCTGGTCGGACGCGTAGACGACCAGCTTCGGACGGCCCTCTCCGCCGAGCCCGTCCTCGCGGACGTTGCCGGGCGTCATCGCGCGACGCGCCGCGGCGAGAGCGGTGAAGTTCGCCATCGAGCCGCCCGAGACGAGGATTCCCTCCGCGCCCGCCGGGAGACCCAGCAGCGCCGCGAGCCAGCGAACGACCTGGTTTTCGACGTGGATCGCGGCGTGGTCGCCTCCCCAGCAATTCGGATTGAGCGCGGCCGCCAAATAGTCCGCGGTCGTCCCGACCGGATCGGCGGTCGCGTTGATGAACCCGAAAAAGCGGGGGTGCGAGTTTCCGAACGGGTACGGAAGCACGTGCTCGCGGACGAAGTCGAGAACGTCCTCGAACGGCCGGCCTTCCTCGGGCGGCGGCCCGTCGAACAGCGAGGCGTCGCTTCCGATCTTGCCGAAGACCGGCCGGTCGGTCAGTTTTTCGCGATGCTCGGCGACGGCGTCGGCCGCGAGTCGTCCGAGCCGGAGGACTTCGTCGGGAGAGAGGTCGAAGGACGAGCGGCTCATGCCGCTATTGAATCATCGCCTCTCTGCCGCCGTGGCTCGGCTATTGAACGACGCCGCAGCCCAGGCGTCCGCCCGCGTTGCCGGAAGGCTGCGTCTTCAGGTCGTCGACCTTCTCGTGGAACACGATCGCTTTTCCGACGACCGAGTTCGGTCCCGGGCGCACGGTCAGAACGTCGCTGACGAGGTCGAGATGCCCCGTGCCGTTCGCCTCGATCGTGATGTTGCCGAAGTCGCCGGCGTGACGCATCGCGTCCATGGGCCCGGCGTGCTGCATCCCGCCCGGATTGAAGTGCCCTCCGGCCGAGGAGGCGTCGGGTGCGGAGCAGTCCCCTTTCTCGTGGAGATGGATCCCGTGTGTCCCGGGTGTGGCGTTCTCGATGTGCACTTCGATCCGGACGCCGCCCCGTGAACGCTCGGTGAACGTCGCCCAGCCCGACACGTTCGATCCGCTGCGCGGCTCGATCGTCGCGCGCGCCTGCGCGCCCGCCGCTCCCGCCGGCGCGGCCGCGGAGGGCTTCGAGGAAGTCGACTTGCAGCCCGCCGTGAAAAGGAAGGCTGCCGCGACCAGTGCGTAGAGTGCCGCGAGGGTTCGAGTTCTCGTCGTCTTCATCGTTCCTCCTTCGCGTTTCCGATGTTAGAGAATAGGGCCCTGCAAAGGGCGTTCCCGTGCGCCGAACCGCACGGGCCGAACACGTCGGGAAAGGACCGCGAATGAGCTCTCGCCGCGTGTCTTCGGGCATCGTTCTCGCGCTGGCGTTCGCTGCTCCGATCGGCGCCCAGAAGATCCCGGTCGCCGAGAAGACACTCTCGAACGGAATGCACCTCCTGATCGTTCACCGCGAAGGCGAGGCGACGGTCGCCGGAGGCTGGGTTGCGCACGTCGGAAGCTCCAACGAGCGGCCGGGCATCACCGGGATCTCGCACCTCTTCGAGCACATGATGTTCAAGGGCACGCCGACGATCGGCACGAAGGACTACCGGAAAGACCTCGCGGTCATCGGTGAGCAGGAGCTTGTCCGCGAAGAAATGCGCCAGGAGGAGGCGAAGATGCGCGCCGCGTACCGGCGCGGCGAGATCGACGACCTCTTGAAGCCGGAGAACAAGACCTCGCACTATCGAGAGCTCGAGAAGAAGTTCGACGAGCTGATCCGGAAACAGCGGGAAGTCCTGGTCAAGAACGAGTTCGACCGGATCTACACGACCGCCGGAGGCTCCGGGATGAACGCGTTCACCAACGAAGACATGACCGGTTACTTCGTCACGGTGCCGTCGAACAAGCTCGAGCTCTGGATGTGGATGGAGTCGGACCGCCTCTTCCACCCGGTCTTCCGCGAGTTCTACGCGGAGCGCGACGTCGTCTTCGAGGAGCGCCGCATGCGCACGGAAGCGACCCCGCTCGGAAAGTTCGAAGAGAGCTTCGAGTCGCTCTTCTGGGAGTCGCACCCGTACGGCTGGCCGGTCGTCGGCTGGCCCTCCGACATCCCGGCGATCACGAAGGCGGAGGCAGACGCCTACTACGGCACCTACTACGCGCCGCAGAACATCACGTTGATTCTGGTCGGCGACGTCGATGTCGAGAAGACCGCGCGGATGGCGGAGAGGTATTTCGGCCGGATTCCCCGCGGAAAGGCGGCGGTCCCCGACGTCGTCACGCTGGAGGTCCCGCAGCAGGCGGAGAAGCGGATGTACGCCGAGGCGGAAGCAAACCCGCAGGTGGACATCCTCTGGCACACGGTGCCGTTCGGTCACGTCGATTCCTATCCGCTCCAGGCGCTCGCCCAGATCCTCTCGACCCGGACCGGCCGGCTCTACAAGGGCCTCGTCCTCAAATCCCGCGTGGCGACTGACGCCTTCGCGCGGCAGGAGTCGCGCAAGTGGGCGGGCCTGTTCAACGCCGGAGGGGAGGCGAAAGAGGGCCGTCGGCCGGAGGAGGTCGAGCAGGCCGTCTATGCCGAGATCGACAGGCTGAAGACGACCGACGTCCCCGCCGAGGAGCTCCAGAAGGTCAAGAACAATTTCGCGGCCGCCGAATACCGCCGGCTTTCTTCGAACTTCCCGGTCCTGATCCAGCTCATCCAGAGCGACGGGCGCGGCAACTGGCGGGAGGTCAACGAGTCGGGGCTGAAGATCCAGGCCGTCACGGCCGCCGACGTCCGGCGCGTCGCGAACCGATATTTCACGAAGGAGAACCGGGCCGTCGCGATCTATACGAGGAAGGCGGGAGCCGCCGGCGGAGCCGAGGACCCCGACCTGGCGGGACTGGACGACCGCGGCAAACAGATGGTGCGTCAGCTCTCGCAGCGCCTGCAGTCGGCGGACGATCCCGACAAGCTGCGACAGATGCTCGCGCAGATCGAGTCGCAGGCGGCCGGCGCCCCCCCCGAAGCGAAGCCGGCGATCGAGGTAGTGAAAAAGAAGATCCAGCGCCGGATCGACGAGCTCGAGAAGGCGAAAGGAAAGAAAGGATGAAGACGACTGCCGTCACCGTGGTTGTCTCCGGAGTCCTGGCTGCCGCCGCGCTCGCCGCGCCGACGACTGCGACGCCGAGGCGGGCCGCCGCGTCGCGCCCGGTCGGCTCCTCGCCGGCCTCGATCCCGTCGCGTCCCGAGAAGCTGACGTTTCCGCCGCTCGTCTACGAGCCGCCGTCCGCCGCCGAGTATCGGGTCAAGCTCGCGAGCGGTCCGATCGCGTACGTCGTGCCGGACCGGGAGCTTCCGCTCGTCAACATCGTCGTTTACGTGCGCGCCGGGCAGTATCTGGTCCCGGCCGGAAAGGAAGGACTCGCGGACCTGACCGGATACATGCTCGCGCGCGGCGGCACGAAGTCGAAGACCGCCGAAGAGCTCGAGGAGAGGCTCGCCTTCCTCGCCGCGCAGCTGACGTCCGCGGTCGGCGAGACGCAGGGCAGCGTCGGTCTGAACCTCCTCTCCAAGGACCTCGACGAAGGGCTCGCGATTCTGAGGGATGTCCTGACCGCGCCGCGGTTCCAGGACGACAAGATCGCGCTGCGCAAGGAGCAGATGCTCCAGGCGATGAAGCAGCGCAACGACGATTCTGCCGCGATCGAGTCTCGCGAGCGCGGGTTCCTCTCTTTCGGCGAGGAGTTCTTCGCGAACCGGTACGAGACCGAGACGTCGCTGAAGGCGCTCACGAAGGCCGACCTCGAGGAGTTCCACCGGCGGTGGTTCCACCCGGCGCAGTTCGTCGTCGCGGCGAGCGGCGACTTCGACCGCGCCGTCCTCGTCGGGAAGCTCGAAAAGCTCTTCGCCGACTGGCCGTTCCGTGGTGACACCGCTCCGCCGGTGCCGACGAACACCGCGTTCGCGAAGCCCGGGGTCTACGTCATCGACAAGGACGTGAACCAGGGGCGCGTATCGGTTCTCCTGCCCGGCATTCGCCGGGACGACCCGGACTCCTTCCCGGTGCTCGTGATGAACGACGTCCTGGGCGGCGGAGGGTTCACCTCGCGCATCACCAACCGCGTGCGCTCGGACGAAGGTCTCGCCTACAGCGCGGGGTCCGCGTTTCCCGGGGGCGTCTACTACCCGTCGGCGTTTCGCGCCAGCTTCCAGTCGAAGTCGCGCACCGTCGCGTACGCGACGTCGGTCGTGGTCGAGGAGATCCGGCGGATCGCCGCCGAGCCGGTGACCGCCGAAGAGCTGAACACGGCGAAGAAGTCGTTCATCGAGACGTTCCCGCGCACGTTCGCCACGAAGGCGCAGGTCGCGACGACGTTCGCGCAGGACGAGCTGACCGGCCGCTACGCCTCCGACCCGGATTACTGGAAGACGTACCGGGCGAAAGTCGAGAAGGTGACCGCCTCCGACGTGCAGCGCGTGGCGAAAAAGTTCCTTTCGTCCGACAGGCTGGTCATTCTGGTCGTCGGCAAGAAAAGCGACATCCTGGCGGGCGACCTGAAGCACACCGTCTCCCTCCAGGCGCTGGCCAGCGACCGGCTGGTGGACCTGCCCCTGCGCGATCCCATGACCATGAAGTAGGGTCAGGTCTCCACTTGCCACATTGGGGTGCAATCCATTGCCATCATTCGAGTTAGCGGTTCCTAAAGACCGATCTCTTAAGGTTTGCCCAAGTCTTTCAGTTTGATGAAGATAAGAGGCAAAGTGGGTCAGTGGAGGTCTGACCCCGATGATTCCTCCGGTGCCGGTGTCCCGGGTGCTGCTGCTCGGGCTCGTCGCGGCGGGCGCGATCGCCGCGATCGCGACGCCGCAGCCCACGTCTTCCTTCGCGGGGGGCTTCGCCGCCGGGGCGGGAGCGGCGTTCGTCGTCTCTTTCCTGTCGAACCCCCGTCGCGGCGAGGCGAAGGAAGAGGATCGGGAATCGCCTTGAGAGTGCTGGTCGTCGAAGACGAGGAGAAGATCGCGCAGTTCCTCCGGAAGGGACTGACCGAGAAAGGCTATTCGGTCGAAGCCGTGGCCGACGCGGATCGCGCCCTCGAGCGCCTGGAGGGCGGCGAGTACGACCTCCTGATCCTGGATCTTCTGCTGCCGGGCTCGCGCGACGGCATCGAGCTCTGCCGGGAGATCCGCGCCCGCGGAATCCCGTCCAAGGTTCTCATGCTGACCGCGCGCGACAGCGTCGAAAACAAGATCGAAGGTCTCGACGCCGGCGCCGACGACTACCTGGTCAAGCCGTTCTCGTTTCGGGAGCTCCTCGCGCGGTTGCGCGCGCTCACGAGGCGCACCGAGGTGGCGGAGCCCGGACCGCTCGTGTACGGGGATGTAACCTACGAACCGGAGTCGCGCGAAGTGCGCCGCCGGGGCGACGTGATTCGCCTGACCGCGCGCGAAGGCTCGCTCTTCGAGCTCCTCCTTCGGCGGCGCGGCAAGGTCGTGTCCCGCTCCGAGATCCAGGCGCGCATCTGGGAGGACTCGTTCGATCTTTCGACGAACATCATCGACGTGTACATCAACGCGCTGCGCCGCAAGCTCGATGCGGGCGAAAAGGAAAAGCTCATTCAGACGGTTCGGGGGGTGGGCTATCGGTTGGGGGAGCCGGGGGAACCGTCCCGGGAATCCGAAGGATAGGCAGTGTCCGGCCGCGCCTGGTCGCTAGCGGCGGCGGCCCTTTTCGGAAGCGCCGCGATCCTGGCGGTCCTCTCGTTCCTGGTGCGTTCCTCGGGGGTCTTCCTCGCCGTGGCCGCGGGCCTGGCGGCGTTCGCGGTGCTCGTCTTCCTGGGCGGCCGGCTCGCCTCGCCGCGATCCGTCGCCCCGCCGAAGTCGGTTGGCCCGGCCTCCGAGCCCGCGTCGGCGTCGCCGGATCCATCCGGCGCCGAGATGCAGCTCGACGCCTTGCGGGATCGCCTGATCCAGACCGAGACCCATCCGCTGCGTCGGATCGCCACGGCGGACCTCTCCGGCCCGGCGCGCGACCTGGCCGAGCGGCTGAATGCGCGCCTGGATTCGCTCACCGGGACCGGCAAGGAGCAGCAGCAGTTCATTGCGGACGTCTCGCACGAGCTGCGCACTCCGCTGACCGTGTTGCGCGGCACGCTCGAAGTCGCGCTCGAAGAGGACCGTTCCGTCGAGGAATATCGGGAAGCGATCGGCAACGCCCTCCTCGAGATCCGACACCTCGCCCGCATCTCCCAGAACATCCTCTTTCTCGCGCGGGGAGAGAGCGGCCGCGTCACGCTCTCTTTTTCCAACCAGGACCTCGGCCACTTCGTATCGGACGTCGTCCGGGAGCTCCTGCCGGCCGCGGCGGACCACGAGATCGAGCTCTCGGTCGAGGTGCCCGAAGATCCGGTCATCGCCTTCGTCGATCCGGGCCGCATGCAGCAGGTCCTCCACAACCTGCTCGAAAACTCGATGCGCTATACGCCGGCGGGAGGCTCGATCCGGGTCCGGCTGGAGACGACCCCGGACGAGGCGGCGATCGAGGTCTCGGACTCGGGCGTGGGGATTCCCGAGGCGGACCTTCCCTTTGTCTTCGAGCGCTTCTTCCGCAGCGATCGCGCCCGCCGCGCGTACACCGGAGGGTCCGGGCTGGGCCTCTCGATCGTGCGGTGGATCGTCGAGGCCCACAAAGGGAGGGTCGACATCACGAGCGATCTGGACAGGGGGACGACCGTCACGGTTCGATTGCCGCGCGTGAAATAGCAGGTTTCAGGTATCAGGTTTCCGGTATCGGATGTCGCGGGTTTTCCAGCGTCGGACGAGGCCATTCAACATGCGGCCGATCTCGCTCGTTCGAGCGAGGAGTGATTCCATGTCGCGGGAACTCACGTAAGTCAACCTGTTGGCAATCAAGAGGTGCGTCTTGCCGCACTTCATCTGACACCTGACACCCACCTCTGCTTGCTAAAGTGATTTCCGTGAGACCCGTCCACGTCCTTTCCGCCGTCCGCACGCCGATCGGGAAGTTCGGCGGCGCCTTCGCGTCGATGTCCGCGGCGGACCTGGGAGAGGTCGCCGCGCGGGCGGCCATCGAGCGCTCGGGCCTGCCTCCGGCCGCGATCGACGAGACGATTTTCGGGCACGCGCGCCAGGCGGGCGGCGGACCCAACACGGCGCGACAGGTCTCTCATCGCGCCGGGGTGCCCGACTCGGTTCCCGCGTTTACGGTCAACAAGGCGTGCGCGTCGTCGTTGAAGGCATTGACACTCGGAAGCCTGTCGATCGCGGCGGGGGAGAACGAAGCGGTCCTCGTCGGCGGGACGGAGTGCATGTCGGCGACCCCGTACCTCCTGCCGCGGGCGCGGTTCGGGTACCGGATGGGGCACGGCGAGATCGTGGACGCGATGTATCGCGACGGATTTCTCTGCCCCCTGTGCGGCGAGCTCATGGGCGAGACGGCGGAGAACCTGGTCCGCGAGTACGGGATCCTGCGGGTCGAGCAGGACGCCTATGCCGCCGAATCGCAGCGGCGCGCGGCCGAAGCGATCTCCTCGGGACGCTTCGCTGAGGAGATCGCGCCGGTCACCGTGGAGGGGAAGAAGGGCGCGACCCTCGTCGAAACGGACGAACATCCGCGCCCCGAAACAACGGTCGAGACCCTGGCGAGGCTCGCTCCCGTCTTCGATCCGGAGTCCGGCACCGTCCACGCCGGAAACTCGTCCGGGATCACCGACGCGGCCGCGGCGCTCGTCCTCGCATCGGAAGGAGCGGTCCGCCACGCCGGCAGGGAACCGCTCGGCCGTGTCGTCGCCTGGACGTCCGCGGGGGTCGAGCCGGAGCGCATGGGGATCGGTCCCGTCCCGGCGTTGAAAGCGCTCCTCGCGAAGCAGAAGCTCGGCCTTCCCGACGTGGACCTGATCGAGCTGAACGAGGCGTTCGCCGCGCAGGTCATCGCCTGCGCGCGGGAGCTTCCGATCGACCTCTCGCGCGTCAACGTGAACGGCGGCGCGATCGCGCTCGGCCATCCGATCGGCGCGACGGGCGCGCGGATCTCGACGACGCTCCTTCACGAAATGAAGAGGCGCGATGCGAAGAGGGGGATCGCGACCCTGTGCGTCTCGGGAGGGATGGGAATGGCGGTACTCTTCGAGCGGTGAGCGCGTGCGGATCGCCCTGACCCTCGACAGCGACGTCCCGGCCGAAGAAAACGACTACGTCCGCGCGCTCGTCGAAGCCGGGTTGCAGCGCGACGAGATCGTCGTGATGCGCCCGGACGACCCGATCGAAGGGGAGTTCGACGGAGTCGTCATCGGGGGCGGAGACGACGTCGACCCGGTTCGCTACGGAAGCAACGTCAAGAAAGGAGCCAACGTCGAGATCGATCCGGGTCGCGACGCGGTCGACTTTCCGGTCTTCGACCGAGCCTGGCGCTCGCGTGTTCCGGTTTTCGGGATCTGCCGGGGCCTCCAGGTCGTCAACGTCGCCCGCGGCGGCACGCTCGTCCAGGACCTGCCGCTGGAACGGCCGTCGGAGGTCACGCACAAGCGGCCGAAGAAGGAAAACCGGCGCGATCATCCCGTGACGGTCGAGCCGGGAACGCGTCTGCATTCGATCGTCGGGAAGTCCGAGATCGACGTCAACAGCCGGCATCACCAGCCGCGGACGGGTTCGTCGTCGCCGCCAGGGCGCCGGACGGCGTCATCGAAGCGATCGAGGCGAAGGACGGGCGGTGGCTCGTGGCAGTGCAGTGGCACCCGGAGAACCTGACGGACGACGCCGTCTCGCGGCGCCTCTTCCGCGAGTTCGTCGCGGAAGTGCGGCGAAGGGGAAGGCGAAAGACCGCCGGATAAGAGGAATGCGGCCGCAACGGCGCGGGTTGTGCGGCTTTCGGAGATTTCGAAGATTCAACCGACACGACAGGAGCTCGCATGAGAACCCGCGTCGCCGCGCTCGCCCTCGCTCTCGCCCTTCCCGCGCTCGCCGCGACCGCGCAGGCGAAGGTCTCGGTCCAGAAGCTCGCCGAAGGAATCTGGGCGGCGCAGCCGGACAAGGGAGCCAACGTCGGCTGGTTCCTGTACGGAGACGGCGTCGTCGCGGTCGATTCAGGGGGCGACGCGGCGACCGCGAAGGAAATATTGCGCCAGATCGCGGAGACGACCGGCGGAAAGCCGGTCCGTTACGTCGTCCTGACCCACGCTCACGCGGACCACACGACCGGCGTCCGCGCGTTCATCGCGGCGGGAGCGCAGCCGATCTGTCACGAGCACGCCGCCCCGTCGATCCTCTCTTACATCACGCAGGCGTCGAACGATCCGACCGATCCCCTGTCGGGGAAGCGCGGCATCTCGCCGACCTTGATCACCATCTCGGAAAGGCTGATCCTGGTCGACGGTCTACGGCGCGCCGAAATCCAGTGGCTGGGCCCCGCCCACACGACCGGCGACCTCGTCGTCCTGCTGCCCGCCGAAAAGGTGCTCTTCGCCGGGGACCTCGCCTCGAACGGGCGCCTCCCCGACCTGCACCTGCCCGACGCCGACGCAGCGTCGTGGGCGAAGACGCTTCCGAGGCTCGCGGCCGCGCCGATCGAGAAGATGGTCCCGGGCCACGGCACGATCGGACCGACTACCGGGATCGCCGACACGCTCGCGTACATAAAGCGGCTGAACGAGATCGTGCAGAAGATCATCCGTTCCGGCGTGCCCGAGGAATACGTCGAGGTCCGGCTGCGCGAGGCGGAGAACAGGATTCCGAACGTCCCGATGTCCGAGGCCCACATGAAGAACGCGCTCGCGGTCTACCACCGCGAAAAGGACAGGCTCACGAAGCCGGCGGTGACCCCCGCGCCGGCCGCGCGAAAGACTCCCCGCAAGAGCGTTTCCTGAGATAAGAAGGGGGCGTGCCGCTCCGCCTCGCCGTCGATTCCGGCCGCGCCGGCCTCTCGATCGAAATCCCGCCGGTCAACGTTCTCGACGTCGCGGCGCTCGAGGAGCTCGCCCGTCTCGTGCTGGGATGCGCGGGCGCGCGCGTCCTCGTTCTCTCCGGGTTGCCGCGCGCTTTCTCGGCGGGAGTTTCGATCGCGGAGCACTTTCCGGAGCCGAAGGCGATCGAGGCGATGCTGGCGGCGATGCGGGGCGCGTTGAACGCGCTGGTGCGGACGCCGGCCGTCACGGTCGCGGCGGTCTCCGGAGTGTGTCTCGGCGGGGGAGCCGAGCTCGCCGCGGCGTGCGACGTGGTTTTCGTGACCGAGGATGCGCGGATCGGGTTCCCCGAGATCCGGCTCGCGTGCTTCCCGCCGGGCGCTGCGGCGCTCCTCCCCGCCCGGATCGGAGGCGCCCGCGCGGCCGACTGGATCCTGACGGGGCGGACGGTGTCGGGTCGTGAAGCGGCTCAGGCGGGTTTCGCGGCGCGCGCGGTCGCGCCCTTCGACCTCGACCGCGAGACGGAGCGCCTGGTCGATCAACTTCTCGCGACGAGTCCCGCCGCGCTCGCCGGCGCGCGCGACCTCCTGCGCGCCGAGCGGCGACGTGCGCTCGCGGAAGCGCTTCCGCACGCCGAGGTCGCGTACCGGTTGCTCGCGGGGAGCGAGGATTTGAGCCGGGCCGTCCGCGAGTTCCGCGGCGGAAGACGGGAGACTGCGGAAGGGAAGCGACCGCGCGAGATCGGCGAGGATTAGAACGGGTCCGCGGCGTTCGCTTCGCGAACGGCGGACAGAGAGTTCAAACGGGGGCGAGCACCGGGGTCGAGCACCGCTCCGCTTACAATCCGCGGCGTGCTCGTCTACCTGAACGGCCGGTTTCTTCCGCGCGAAGAAGCGAAGATCTCTCCGGAAGACCGCGGCTTTCTTTTCGCCGACGCGATCTACGAAGTCGTCCGCTTCGCGGCGGGCCGGCCTTATCGGCTGGCAGAACATCTCATGCGCATGCGCGACGGGTTGACGGCGCTCCGGATCGCGGCCGAGCCGCAGTTTTTTCCAGTGGTCGCGGCGCGGCTCCTCGCGGAGAACGGCCTCGACAAAGAGGATGCGCTCGTCTACGCGCAGATCTCTCGCGGCGCGGCTCCCCGCGCGCACGCCTTTCCACCGCCCGGCACTCCGCCGACGGTCTACGCGTTCGCCCGGCTGACCGATCCGCCTCCCGCTCCCGAAGGTGGGCGCGCGATCTTCGCGAACGACGAGCGGTGGGGCCGCTGCGACGTGAAAACCGTCATGCTGCTGCCGAACGTGCTCGCGTCTCAGATGGCTCGCGAAGCGAACGCGAGCGAAGCCATCCTGGTTCGCGACGGAATCGCGTGGGAAGGCACCAAGGCGAACCTCTTCGCGGTCACGGGGGGCGTCCTGCGCACGGCGCCGAAGGGCCCTCGGATCCTGCCCGGCGTCACGCGCGCTGCGGCGCTCGAAGCGGCGGCGGGCCTCGGCCTCGCGATCGAGGAGCGGCCGCTCGCGGCCGACGAGCTCTTCTCTTGCGAAGAGGTCTTCCTCGCGTCGACCACGCTCTGGACATACTCGCTCGTCGAGATCGAGGGCCGCCCGATCGCAGGCGGACGGCCGGGCCCGATCGCCGCGCGGATCCGCGAAACGCTCCAGAAGGAGTTCCGAGGCGCGCGCGTCGGGCTCGTGACCTGAGGCGCGCGATGACGGAATACACCCCCGAGCACGCCCGGTCCGGGCTCGACGTCGAGCTGCCCGGCATCGAGACCTGGCCAAACCAGTACTCCGACTACGAGATTACGGTCGAGATCCCGGAGTACAACGCGATCTGCCCGAAGACGGGGTTGCCGGACTTCGGACATCTGACCATCCGATACGTCCCGGATGCGCTCTGCCTGGAGCTGAAATCCCTGAAGCTCTACATCGTCGCGTATCGGAACGTCGGGATCTTCTACGAGAACGCGGTCAACCGGATCCTCCAGGACTGCGTCGCGGCTTGCCGGCCGAGGAGGATGACGGTGACGGGACGGTTCTCTTCGCGCGGCGGGATCTCTTCGGTCGTCGAAGCGCGCTATCCCGCCGACTGAGCGATGGACTGGCTGAAAGATCTCTTCCACAAGCTGACCGACGTCGAGACGATGGTCCGCGTCGGGGGCCTGACCGCGATGACCGCGATCATCTTCGCCGAGACCGGGCTCATGATCGGCTTTTTCCTGCCGGGCGACTCGCTTCTCGTGACCGCCGGCGTTTTCGCAGCGGCCGGCCGGCTGAACATCTGGACGTTGAACGCGCTCCTGATCGTGGCCGCAATCGCGGGCGACACCGCCGGCTACTGGTTCGGACGGCGCGTCGGACAAGCCCTCTTCACCCGGCCGAAGTCACTCTTCTTCAACCCGGCGCACCTGCGGCGCGCGCACGACTTCTACGAGAAGCACGGCGGCAAGACGATCATCATCGCCCGCTTCATGCCGATCGTCCGCACGTTCGCTCCGATCGTCGCGGGCATGGGGCAGATGGACTACCGGCGCTTCCTGTCGTTCAACGTCTTCGGCGGGCTCTTCTGGGTGGTCTCGATGACCGGGATCGGCTATTTCCTCGGAAAGATCCCGGGCGTCCGCGAGAACATCGAGGTCGTCATCCTGGTCGTGGTCGTCCTCTCGATTCTGCCGGGGATCGTCGCTTTCGCGCGGGAGTGGTGGAAGAAGCGCCGCGCGCCCGCGACGGAGGCCTGAGGGTTTTTCAGGCGAACGCCGAAACCCGCGGCGGCCGGCTCGGGGGCGGCACGATCCGATCCCGCAGCTCCGCAACGAGCTCGGCGATCTCGACTCCGTGAGCGCGGTCGTGCTCGGTCATCATCCTCGGAACGTCCGAGAGCTCGATGCGCCCGACGCCTTCCTGCCGTCCGGCGCGCTTCCAGTCTTCGGCGGAAACCTCCCGGAGCCGCTGGAGGTTGCGCGTGCGGGCCGTCGTGAACGCGAGGAGTCCTTCGGCGAGATCGCGCCGCAGGTACATGCGCTCGCGCGCGACGCGATCCCCTTCGAAGTTCGAAAGGACCGGTTCGTCCTCCGTCAACAGACGGCGGATCCGGACGCCGTAGGCCTCGCGCTCGAGATCGGCGAGGTGCCAGACGTGCTCGACTAAGGAGAAGCCTCCGGCCGTGCCGCGCTGTCGCACACTGTCCTCCGGAACTTCCGAAGCGGCGCGCGCGAGAAGAGCGGGCGTGGATTCCAGCGTCAGAAAAAGCGTTTCGAGCTCGCGGCGGTTCATCGTTGACTCCAACCTCTCTGTACGCACGACGCTTGCGGAAAGTTTCTCGAAATCCCGCTCCGCGGCCTCGATTTAAGATCGGGCTTAGACTCCGGGCATGGTGCTGGAGGCCCTGCGCTCCTTCTTTTCCCCCAAGGCGGCTGGACCCGAGGCCGGCGCTCCCGATCCGGTCGCGATTGCGGCCTGCGCGCTTCTGCTCGAGATCGCGCACGCCGACGAGGATTTCACGCCTGACGAAAAGGAGAGGATCTCCCGCCACGCGCGCGAAGACCTGGGAGTCGCCCCCGAAGACGTGCGGGAGGTCCTGAGGCTCGCGGAGGAAGCCCGCCAGGAAAGCGTGGATCTCTATCAGTTCACGAAGCTCGTGACCGAGAGCTTTTCCCGGGAGCAGCGGCTGCGGCTGATCGAGGCGATCTGGGGAGTCGTCTACTCCGACGGTGTTCTGACCGCGGTCGAAGGCCAACTCGCGCGGCGGATCGCGGAGCTCCTCGGTTTCCAGCATCCCGAAGTCCAGGCGGTGCGGGAAAGAGTCGCCGCGAAACGGAGTTAGGTTCGCGGTAATCGTGGCCCGCAACCCGTTTCTCCTCGGGTTCCTGGCGCTGTGGCTCGTCGCGTGGGGAATCCTGATCGCCGATCGCGGACGCGCTCTCCCGCTGGCGCCGAAACCGGTCCACTACCTGATCGCCGAATCGATCGCGCTCGTTCTCGTTGCCGCGCTTCTCCGCCTCGCCCGGGACCGGCGTCCGATCGATCACGGGAGCGGTCTTCCAATCCGAAATCCCGGCGCCGAGTGCGCGGGCGTTCTCGCGTATCTGCTCCTTCTGATCGTCGTCGGACGTCTCATCGGCGTCCGAGCGCACATCGCGTCGGCCGGGATGAGCGGCGGCGCCGCCGTCGCGTGGCAGGCACAAACTCCGGGCTCCGTCGTCCGGTGGGCGATTTTCTACTTCGTCGCCGGAGTCGTCGTGCCGCTCGCTATCTTTCTCGGAGTGCGGCGGTACCGACCGAAAACTCTTCTTCTCGGCTTCCCGCAGGGAGGGAAGTGGATCGCCTTCTGCGCCGTCGCGGGAGCGTCGGGTCTCCTGGCCGGCGATCCGCGCGTCACGTTTGGTCAACCGCCCGCCGGCTGGGGAGCAGCGCTCCTTCTCTTTACCGCCGGGACGCTCCTGCCCGTGATGATCCTCTTCGAGAGCCTGCTCGCGCCGCGGCTCGCGATTCTCGGCCGCTCCGCGATGACCGGCGCAGTCCTGTCGGGCATCGCGTATGCGCTTTTCCACCCGTTCGAGTTCTATCTCCGCTGGGGGACGCCGGCCGAGGCGGCGGTCTCGCTCGCCTGGATGGCGCAGATCGGTTTCTACGGCGTGGTGAAAGGGATCTCGACGCTCTGGACCGGCAGCGCGTGGGTGCACATCTTCACGACACACACCGTGCACTTCACCGAAGTCGGCGAAGTGACGCGGGTTTTCCGGATCCGGTAGCGCCGAAGTCGAACTAATTCTTCGGCAGCACTCTCTTCTCTTTCGGAACCCGCTCGAACGGCTGCGGCACGTTCGCCGCGACCCATGTAAAAACCGCGACGGCCGCGGTCATGCGGTCGAGCGGGACCGGGTCGATCTTGTCGAACGTGTCGTTGGCGCTGTGGTGCCAGTCGAAGTATCGCGACGCGTCCTGCCGGACCGAGAACAGCGGGACTCCGGCGAGGACGAGCCGCGAGATGTCCGCGCCGCCGGCGCCGGTCGACGTCACCTGCGATGCTCCGAGCGGAGCGAGCAGCGCGGCGATCTCCCCGACGAGACGCTCCGCGGAGGGACCGGCGTTCCACGCGAACCCGATCGGGGCGTCACTTCCCAGGTCGGCCTCGAGCGCGGCGACGTGGCGGTCGAGCTCCGCGGCGTGCGTCTCCGCGTAAGACTTCCCGCCCGCCAGGCCGTTCTCCTCGTTCGCGAAAAGGATCACGCGGATCGTGCGCAGCGGCCTCTTTCGCAGCGCCCCGATCAGCCGCGCAGCCTCGATGACGATGCCGCATCCCGCGCCGTCGTCGATTGCCCCCTCTCCCAGGTCCCAGGAGTCGCGGTGGGCGCCCAGCAGAACGATCTCCTCGGATTTCCCGGTCCCCGGAATCTCGCCGATCACGTTGGCGGAGTCGGCCTGTCCGAGGTTCCGGCATCCGAGCGTGAAGCGGACGCGCACGGGCCTGCCCTCGCGGTCGAGGCGCTCGAGGAGATCGGCGTCCGGATTCGAGAGCGCGGCCGCCGGGATCTCCGCGATCCCCTCGTCGTACTTGAGCGAACCGGTGTGCGGCGTCCGGTTGGAGTCCGTCCCCACGGAACGGATGAGCACGCCGATCGCCCCGAGCTTCGCGGCGCGCGAGGGGCCGGAGCCGCGGATCGGAACCGTCTCGCCGTAGCCGGCGCCGTCGACCGACCGCCGCATCCGCTTGTTGAAGAACACGATTCTTCCCCGGACCGCCGCCTCGTTCTTCGTGGCGAGCTCGTCGAGCGATCCGACCTCCACAATCTCTCCTTCGAGGCCGGCCGCGGGTGTCGGCACGCTGCCGCCCAGCGCTGTCAGGGAGAGCTTGTGCGGGTATGGCGCCGTGACCTCACCGGTCTCGACGCCGCGCTGCCAGAACGGCACGCGGACCTTCTCGGCGCGGACGCGCGCGAAACCCAGCGTTTTGAAGGTCTCCAGGCCCCAGCCGATGGAGGCGCGCTCTCCCGACGAACCGGAAAGGCGCGGTCCGGAGTGGTCGATCAGGCTTCGAATCCACTCGGAGGCGCGGCTCCCGGAAAGAGCGTTCTGCCGCAGCGACTCCGCCGTCTCGCGGATTTCGGCGGAGAGCGCGGGAGCCGCGTCCGCCGCCCGGCCGGGCGAAGTCGGAGCGGCCGCGCCGGCGAGGATCAGGGCGAGAACGGTCGTCCGTCTCAAGAAAACCTCCTGGATCGAGGGGAGGCGAGATCGTACCAAGTGGCGCAGCCATCGCAGCGCAGCGAAGGACCTCTTTGAGCTCGAGCGGCCGAGGTCCTTCGGACCTTTGGCCTTCCGGACGAGTCTAGAATCGGATCGTGGCCACCGAAAAGACGGCCGACCTCGCCGACGAGCTCGTCGCCGAGTTCGGCGAGAACGCGGCCTACGTCGCGGACCTTCTCGCCCGATACCGGGAGAGCCCGGAATCGGTCGATGCGGAATGGCGCGAGTTCTTCCGCGCGAGGCAGATCCCGAGCGGGGGACCTGGCGGTCCCCCGACCCCCCCGGGAAAACCGGAGCCCGAGCCGCGTCCCGCGCATCCGCCCGCTCCGGCCGAATCGACCCGCGCGGTCGCGGCGGAGAAACCGCCGGCGCCGGCGCCGGGACGCGCCGAAGTGGTCTCGCCTCTGCGCGGGGGAGCACTCCGGATCGCGGAGAACATGGAGGCATCGCTCGCGGTCCCCACCGCGACCTCGCAGCGGCAGATTCCCATCAAGCTGCTCGATGAGAACCGGCGGCTGATCAACGAGTCCCGCACCGCGAGCGACGAGTCGAAGATCTCGTTCACGCAGCTCGTCGCGTGGGCGATCGTCCAGGCGCTGAAGCAGTTTCCGCGGTTGAACGACGCCTACGACGCCGGAGAAGGCGCGCCGGTGCGGGTCCGCCGCGAGGAGATCCGCTTCGGGCTCGCCGTGGACGTCGAGAGGTCGGACGGGTCCCGGACGCTCCTCGTCCCGAACGTCAAGGGCGTCGAGAAGATGGGCTTCGCCGCGTTCGCCGCCGCGGCCGACGACGTCGTTCGACGCGCGCGAACCGGTAAGCTGTCACTGACCGATTTCGAGGGCACGACGGTCTCGCTCACCAACCCGGGCACCCTCGGCACGACCGCGTCGGTCCCGCGCCTCCTGCCGGGGCAGGGTCTCATCGTCGCGACCGGCGCCATCGGATATCCCGCGGAGTTCTCGGCGATGGCACCCGAGACTCTCTCGGAGCTCGCGGTCAGCAAAGTCGCCACCTTCACGTCCACGTACGACCACCGGATCATCCAGGGAGCGGAGTCCGGCGCCTTTCTCGGGAGGATCGAGGAGCTGCTGCTGGGCCAGGACGGCTTCTACGAGCAGGTCTTTGGAGACCTCGCCCTTCCGTACAAGCCACTGCACTGGGCGGTCGACAAGAACCCCGCGTTCGGACGGCGCTCGAGAAGCAGGCGCGCGTGCTCGAGCTCATCAACGCGTATCGGGTGCGCGGACATCTAATCGCCGACGTCGACCCGCTCCGCATGGTCCCCGTCCACGAGCACCCGGAGCTCGACCTCGAGACCTACGGTCTGACGATTTGGGACCTCGATCGGGAGTTCTGGACCGGCGGTTTGAAGGGCGGCGAGCACATGCCGCTGCGGGACATCATCGGCGTCATGCGCCGCGTCTACTGCGGCAAGGTCGGCGTCGAGTATCGCTTCATCTCCAACCCGGCCGAGAAGGAGTGGCTCCGCCAGCGGGTCGGCGCGACCGCCGAACCTCCGCCGCGCGAGGTGCGGCGCCGGATCTTCGAGAAGCTTCTGGCCGCGGAGACGTTCGAGCGCTTCCTCGGGACGAAATATCTCGGGCAGCGCCGGTACTCGATCGAAGGGTGCGAGACCACGATCGCCCTCCTCGATCAGCTCCTCGAGGGCGCCGGCGAGCGCGGCGTGGAAGAGGTCACGATCGGGCTCACGCACCGGGGGCGTCTGAACATTCTCGCGAACGTCGTCGGGAACTCGACCGAGCGGATCTTCGCCGGCTTCGAAGGAGCGGTGCATCCCGACTTTCCGGCGGACGAAGGGGACGTCAAGTACCACCAGGGGGCGGAAGGGGTCCACGAGACCGCGACCGGGCGGAAGGTCGCGATCACCGTGCCTTCGAACCCGTCGCACCTGGAGGCGGTCGACCCGGTCGTCGAAGGGATGGTGCGCGCCAAGCAGGATCGCCGCGGCCGCGGGCCGGAGGCGTGGGAATGCGTGCTCGCGGTGATCCTCCACGGCGACGCGGCGTTCGCGGGCCAGGGAATGGTCGCGGAAGTTTTCAATCTCGCGCAGCTGCGCGGCTTCCGGACGGGCGGGACCATTCACCTGATCGTCAACAACCAGATCGGGTTCACGACGCCGCCGGCCTCGGGGAGATCGTCGCTCTATTCGACCGACGCCGCGAAGATCAACCAGGTCCCGATCTTTCACGTCAACGCGGACGACCCGGAGACGGCGCACCGCGTCCTCCAGATCGCGCTCGACTACCGTCAGGAGTTCCACAAGGACGTCGTGATCGACCTGATCGGGTTCCGGCTGCACGGCCACAACGAAGGGGACGAGCCGACCTACACGCAGCCGCTCATGTACAAGCGGATCCAGGAGCACCCGGGGGTCAAAACGCTCTACGCGCGAAAGCTGGTCAAGGAAGGCGTCCTGACCGAAGCCGACGTCGCGGAGATGGAAGGCCGGCAGAAGGCGGAGTACGAGCGCTCTCTGGAGGCAGCGAAGCAGATCGCGGCCAGGAAGAAGGATGAGGCGCCCGTTCCGATTCCCGATTCCCGATTCCCGATTCCCGATGTGGAGACCTCGGTCCCTGCCGAGACCCTCTCCCGCATCGGCCGGGCGTTGACCACGGTACCCGCGGGCTTTCACCTGAACCCGAAGATGGTGTCGCAGCTCGCGCGTCGCGGGAAGATGGCCGAGGGCGCGCAGCCGCTCGACTGGTCCACGGCCGAGGCGCTCGCGTTCGGATCGCTCCTGCTCGAGCGGACGCCGATCCGCCTGACCGGACAGGACACCAGCCGCGGAACGTTTTCCCAGCGCCACATCGTGTTTCACGACACGGCCTCCGGGGACACGTGGACACCGCTCTCCGATCTCGATCCCTCGCAGGCGGCCCTCGCCGTCTACGACAGCCCGCTTTCGGAGGAGAGCGTGCTCGGGTTCGAGTACGGCTACAGCGTCGAAGCGCCCGACGCGCTCGTCCTCTGGGAAGCGCAGTACGGAGATTTCGCCAACGGCGCCCAGGTCGTCGTGGACCAGTTCGTCTCTTCGGCCGAGGACAAGTGGCGGGAGGTGTCGCGGCTCGGACTCCTGCTGCCGCACGGCTACGAAGGACAGGGCCCCGAGCACTCGAGCGCGCGGATCGAGCGCTACCTCCAGCTCTGCGCCGACGACAACATGATCGTCGCGAACGTCACGACCCCCGCGCAGTACTTCCACGTCCTGCGCCGCCAGATGCGGCAGCCGCACGGCAAGCCGCTCGTCCTCTTCACGCCGAAGAGCCTCCTGCGCCTTCCCGCCTCGTTCTCGCCGTTGGACGATCTGGCGCGCGGCGCGTTCCAGGCCGTGCTCGACGACTCCGGCGTCTCCGATCGCGCTGCGGTCTCTCGCGTGCTCTTGTGCAGCGGAAAGGTCTGGTACGACCTCTCGGCCGCGCGCGCAGAGCGAAAGAACGTTTCGACCGCGATCGTGCGGGTCGAGCAGCTCTATCCGTTCGCCGAGGCGAAGCTCCGCGACACGCTGGCTCAGTATCCGGCGGTTCGCGACGTGGTGTGGGTCCAGGAGGAGTCGAAGAACATGGGCGCGTGGACCTTCGTTCAGCCGCTCCTCTCGGAGCTGCGGCCCGCCGGGACCGCGCTGTGGTACGCGGGGCGCGCCCCGTCCGCGTCGCCCGCGACCGGCAACGCCTCGGTGCACAAGCGGGAGCTCGCAGAGCTTCTCGAAGACGCGTTCGGCGCTCCTGGCCGGTAGACGTTCTGTTCGAAAATCGCTTTCAGCCGCTCCTTTCCCGCACGGCTTTTCTCCGCCGGATGGGCGCGAGCGTGCTGCTGGGCGCGGTCGTGCTCGGGGTCGCGCTCGGCATCGGCATGGTCGGCTATCACGGCCTCGAGAACATGTCGTGGATCGACGCTTTCGCGAACGCGTCGATGATCCTGTCGGGGATGGGGCCGCTGACGCCGCTCGCGACGAACGCCGGGAAGCTCTTCGCCGGTTCCTACGCCCTCTTTTCCGGCCTCGTCTTCATCGCCGTCGCCGGGATTCTTCTCGCGCCGGGCACGCACCGTCTGCTCCACCGGTTCCATCTGGACAACGATCCGATGGAGCCCGAGACCGGCGTCACTTCCGCTTCTTCCGGATCTTCTCGAGCGCTGCCTTGAAGACGTCTCGGGGGATTTTGCGGTAGTCGGAGAACTCGCCGGCCCCCGCGAGCCACTCGCCTCCGTCCATGGTGATGCAGTCCCCGGTCTGGTAAGGGCACAGGTCGGACACCAGAAAGGTCGCCAGGTTCGCGAGCTCCTCGGGGGTGCCGAGTCGGCCGAGCGGGATCCGCTCGATCGTGTTCTTCTCCGCCTCGGGGAACGCCATCAGGCGCGACCAGGCGCCTTCCGTCGGGATCGGACCGGGCGCGACGGCGTTCAGCCGGATGCCGGCGTGTCCCCACTCGACCGCCAGCGATCGGGTCATGGCGAGCACGCCCGCCTTCGCGCACGCGGAGGGGAGCGCGAAGCCGGTGCCGGTCCACGCATAGGTCGTGACGACCGACACGATCGAGCCCCTCGCTTTGCGCTCGAGCAGGTGCCGGCCCACCGCGAGCGTGCAGTAGACCGAGCCGTGGAGGACGGTCCGGACGACGGCGTCGAATCCGTTGGGGGTCAGGTCCTCGGAGGTCACGAGGAAGTTGCCCGCCGCGTTGTTGACGAGCGAGTCCACCTTGCCGAACCGCGAGATCGCGTGGGCGACGAGCTTCTCGACCTCGTCGGGCTCCCGCACGTCGGCCGGGAAGAGGTCGACCTCGCCCCCTTCGCGGGCGGCCTCGGCGATCTCGCGGGCGCCTCTCTCGAGTCGATCGAGTGTGCGGCCGGCGATCGTCACCTTCGCGC
>QHVV01000002.1 GCA_003222385.1 Acidobacteriota bacterium
TGACGCGCGCCGAGAAGTCGGTCGTATCGCTCGTGGTCACCTGCGCCCCCGAGAGCTGCGAGGCCGCCGGCTGCTCGTTGTGCGCGCGGGTCAAGGCCGCTTCGGCCAGCGGGTCGAAGATCCCCATGTTCGAGAAGAGAACGTACCGGGACGCCTCGGCGTTATAGACCGAGACGTTCAAGTCCTGGTTGTTCGCCACCGCCAGAGCGACCGCCTCGGCGAGAGAGAGACGGATTCCCTGGGCGCCCGCTTCGGGCAGCGCCCGCGGGGTGCGCTCTCCCGGCCGCGAGGAAAGGACGGCCGTCTCCTGCGCGATCGCGGGGAGGGAAAGGCCGAGCACTCCGGCCGCCAGAAGGACGGCACGGGCCGCCCGGACTCTCGGGAACCTCTTCATTCCGTTACTCCTTCGTCACCCTAACTACGCACCTCCGGCGGGAATGTTTTTCACTTCTCGCCGGAATTTACCCATCCGAAGGACGGCGAATGATAGCTCGATTCCGCCGCGATCAGGGCGCGCCGGGGGCAAGCTCGCCCGGGAAGAAACAGGCGACCCGTCGCCCGTCGGGCGTCGGGAAAAGCTTCGGCGTTTCTTCGCGACATCGTGGTCGCGCGATCGGACAGCGCGGATGAAACGCGCACCCGGACGGCGGCGAGGCGGGCGAGGGCGGCTCTCCGGAGAGCGCGATCCGCGGACGGCGGCGAGCGGGATCGGTTTCCGGCGACGCCGACAGAAGCGCGGCCGTGTAGGGGTGAAGAGGACGCGCGACGATGGCCGCCGCGCTTCCCTCTTCGACGATGCGGCCGAGATACATCACCGCGATGCGATCGGCCACGCGCGAAACGACGGCGAGGTCGTGCGAGATGAACAGGTACGAGAGGTGACTCTTCTCGCGAAGCTCCGCCAGGAGATTCAGCACCTGCGCGGCGACGGAGACGTCGAGCGAGGAAACCGGCTCGTCGCAAACGACGAACTTGGGGCGCGTCGCGAGAGCGCGCGCGATCGCGACCCGCTGGCGCTGTCCGCCCGACAGCTCCGCCGGAAAGCGGCGGGCGATGTCGGCGGACAGACCGACTTCCGCCAACAGCGAACCCACCCGTTCCTTGAGATCGCGGCCGCGCGCGAGGCCCTGGACGGAGAGAGGCTCGGAGACCTGCGCGCCGCACGTCATACGGGGGTTGAGCGAAGTCTGGGGATCCTGGAACACGATCTGGACGTCGCGGCGGCGCCGCGCGAGCTCCCGGCCGGAGAGAGCCAGCCAGTCCTGACCCTCGAAGAAGACGTTCCCTCCGGTCGGCTCTTCCAGCCGGACTACGAGGCGGCCAGTCGTGCTCTTTCCGCTTCCGGACTCCCCGACGAGACCGAGAGTCTCGCCGCGCTCGACGTCGAACGAGACGCCGTCGACTGCGGCAAAGGTGGCGCCGCGCCCGAAAACTCCGGCCGAGAGCGCGTAGCGCTTGGTCAGATCCCGGGCCGAAAGAAGCGGCGCGGCCGGCTCGCGGCTCACGAGCGCAGCCGCGGGTCGTAGAGAAAGCAGCGCGCGATGCTCTCTCCCGCCGGGTAGAGCGTGGGCTCGTCGGAGTCGCAGGGATCGAACCGCTCCGGGCACCGGGGGGCGAACGAGCACGTGCCGGCGGGACGCGACGCGAGATCCGGAACGACTCCGGGAATCGCGTCGAACCGACGGGCGGCGTTGCGAGTCCGCGCCGAGAGACGGGGCAGCGACGCGAGAAGGGCGCGCGTGTAAGGGTGGCGCGGCTCCCGGAAGAGATCCACGGCGCGGGCCTCTTCGACGACCCTTCCCGCATACATCACGATCACGCGATCGGCGTGCGTGGCGACCGTCCCGAGATCGTGCGTGATCAGGAGCAGCGTCAGTCTTCGGCCGAGCCGGAGACGATCGAGGAGCTCCAAGACCTGCGCCGCGACCGTCGCGTCGAGAGCGGTCGTCGGCTCGTCAGCCACGAGGATCGCGGGGTCCGACGCGAGAGCCATCGCGAGAAAGGCGCGCTGTTTCAAGCCACCCGAGAGGCGGTGTGGATACTCGGCCATCCCTCTCGCGGGATCGGGGAAGCCCACCTCGCGAAGGCGCTCGATCGCGATCCGGCGGGCTTCGGAACGGGCGACCTTGCGGTGCGCCCGGACCGCTTCGACGATCTGGGCCCCCACGGTCGCGACCGGATCGAACGCGCTCGCCGGCTCCTGGAAGACGAGCGCGATCTCTTTGCCGCGCACGCGCCGCCACTCTTCCGCGCTCGAGCCGACCAGCTCGCGCCCGCCGATCGAGATCGAGCCGGACACGCGGGCGCCCTCGGGGGCGAGGCCGAGAAGCGCTCGGGCGAGCAGAGTCTTTCCGCAGCCGCTCTCCCCGACGACCGCGAGCGACTCCCCCGCCGCGAGATCGAAGTCGACGCCGTCGACCGCGGCCACCCGGCGGCCGCCGATCGGGACCTCCACGCGAAGGTCCCGCACGGAAAGGAGAGCCGCTGGTTCCGACGCGCGGCTGAGAATCAGTGGACCGACTCGCGTGAGTTCTTCCTCGCTTCCTCGAGGTCGCGCACGCGCTCGACGACGTCCCGGTAGTTCGTGTTGATGCCGTAGACCTCCAGGAACGTGGAGTACGCGAGGTTCATGTCGCCGGTGTCCTGGTAAACCTTCGCCAGGTCGTAGAGCAGCCCGGCCGTATCGGTCTCGCGGATCCCGGGGGTCGCGAGCCCCTTTCCATACCACTTGATCGCCAGCTGGGGCATTCCCTTTTCCAGGAAGCAGAGCCCGAGAAGGCTGCAGCACTCGACCGTGAGCGCCGGCGCCTTGCTCGCAAGCTGAAACTCGCCGATCGCCTCGTCCAAGAGACCCATCTCCTTGTATGCGATCCCGAGGTTGTAGTGCGTTTCGTAGTCCTCCGCGGAAAGCTGCTGCTCGACGCCCTTGCGGAATTCGCGAAAGATCTCCTGGAGCGAAGCTTCGTCCTGCGTTCCCGAGAGATCCGGCGCGGCCGGAGGCGCCGCCGTCTCTTCGGTCAGCTCTCGTTCGAGCTCCTCGGCGAGGTTGAAGAACTGTTGCTCGTCCGCGAACAGGTTGTCGTCCTCCACCACCGGAACGGCCGGCCTCGAAGGTCGCGCCGGCTCGGACGTCGCGCGCTGCATCTTTTCCTGGATCACCGATCGCAGCTCCGGCGCGAGGACCCCGAATCCGGAATCGGCCGGACCATGCGGAGTCAACCGGGCCCCGGAGGCGTCCAGCCACGGCGAGGCCGGTTGAGGCAGCGGGGCCGGGACCTCCCCCGGCTCGCCGAAGGAATCGAAGGCGACGGGCGCTGCGATCGGCTGCGCCGCCGGAGCCGGAAGGACGTCGAACTCGTCGAACTCCACCTCGATGGCGGGAGAGGGCGATGCGGGCGAGGCGGGCGGCGCCGGCCGGACCCGCTCGGGACGCACGGCGGTCGACAGTCCCAGCCGCGCGAAGAGCGCGGCGGCGAGGGTGTCCTGTCCCCGCCGGCGATAGGCTTCGGCCAGCGATTCCGCCTCGCGCGGAGCCGCCGGGTTGCCGATTTCGGCCATCAGCTCGACCAGGCGCTCCCGGACAGCGAGGTCCGCGGGCTGCCGGCGCGAGAGGGCCAGGAGGCGCTCGATCGCGCGATCCTGCAAGCCATATCGAGCGAGGATGTCGGCTTCCTGGAGGGCCGCCTGCGTGTCGTCGGCAATCGTCTCGGCGGACGACGGCTCGGCGACGGCCGGCCCCGCCGGAGCAATCTCGGCGAGCCGCGACAGGGCCTCGGCGTGGGCCGGATCGGCGATGAGAATACGACGGTAATGCTGGGCCGCGGAGAACGGGTCGCCGCGTCCCTCGGCTTCCCGCGCCAGCGTCAGCCGCACCGAGATAGACTCGGCCGCGTCCCCTTCGGCCTCGGAGAGCTCGGCCATCTTTTCCAGAGTTCCCCGGTGCTTGGGAAACCGCTCCAGGATCGGCCGCAGATGCCCGACGGCGAGCTCGAAGTCTCTCGCGGAAGCCGCGGCATCCACGAGCGGGGAAACCGTCTCGAAAGCCGCGTCAGCCCCGCCCTCGTCCAGTCGGATCCGTGCGAGCAGGAGCCGGCCGGCCTCGTTGTCGGGTTCGAGACCGAGGGCTTCTTCGGCGGCTGCGGCGGCCGCGCCCCGGTCGCCCGCGGCGAGGTTCGCTTCTGCGAGCAGGATCCGGGTCTCGGCCGTGCGCGGAGCAGCGGAGAGCGCCGAGATCGCCGAGGCGACGTCGTTCGAGGCGAGATGGGAGCGGATCACCTGCATCCGCGCGGCCGAGTCGTCCGGGTCGAGATCGAGCGCCTTGCGGAAGAAGGTCATGGCTTCTTCGTGGGCGCCGCGTCGCTGGAGCATCGTCGCGATTGCGTCGTAGCGCGCGACCGCCTGAGCCGTCTGACCCGCGACGCGCTGCAGGTCGGCGAGACGAGCCTGGATCTTCAGGTCGGTGGGGTCGAGCGCCGCCATGCTCGAGAAGGCGCCGATCGCGCTCTTCAGGTCGTTCTTTTTCAGCCACTGCTCGGCCAGCGTCGAGTAGTGGCTGCGGGCGTCCTGCGTGAGCCCCTGTTTCGTGTACAGCCCCGCCAGCCGCTCGTACACGTCGAGCCGGGTCGGGTCGATCTTGTTGATTTTTTTGTAGATCGCGATCGCCTTCAGGAAGAAGCCGTCGGCGGAGTACGAGTCGGCGATCCGCGCGAAGTGGCCGATCGCGTCGGCGGGGCGGCCCATCCGGACGCACAGGTCGCCCGCCTTGTTCAGGGCGAAGACGTCCTTGGGGTTGTCGTCCAAGACCCGCAGATAGTCCTTCAGCGCCTGGTCGAGCCTTCCCCGCGACAGGTTCTTCTCGGCGGATTGGACGATCCGGTCGCGTGTACCGGACATTGGCACCGAGATTTTAACCGGTCGAGTGGAGTTTCCCGGCGCGAGAGGACCGGGAAGACGGGATCAGGGGCTCGGGCTCGCCGGCTCCCGGCACCACTCCGTGGTAGCTCAAACGGTGCTCCGGGCAGGGACCGTGGATCGAAAGCGCGTGGCAGTGCTCCGCGGTTCCGTACCCTTTGTGGTGCTCGAACCCGTAGGCCGGAAACCGCCCGCCCAGCTCGTTCAGGATCCGATCGCGCGCGACTTTCGCGACGATCGAAGCCGCGGCCACCGAGGAGCAGAGAGCGTCACCGTGCACGATCGGCAGCTGCGGGAGGCGGACCCCCGGAAGCGAGACCGCGTCCAGCAACAGTGCATCGGGGGGCGGATCGAGAGCGAGAATCGCCAACCGCATCGCCGCGAGGCTCGCGCGCAGGATGTCGCGCAGGTCGATCTCGGCCGCGCTGACGACGCCGACTCCGACGGCGATTGCGTAGCTCCGGATCGCCGGCTCCAGCCGTTCACGGGAGGGCGCGTCCAGGCGCTTGGAGTCGTCGAGTCCGACGAGAAGACATCCCGCCGGCAGTATGACCGCCGCCGCGACGACCGGGCCGGCGAGCGCGCCGCGACCCGCTTCGTCCACTCCTGCCACCCGGAGGTAGCCGCGCCGCTGGAGCTCCTGTTCCGCCTTTCCGAGCTCCCGCAGCCGACCGAGCTCCGCGAAAAGAGTCGAGAGCGGGTCGGGCTTCATGCTCTCCGCATTCTGCCAGCGCGGAGCGAACTCGGAAACCGAAATCGCGAATCGGGAATTATTCGGTGCGCTTCTCGCCGATCCGCGCGGCCTTGCCCTTGCGTTCGCGAAGATAGTAGAGCTTGGCGCGCCGGACGGCGCCCCTGCGGTCCACCTCGATCTTGTCGATGACGGGAGAATGAAGCGGAAACACTCTTTCGACGCCGATTCCGCTCGAGATCTTCCGCACCGTGAACGTCTCGCGCGCTCCGCCGCCGCGCCGGGCGATCACGACTCCGGCGAAGATCTGGATCCGTTCCTTTTCCCCCTCGCGAACTTTCACGTGCACCCGGACGGAGTCCCCGGGAGAGAAGTCGGGCAAGTCCTTGCGCAGGGATGGCTTTTCCACGTCCAGCAGGATGTCGGTCATCGAAAACCTCTTTCGAAACTCCGGCTTCGTCAGCCAGGATCAGCGGGATCGCGGATTATACAGGATCACTCCTCCGCTTCCCCCGGCTCCTCGGGCCGCCGCTCGAGGAGGTCCGGACGGCGCTCGCGGGTGCGGGCGAGGGCGCGGGCGCGCCGCCAGCGGAGAATCTTCGCGTGATCTCCGGAGACGAGGGGATCGGGGACGGCCAGGCCGCGGAACTCCCTCGGCCGCGTGTAGTGTGGGTAGTCGAGCCGATCGCGCGCGAAGGATTCCTGCTCCACCGACTCCGAGGAGCCGACGACACCCGGCACGAGCCGTGAGATCGCTTCGGTGACCGCGAGAGCGGCCGACTCCCCTCCGGGAAGGACGAAGTCGCCCAGAGAAATCTCCTCGTCGAAGAGCGCAAGCTCCCGCGCTCGCTCGTCGATCCCTTCGTACCGGCCGCAGATGAGCAGGATCCGTTCGCGCGCCGCGAGCTCCTCGACCGCTCTCTGGTCGAGCCTCCGGGCGTCGGGGGACAACAGAATGGTCCAGGCCCGTGGGAGCGACTCCGCGTCCCGGCGCGCTTCGATCGCGGCCGCGAGGACGGGCGCCATCATCACCATTCCGGCGCCGCCGCCATACGGCTCGTCGTCGACCTTGCGGTGCCGGCCTTCCGCGAACGACCGGAGGTCGATGACGGTGACCTCGAGTAAGCCGGCGTCGATCGCCTTGCCGAGAAGGCTCTCGCGGAGCGGCGAGGCGAAGTAGCCCGGAAAAATCGTGAGGATCTCGATCTTCACGGCTTCAGAGGTCCATCAGACCCGCCGGCGGATCGAGAACGATTCGCTTCTCTTCCCGCTCGACGGAGACCACGATCGGCCGGACGAACGGCACCGGAACCGGCTCGGAACGGCCGGTGTCGACGTAGAGCATCGCGCCTCCCGCCGTCTGCGCCACACTCCGCGCCTTTCCCAGAACGCGCCCCGCCCGGTCTTCGCAGCGCCAGCCCTCGACCTCGTGCCCGTAATAGAAGTCCTCGGGAGGCGGGATTGCGTCTTCGTCGGAGACCCAGAGCTCTCCCCCCGCGAGCGAGCGGGCGTCCGAAGCCCGTTCGACCCCTTCGAACCGGATCAGGATCCGCGCCCCGTGGGGACGAGCCGTGACGACCGAGACGGCGCGTTCGACTTCCTCGCGTCGCCAGAGGAAGCGGGCGCCGGCCGCGAAGCGTTCGAGAAAGTCGGTCGCGGGCTCGACCGAGACTTCGCCCCCGGTTCCGTGAGGCCGGCGGACGATTCCGACGAGGATCAGTCCCGCACGCGCACCGTCACGCGCTTGCCCCGGGCCGCCGCGGCGGCGCCGACGAACGCGCGGATCGCACGGACAGTCCGGCCGTCGCGGCCGATCAGTCGGCCGCGCTCCGGCTCCGGAACGGAGATCTCGTAGACGAGCGTGTGCCCTTCGACGCCCTCGGTCACCCGCGCCTCGTCCGGGCGGTCGGAGAGACGCCGGACGATCGTCTCGATCAGGCGGCGCATGCAACCTCGATCGGGGTCACGACGCCTTGCTCTCCGGCTCTCCGCCGGCGAGAAGCGCTCGAACGGTCGGCGAGACGTTCGCGCCGCGTCCGATCCAGTAGCGGGCGCGTTCCCGGTCGAACGAAAGCACGGTCGGATCGCGAATCGGGTCGTACGCGCCGAGCTCTTCGAGCACCTGGGCGCGCGCGGTCGATCGCGAGTCCGAGACCACGATTCGATAATGCGGACGGTTGCGGGCGCCCATGCGCCGCAGTCGGATTTTCAGCATGACGGTTCCTTTCTGCGAGTCGGTCACATTCTAGTGTGTGGGGCTCCGGTCCTACCTGGAATACTCACCCCCGGGGGGCCGGCAGCGGAAGGCGCGACAGATCCAGACCGCGCACCCCCTTGCGGGCTGCCTTCATCAGTTTTCGCATCTGCTGGTACTGCTTCACAAGACGGTTGATCTCCGCCACCGTGGTCCCCGAGCCGGCGGCAATTCGCTTCTTGCGGCTGCCGTTCAAGACCTGCGGGTAGCGCCGTTCGTCCGGCGTCATCGAGTCGATGATCGCGGCGATGCGGACGAGCGAGGAGTCGTCGACGGCGTCGGTCGAGGCGAGGCTCTTGAATGCTCCCCCCTTCGGCAGCAGATCGAGAAGGCCCGAGACCGGCCCCATCTTCTTCATCGACCGGAGCTGGTCCCGCAGGTCCTCGAGCGTGAAGTCGCCGGCGCGGGCCCGGTCGGCCATCTTTTCCGCGGTGGAGGCGTCCACCTGAGCCTCGACTTTTTCGATCAGGGTCAGGACGTCTCCCAGGCCCAGAATCCGCGAGGCCATCCGGTCGGGATGAAACGGCTCGAAGTCCTGAGGCTTCTCGCCGACGCCGACGAACTTGATCGGCTTGCCGACCGTCGAGACCACCGAAAGCGCGGCGCCGCCGCGCGCGTCGCCGTCCGCCTTCGTGAAGACGATCCCGGTCAGCGGCAGAGCCGCAGCGAAGCCGGCGGCCGAACGGACCGCGTCCTGGCCGGTCATGGCGTCCGCCACGAAGAGGACCTCTCCGGGGTGAACCGCGTCGGTGACCGCACGGACTTCGTTCATCAGGTCTTCGTCGAGATGGAGCCGGCCGGCCGTGTCGAGAATCACGGTGTCGCGCCCGGTCAAACGCGCCTCGGTCACCCCTTCGCGCGCGACCGCGACGGCGTCCCGACCTTCGCCCGGCTCGAAGACCGGAACCCCGATCTGACGCCCGAGCGTCTTCAGCTGCGACACCGCGGCCGGCCGCGAGAGGTCGGCCGCCACGAGAAGCGGATAGCGCCCGCGCCCTTTCAAGTGGAGAGCGAGCTTGCCCGCCGAAGTCGTCTTGCCGGATCCCTGGAGGCCGACCATTTCGATGATCGCCGGACGGCCCTCGAGGAGGAGATCTTCCTTCTGACCGCCGAGCAGGAGGACGAGCTCGTCCCGGACGATCCGCGTCACTTCCTGCGCCGGCGACAGCTCCTGCATCACCTTCCCGCCGACCGCCTTCTCGCGAACGCGCGCGGTGAAATTCCTGACGACCGGAAGCGCCACGTCCGCCTCCAGGAGCGAGAGCCGGATCTGTCGGAGCGCCGAGTCGAGATGGTATTCGGTCAGGTGGCCTTCGCCCTTGAGCTCCTTGAAGACTCCCTGGATTCGATCTCCCAACGATTCGAACACTCGGCCTCCGATGGAAGGGCGGAAGGATACCGGCCCCGACGAAACGCCGCAACGCGCGGGCAGGACGGGGTTTCCCGGCTTGACAGACCCCCTCGTTGGGATATCATGCGCTCGCTTTTCCCGCTGTTCGAGGCGGTTCGCAAAGAAGCAGTTCGCCAGTAACGAGAAGGAGAGAGGGAGATGAAGAAGTTCCTGACCCTGGTCTTCGCAGCCGTTTTCGGAACGGTGCTCCTCACCGGTTGCACCAAGAAGGAGGAGACGACCACAACGACCGAAACCTCGACGACCGAGGCGCCGGCCGTGGTCGAGGAAACGGCCACCACCATGACCGCGACGACGATGACGGAGACCCCCGCGATGACGACGACCACGGAGACGACCACCACGATGACGACGACGACCACCACGAATACTCCGTAACTCTTTCTCTTTCGTCTGTCGGAGGCCCCCGCGAACGGGGGCCTTTCGTTTTGGAGAAGCCGGGGCGGCCGAGCTTTCGAGAGCTCCTGCCGCTACACTCCAATCGGGTGCTGCCTCTCTGGGGAGAAGCTCTTCTCGCGTTCGTGGCGATCGCTGCCGGTGTCCTCGCGTGGCAGGCCCGGTCGCGCGAGCAGGCGCTGGCGGCGCGCCTCGCGGCCCGCGAGCGCGGCGGCCACTTCCTGGGCGAGTCTCCCGAGCCCGCCGAGATCCTGAAGCACGCCTACACCGCGGCGGCCGCGATTCTCCCGGTGACATGCTTCGATCTCTACAGGATCGATCCGGAGGGCAAGGTCGACGAAGTCTGGACCTTGTCGCCCGGCGAGGCCGGGGAGCTCGAGCCGGCGCTCGACCCGGCGAGCCCCCTCCTCGCATCGCCCGTCGACGCGCGAAGGATCCGCGATCTGTCGGCCACGGAGACGGAACGCTCCTTCGCCCCGCGCGATCTCCTGGCGGGCGGTCCCGTCCGCCGCCTCCGTCTTCCCCTCTTCTCCGGGGACCGCCTGGTCGCTCACCTCGATCTCGCGAGCTCGGAGCCGATCGACGAGGAGAAGAAGAGCGAGATCCGCGCCCTGCTCGGTCCGCTCACGGTCTCTCTCCACGCCTCCCGCAACTGGAGGGTCGCCGTCACCGACGAGCTCTCGGGCCTCGCCTCGCGCCGCTATTTCGAAGCGCGCCTGGCGGAGGAGTGGGCGCGCCGCGACCGTTACGAGACCCCTCTCTCCATCGCCTGCTTCGATCTCGACCGGTTCAAGGCGGTCAACGACACCATGGGCCACGCCGCGGGCGACCTGGTCCTGCGCCGGTTCGGCGTCATCATCGGCAGCGTCGTGCGCGCGAGCGACCTCGCCTGCCGGTTCGGCGGGGAGGAGTTCGCGATGCTCTTCCCGAACACGGCGGCGGCCTCCGCCCGGATCGTCGTCGAACGAATCCGTCGGGCGCTCGAGCGGAACCGTTTCGAGACGGACGGCCGGGATTTCTGGGTCACCGTCTCGGCGGGAGTGGCCGACGCGACGGCCACGGAAGGGCTCGACCCGAGCAAGCTCCTCGCGCGCGCCGACCAGGCGCTCTACGCGGCGAAGGCCGGTGGCCGCAACCGCGTGCGGATCTGGACGGAGCGCGTCGGGCGCGACGCGGCCGCGACGACCGGGCGTCCTCCGGCGGTTCGGCCAGAGGGAACGTGAGCGCCGAAGACGACGTCGAAAAGCTGCTCGAAGAGATGATCTCGTCGCAACGGGAGCGGCTGCTCGCGCTCGCGAGGAGGATCGAGCCGGACCTGACTCCCGACGACCTTCTCCAGCCGCACGACCACCCGTCGCTCGAGACGAGCCCCGACTTCAATTTCGAGGACGGGATCCTCGCCGGCTATCTGGCTTTCCGCGCCGCCTTCCGCGCGAACCGAAAAAGCGACAGATAGCCGCGCCGCTTCGGCCGAGCGCGACCCGCCAGGCTCGCAATCGATTCGGCGTGCTCCCGGATCCACCCGGAGTCTTCGGGACGGACGCCGAGCTCCGCCAGAACGGCGCCCGATTCCCGCGCCAGCCGCGTCCAGACGTCCATCGAGACGTCCATCGAGTCGTCTTCTTCGGGACCGTTCTTCACGGGACGTCCAGGCCGGCCGCCGCCAGCAGGGTCTGGATGGTGGCGTCCCACGACAGCTCCGACGCGCGCGCGAAACCCCGCCGACCCAGGGCTTCGAGAGCCTCGCCACGCTCCCACGCCAGCCGCAGGGCGGCGCCCAGAGCTTCGGGAGTCGGCGGCACCACGAACCCCGTCTCACCATCGATCACGAACTCGAGCGGTCCCCCGGCGTCGTCGGTTGTCAGCACCGGCTTGCCCGAAAGGAACGCCTCCAGCGGGACGTACCCCAGGTCTTCTCCCTCCGGAGCCACGACGACGAGCCGGGCCCCGGCGTAGAGCTCGAGGAGCGCTTCGTCGCCGGCCTCCGGCACCCACTGCACGCGGGGCTCGAGATCGAGCTCGCGCGCGAGGCGCTTCAGCCGCTCCTCCTCCGGGCCGCGTCCCACCACCACGAGCCGCGCCTCCGGGGCGTGCACGAGGGCGCGCAGAGGC
Organism: Acidobacteriota bacterium; assembly: GCA_003222385.1. Taxonomy (GTDB): domain Bacteria; phylum Acidobacteriota; class Thermoanaerobaculia; order UBA5066; family Gp7-AA6; genus Gp7-AA6. The sequence goes on from QHVV01000002.1 coordinate 11,776, forward strand.
AGATCGGGGCGCTTCCAGCCATCCAGCCGTCCGACGGAGAGCGCATAGTCGCCGGGCGGCCCGGTCCGGTACCGGCCCACGAGCGGCGGCGGATGATAGAGCGGCTCGCTCTCGATCCCGTTGTACTTGCGGAGGCGCGCCGCGACGGTCCGCGAGTTCGCGAAGACGCGCCGCGCCTCGGAAAGGCCGAGCCGATCGATCTCCGCGATCGTCTCGCGCGCGCGTCGGTCTTCCTTCGAAGCGGTGAAGTCGCTCCACGGCGAGCCGAACTGGTCGTACGCCTGCCGGTACTGGTGGATGACCCAGACGACTTTGTTCGGGTGCCGGACCGCGTAGCTCGGAAAGCGGGTCGCGACGACGGCATCGACCGGCCGGCCGCCGAACTCGGTGACGTCGAGCGAGCGCCAGGCGAGCGCGGACCGGACGAGGTCGAACCTCTCGCGTTCGATGAGCGGGATCGTGACGAGGTCCGCCTCGACGCCCCGCGCGACGAGCTCCTCGGTCAGCCGGCGGACGTGAAGTTCGGCCCCGCCCTCCGAGAACGGGCTTTGCACGGCCGCGACGAGAACGCGCGAAGGCGTCTTCAAGACCGGCAACCGGGAGAGCGCCGCGGGGCTCGCGCGATCACGGAACCGGCACGCGCCCGATCACCGCATAATCCTGCGGGCCGAAGAGAACCGCGTTCAATCGAGCGTCGTTTTCGGACAGCTCGTGAAGACGCATTCCGGCCGGAAGCGGCGAGAGGAACTCGACCGTGAGGTCCCGGAAGCCCGCGGCGTCGCAGAGGAACTCGAGCGCCTGCGGGGGAACCGGGCGCATGTGCGTCGGGTCGAGGTAGAAGGCGTTCATCGCGGCGAGCGAGTCTGTATTCACCGTCTCGACGATGACCACTCCGCCCGGGGCAATCGCGCGGCGGGCCTCCGCGAGGAAGCGGAAAGTCGAGGACGCCGGCCAGTGCTCGACGACCTGGAAAGCCACGACGCCGCCGAGGCTGCTGGTCGGCGCCGCCGCGAGCGCCTCGATCGCGTCGCCCCGGCTGACGTCGAGACCCGCGGCGCGGCCGGCCTCCGCCGCCAGTGTGCTCGACTCCACTCCGCGCGCCGCGATCCCCTCCTCCGCGAGCAGCCGCAGAAATTCTCCCCGGCCGCACCCGGCATCGAAGACCGGCCCCGGCAGCCCGCGGACGTAGCGGAGATAGAACCGCTGCTTCTCGGCGACCTCGGTCGGAGATCCCCGGAACCGCTCTTCGAAGAGCGCATAGATGCTTTCGGGAAGAGAGGGGACTTCCGCGGAGGGCGGGGCCGACGCGGTCGGAAGGCGCTTCGGGAGCGTCTCCAGATAGGAGATCCGCGCGTCCTGGGCGGCGTCGCGTCGCCGGAACTCCTGCTCGGTCGCCTCCCGCCAGCGCGCAACCTCACGATACCGGCGCGCCTGCTCCTCCATCGCCTCGCGGTTTCGCTCCAGGGCCGCGACGACTCCGTTTGCCGCCTCGAGGGCGAGAGCGTTGAACGAAGCCTGGTTTCTCCAGAGAAAGCGCAGCATCCGGAGGGCGAGCGTTTTCACCCGGGCGAACCGGACCGCCGGCGGGATGGTCGGCGTCAGGTGATCTTCCGCGCGGCGGATCGGAAGACGCACGTCGTCCAAGTCGGAGCTCGCGGGAGCGGTCGCTCGCAGTCCCGCCTCCGGGCGCGCCGCACCCGCGATCGCATCGCGGATTTCCTTCGCGAGCTCTTCCACGAGATCCGGTTTCCCCGCCGTGGTCACTGCCCGATTATCCAATAGGGAGGCGGGTGCAGGTCCGCAGGACCTGTCCCCGCGACGATCAAATGGCGGGGGTTCAAGCGCATCCGCGGCCGCCGCGAATTGCAATAGAGTTCCTGCCGCGTGTCGTCGGATTCCAGAGAACCCGAATCCATCGAGAGGAGGTCGTCATGAGAAGAACTGCGGCGCTTCTGCTGGCGCTCGCGCTGGCGGCGGGATGCGCATCGAGCGGTCCGCCGGTGGCGCCGGCCGTTCTCGCGGAAACCGAAGCCGCCGTGCACAGAGCCGAGAGCGCCGGAGCGCGGGAGCGCGCGGCGGACCTGCTCGCGAAGGCGCGCCGGGCCTGGGACGAAGGGCGGCTCGCCTCCACCCGCGGAGAGGGGGAAATCGCCCGCCACCGTCTCGAAGAAGCCCACGCGTATGCGGAGGCGGCCGAGGCGCAGGCGAACGCCGAAAGGTTGAAGAGCGAGGCCGCCTCGCTTCGGCGGGAGGCGGACGATCTCGAAGCGAAGATCCGGCAGATCCGGGAGCAGTCCCGGAACCCATGAGCGAGGTGCGCAAATGAAGAAACTCTGGAAGCTCATTCCGATCGCGCCGGCTGTTCTCGCGGCCGCCTGCTCCGCCGGTCCTCCGCCCCGGGAGATCGCGGAAGCGCGCCTGGCGGTCCAGGACGCGAAGAATGCCAACGCCGACCAGCTGGCGACCCGGGAATACGACGCGGCGATCGCGCACCTCCGCATCGCGGAGAACACCTGGAACGAAAGGAAGGAAGGTCCCTTGGCCGCGCACTGGGCGCGGGTCGCCGAAGGCGAGGCCCGGACGGCCCAGTACCGCGCGGAGGCGCGCCGCGCCGACGAGGCGGTGCGTCGCGAGACCGAGCGAAAGCGGCAGGGAGAGCTCTCCGTGCGGGACGCGGAGATCGCGGCTCTCCAGGCGCGGGCACGGACGGACGCCGAGAGGCGTGCGGCGGAAGCGGAGGCCCGAGCGGCGGCGGAGAGGCGCGCCGCCGAGGACAGGCTCGCCACGCAGGAAGCCGGGGCGCGCGAGCGGGAACAGGCCCGGCTGGACCTCGAGGCGCGGCTGGCGGCCGAGCGCGCGGCGGCGGACCGCGAGGCCGCGGCACGGACGCAGGCCGACCGGGAACGCTCGGCCGCGGAGCTCGAGAAGACCCGGGCGGAGCTCGAGGCCAGCCGCAAGGCCGCCGAAGAGGCGCAGAGGTCGGCCGAGGCGGAGCGGCAGAGGCTCGAGGGAGAGCGCAAGGCGGCGGCGGACCGTTCGGCCGAGATCACCCGACTCCAGGCCGAGCATGAGAAGACCCAGGAGGAGCTGCGCAAGACGCTCTCGGCCCTCGCGTCGGTGCGCGAGGAGGCGCGCGGGCTCATCGTCACCCTTCCCGGCAACATCTATTTCGACGTGAACAAATCGGACGTGAAGCCTTCCATGCGCGCGCGGCTGACCGAGATCGCCCGCGCGCTCGCATCCGTCCCCGGACAGCGCGTTCTCGTGGAAGGGCATACGGATTCCGACGGCTCTTCGGAGTACAACCTGCAGCTCTCGCGGCTCCGCGCGCAGTCGGTCCGGTCGGCGCTCGTCGAAGGCGGGGTCTCCCCCGACCGCATCGAGGCGCAGGGATACGGAAAGACGCGCCCGGTCGCGAGCAACGCCACGGCCGCCGGAAAAGCCCAGAACCGCCGGGTCGAGCTGGTCCTCGAAGGGGGCGCCGCTACTCCGAAGTAACCGCCTCTCCTCCGTTCGGCGCGGCCGGCGCGCGATCCTCTTCGGCGAACCGGATGAACGCGAGAACGAGCGCGATCACGATCGGTCCGAGAAAGAGCCCGATCGGACCGAACGCGGCGACGCCGCCGACCGCGCCGATGAAGACCGGAAGCGTCGAGATCTGCGCCCGCCCGGAGATGAAGATCGGCCGCAGAAAGTTGTCGATGGTCCCGACGACCCCGATCGCCCAGGCGAGCACGAAGAGCGACCAGCCCCACTGCCCGGCGAAAGCGAGCGCGATCGCGGCCGGGATCAGGACGAGACCGGTGCCGAGCGCCGGAATGAGCGCGGCGATGGCGCCCAGCACGCCGAAGACGACAGGCGAAGGAAGCGGCGAGATCCAGAAGGCGAACCCGACGAGCGCTCCCTGAATGAGGGCGGTCAGGACGTTTCCGTAGACCACGGCGCGCGTGACGTCGGCGACGTGAGACTCGAGCCGCCGTTTGCGCTCCTCGTCCAGCGGTACGAGCGCCATTCCCCGCTGGATCATCTCGTCGCCGTCCCGAAAGAAGAAGTAGAGGACGAAGAGCATCAGGAAGAGCCCGACGACCGCGCCGAGCGCCCCGAGGAACACGAACCTGCTGTGCGCGAGCGCGAACTCGAGAGCGGTGCGGAGCCCGTTCACGATCCACGCCTGGACCTGGTCCACCGTGACGGGAGTGTGCTCCGCGAGCCAGTGCACGACGCGATCCACGATGGGAAGTCGGACGATGTCGCTCGGGCGCGCGATCCGGTAACGGTCGGCGAGGCTGCCCAGGCGCTGAATCAGGTCGGCCGCCTGTCCCGCGAACGCGATGGCGACGAGAGCCGCCGGCAGAATGATTGCGAGCGTGACCGCGACCGTCATGAAGAGCGCCGCGCGGCCGCGCCCCTTCCCCGGGGGCAACCGCCTCCGGAGCGCGGCGTTGACCGGGTGCAGGAGAAAAGCGAGCAGGAGCGCCCAGAGGATCGGGCCGACGAAAGGCTTCAAGATCGAAACGAGCGCCGCCGCGAGCAGCACTGCGACGACGAGCCCGAAGACTCGCGCGTAGAAGCGGTCGTGCGAAATGAGCGTCGTTTCGATCCCCGCTCGGTCCGTGGCCCGTTGCGCCCGAGAATACCTCCGCCGGGTGCTAGCATCGCGGGACGGGCATGACGGCGCGGTCCGATCGACTCGAAGCCGCCCGGATCTTTCGGGAGGTAGCGCTCGCGGCCGGGTTCTCCCGATTCGGCGTGGCGCGCGCGGAGGCCCCGGCTCGATTCGAACGGTTCCGCGACTGGATCGCGGCCGGCCGGCACGCCGGCATGGCCTACCTCGAGCGGACCGCCGACGTCCGGTCGAGGCCGCAGAACCTCCTGCCGGACGCGAAGTCGGTCGTCTGCCTGGCCGCGCCGTACCGGACCGACGCGCTCTGCGCGCAAGACGGCTCGATCCTCGCCCGCTACGCCGCGGGGCCCGACTACCACGGCACGCTGCGCAAGAGGGCGATCCACGTGGCCCGCGCGGCCGTCGCGCGGATCGCCGGCCCGGTCCGCTGGCGCGTGTGCGTGGATTCCACCCCGCTCGCGGAGAGATCGTTCGCGGCGGCCGCGGGTCTCGGCTGGATCGGCAAGAACGGCTGCCTGATCGATCGCGAGCTCGGCTCCTATCTCCTGCTCGCGGAAATCGTCACCGATCTCGATCTGCCGCCGGACGATCCGGTCGCGGAGCTGTGCGGATCGTGCGTCCGATGCCTGGAGAGCTGTCCCACCGGCGCCTTTCTCGAGCCGGGTCTGCTCGATGCCGCCCGCTGCCTCGCTTACTGGACGATCGAGCACCGCGGTCCGCTTCCGGACGCGGTCAAGGAGAGCGTCGGCAACCGGGTCTTCGGGTGCGACATCTGCCAGGAAGCGTGTCCCTGGAACGGGCCCGTGAGACCGGACGCCACGGACCCGGAGGTCCCGACGCGCGCCGAGTGGCTGCAGATGGGTAAAGGCGAGTGGCGGCGCCGGTTCGGGGCGACCGCCTTGAACCGCGCCGGACGGCGGGGAATCCAGCGCAACGCCGCAGCGTCTGCGGGCGCGACCGGAGACCGCGCGCTCCTCCCCGCGCTCGGCCGCGCCGCGGAGATCGCCGACCGCGGCTTCTCCGACGCGGCGCGCTGGGCGATCGATCGCCTGACCCCCCCTCCGGCCACTTCGAAAGGACTTCGATGACCGCAAAAACCCTGATCTTCGCGGTGCTCCTCGTTCTGTCGCTGGTGCTCTGCGCGTTCTTCGCGGGCGCCGAGACGGCGCTCGTCTCGCTCTCGCGCATCGACCTGCAGCGGATGCGGGAAAAGGGGGACCGGCGGGGCGGCATCATCCGGAACCTCAAGGCGCATACGTCTCGCCTCCTGGCGACGATCCTGATCGGCCAGAACCTGTTCGTCTCCGCGGCGTCGGCCCTCGCGACGGCGCTCGCGACCGCGTGGGTCGGCGAGACTTACGGCGTTCCGGCGGCGATCCTGTTCTCGACGGTCGTGCTCTTCATCTTCGCCGAGATGATCCCGAAAGCCGTGGGCGCGGCCTCGCCCGTGCCGATCTCGCGGGCGGTCGCGATTCCAATGGCCTGGATCACGCGGGTTCTTTCCCCGATCGTCGAGGTCTGCGTCAAGCTCTCGACCCGCATCCTGCAGCTCTTCGGGATCCCGGAGAAGACTCCGACCCTGACCGAGGAGGAAATGAAGAGCGTCATCAACCTCGGCGCCGACGAGGGGGTCATCCACGGCGAGGAGAGGCGCCTGCTCCACAAGGTGATCGAGTTCGGCGACAAGACCGTGCGCGACATCATGGTGCCGCGCACGAGAGTCATCGCGCTGCCGGAGACCGCGAAATTCGACGACGTCGGCCTGGTGCTCAAGGAGCACAAGCTCTCGCGCCTCCCCGTCTACCGCGGCTCGCTCGACAACGTCGTCGGCATCCTCCACGCGAAGGACCTGTTCGACCTGTCCGACGAGGAAGAGCGGAAGTTCTCGCTCGGGCGCTACCTCGATCCTCCGTTCCTGGTGCCGGAGTTCAAACGCGCCGAAGACCTGTTCCGGGAGATGCGCCGCCGCCGCACTCACATGGCGGTCGTGGTCGACGAGCACGGAGGCACGGCAGGCATCGCCACCATCGAGGACGCGCTCGAGGAGCTGCTCGGGCCCATCCAGGACGAGTTCGACGAGGAGGAGACGCCGGGTTTCGTCGCGGCGGGAGACCGGACGTTTCTTCTCGAAGGCAGCTACCGGCTGGACGATGTCGAGGAGCAGTTCGGTCTTTCGCTGCCGCGCGACGAGGCCGAGACGATTGCGGGCCACTTGATGCTGCGGTTCGGCCGGATCCCGCGGAAGGGCGAGCGGTGGAAGGGTCGCCGCGCGGAGTTCATCGTCGAGGACGCGACGCCCACGGCGATCAAGAGCGTGCGGATGATCCTGCCGCCTCCGCCGGCCACGCCGCCCGCCGGATGACGTCGCAGCCGAGAGAGCGCGTCGTCACCCTGATCCGCGGCGACGGGATCGGGCCGGAAGTCACCGACGCCGTGCTCGCGATCCTGGATGCGGCCGGCGCGCCGCTCGATTTCGAGGACGCGGTCGTCGGTCGGAAGGCCGAGGAGGAGGAGGGCGACCCGCTTCCGGCGCGGGTCATCGAGTCGATCCGGCGGAACCGCGTCGCGCTGAAGGCCCCGGTCGGAACTCCCATCGGAAAAGGTTTTTCGTCCGTGAACGTCCGGCTGCGGCAGACCCTCGAGCTCTTCGCGAACCTGCGGCCGGTGAAGACCGTGCCCGGGATTCCGGCGCGCTACACGGGTGTTGACCTCGTCGTCATCCGCGAGAACACGGAGGATCTTTACAGCGGGCTCGAGCACGTGGTCGTGCCCGGAGTGGTCGAGTCGCTCAAGATCATCACGGAGGTTGCCTCGACCCGGATCGCCCGCTTCGCCTTCGAGTACGCGAAGCGGGAGGGGCGCCGCCGGATCACGGCGGTTCACAAAGCGAACATCATGAAGCTCTCGGACGGGCTCTTTCTCGACTGCTTCCGCCGCGTCGCCGCCGGATATCCGGAGATCGCGGCGGACGATCGGATCGTGGATGCGGCGTGCATGCGTCTCGTCCTGAACCCGGATATCTTCGACGTCCTGCTGCTCGAGAATCTCTACGGCGACATCGTGTCGGATCTCGCGGCCGGGCTGGTGGGAGGGCTGGGTCTCGTGCCGGGCGCGAACCTCGGCAGGGAAGCCGCAGTGTTCGAAGCGGTGCACGGCACCGCTCCCGACATCGCCGGAACGGGCCAGGCCAACCCCACAGCTCTGCTCCTGAGCGCGGTCCTGATGCTGCGACACATCGATCTCCCGACCTATGCCGAGACGATCGAGCGGGCGCTGTTGGCGACGTTCGCGGCCGGAATTCGCACCCCGGACGTCGGCGGAACGGCGACGACCTCCGAGTTCGCGAAAGAAGTGGCGAGGCGGCTGACCTGATCCGGAACGGGAGGCGGACTTCAGTCCATCTCGACCTTCGGCACCATGAGCACGCGCACGCCGACGTTTCCGAGCACGCGCGCCTGGCAGCCGAGCCGGCGGCCGGAGCCGAGGTCGTAGGCGATCTCCTGCGGGTTGATCGCCGTCAGGTTCTCTCCACCGGCCACGACCTCCACCCGGCACGTCGAGCAGATCCCGTTTCCGCCGCAGACGTGGCTGATGTGGACTCCCAGATCCACGGCGGCCCGCAGGAGCGTGGTTCCGGACGGGACGATCCCGGCCTTCCCTTCGTTGACGAAGACCACCGTGGGCATGAGAATTTCGGGACTCTCTTGACCGGTCAGATTAGCACGACGAAGAGCGCGCGGTCCCGTTTTCCCGCCACGGCCGACGAGGAGCTCTGGTTCGCGCGGCCGTTTTCCGGTCACGAGATCTTCGGGCGCCGGGCGCCGCTCGAGATCGAGCTCGGCACCGGAAAGGCGCGCTTCCTGATCGCGGCGGCCGGCGCGAATCCTTCCCGGGACTTCGTCGGGATCGAGCGCTCGCTCTCGTACTATCGGATCGCGAGCCGGCGAATCTCCCGGGCACGACTCGCGAACGCCCGGATCGTGCGCGCCGACGCCCGGATGTTCGTCGACGGCTGCCTCGCCGCCGGATCCGTGCGCGCGTTCCACGTCTACTTCCCGGACCCGTGGCCCAAGAAGAGGCAGCGAAAGCGGCGGCTCTTGGACGGCGTGTTCCTCGAGGTGCTCGCTTCGAAGCTCGAGCCGGGCGGAGTCCTCAAGATCGCGACCGACCATCCCGGCTACGCGGGAGAGCTCCGCCCTCTTCTCCAGACGGTCGAGGATCTCGAGGAGATCGAGTGGGACTCGCTTCCCACGCCCCCGCCCACGCACTACGAGATCAAGTACCGCGCAGAGGGCCGGGCCATTCAGCGCTTCCTGCTGCGCCGGAAGTGACGGGGCCAGCCTGCGCTCAATGCTCCGGCGGCGGGAGCGGGCCGGCGATCGAAACGATCCGTCGGAGAAAGAGCACGAAGTAGTGGATTCCGGACAGGAGCGCGATTCCGACGGTCAGCCAGAGAGCCATCTTGCCCGGCAGGAGAAAGACTTCGTGCCGGATGGCGAGGATCAGGAGCGACGCGGCCAGGATCTGCGACAACATCTTCGCTTTTCCCCAGCCGGTCGCGGCGATCACGAGACCCTGCGCCGAGGCGATCGAGCGCAGTCCGGAGACCGCGAACTCGCGACCGAGGATGACGACGACCATCCACGCCGGGGCCAGCTGGAGCTCGACGAGCGAAACGAAAGCCGCGGAGATCAGAAGTTTGTCGGCGATCGGGTCGAGGAGGGTGCCGAGCGTCGTGATCTCGCCGCGCCGCCGCGCCAGCCAGCCGTCGAAAAAGTCCGTCGCCGTCGCGAAGAGAAAGATCAGCAGCCCGACGGTCTCGCGCCCTTCGAACTTCGTCAGGAGAACGACGAGGAGGAACGGGACCAGGAAGATGCGCAGGAGCGTCAGCGCGTTCGGGAGGTTGATGTTCAATTGCTCTTCCGTCTCGAGGATTTCCATGCGTTATCTTTCGGCGAAGGCCGAAATCCGAGAAGTGACTAAGGTAACACCGGCGAGCCGGCGCGCGGGCCGGCGCTCCATGCCTTGAGCATCGCGTTCGGGACCGACGGCTGGCGAGGCGTCATCGCCGACGACTGTACGTTCGACGCCGTTCGCCGGGTCGCGGCCGCCACGGCCCGCGTCTACTCGGCGTCGCGCGGCCCCGGCGACCGGACCCGCATCGTCGTCGGGTACGACACGCGCTTCCTCTCGCCGGAGCTGGCTCGCGAAGCCGCCGAGATCTTCGCCCGCTCCGGCATCGACGTTCTTCTGACCGACCGGCCCGTCCCCACGCCCGTGGTGTCCTACCACGTCCGGCGGCTCGGGCTTGCCGGCGGGATCGCGATCACGGCCAGCCACAATCCCGCGCCTTACAACGGCTTCAAGGTGAAGGCGCACTTCGGCGGGAGCGCGCCGCCCGAGCTCTACGAGGAGATCTCCCGGGCGGCGGACCGGCCTCTCCCCGTGCCCGCCCGGCCCGGTTGGATCGCGAGCGTCGATCTCGTGGCGCCTTACCGCGAGCGGCTCGCGGCGCTCCTCGATCTGCCCGCGATCCGCGAGGCCGGGCTCTCCGTTCTCGCCGACTCGATCCACGGCGCGGCGGGGACCCTGGTCTCCGACGTCGTCGGGCCCGGCGCGACACGCATCGTCTCTTTCCGCTCGGAGCGCGACGCGCTCTTCGGCGGCGTCCATCCCGAGCCGATCTGGGCGAACCTGCACGCGGCTCACCGGGAAGTCGTGGCCCGGCGGCTCGACCTCGCAGTCGCCCAGGACGGCGACGCCGACCGGCTCGGAGTGCTCGACAGGAACGGCGCGTTCGTGTCGCCGCATCGCGTGCTCGCCCTGCTCCTTCTTCACGCCTTCCGGCGCCGGCGGCTCACGGGCGGGATCGCGAAGACCTTCTCGACGTCGCTCCTGATCGACCGGGTCGCCGAGAAGTTGAACGCCCCGCTCTTCGAGACGCCGATCGGGTTCAAGCACGTCGCGGACCTGATGAACCGCGGCCAGGTGTCGGCGGGAGGCGAGGAGAGCGGAGGTTACGCCTTCGCCTTTCATCTCCCGGAGCGCGACGGCGTCTTCAACGCGCTCCTGCTCTTAGAAAGCCTCGCCCAGAGCGGCAAGGACCTGGCCGGGGCGCTCGCCGACCTCGCGCGGGAATTCGGGAGCTTCGCCTACGACCGGCGGGACGTGCACCTGCCGGTCGGAGTCGTCCGGGCGTACCTGGACGGCGTGCGGCGCGACCCGCCCGCGAAGGTGGCGGGAGTCGCGGTCTCGAAGGTCACCGAGAAGGATGGGGTCAAGTACGTCTTCGACTCGGAGGGCTGGCTCCTCCACCGTCTCTCGGGCACAGAGCCGATGGTCCGGCTCTATTGCGAGCACCGCGAGGAGGAAAAGGTGGCGTCGATCTTAGACGAGGCGGAGGAGAGACTGCGGTCGTTCGCGAAAACGTAGCTGTCAAAAACTCTTGAACACCGGCCGGTTTTGCGCGTCGCGCTCCACCCGGACCGGCTTGCCGGAGAATGACTCTCCGGCCGCTTTCCCGAAGCCACCGCCGAGCGTTCCGGTTCCGCCGTACGGCGTCCCGTAGTAGGCCGTCAGAGCTTTGCGGACGTAGTCCCGCGTCTCGCCGTAGGGAGGGATCCCGCCGTACCGGGCCACGGCGGCTTCCCCGGCGTTGTAGGCGGCCAGCGACTTCTCGAGGTTCCCGTCGAAGAGGCCGAGCAGATGGGAGAGGTACCGGGTTCCCGCCGCGATGTTCTGGGCCGGGTCGTGGACGTTGCGGGCGCCGTGGCGGCTCGCGGTCCCCGGCATCAGCTGCATGAGGCCGCGCGCGCCTTTGGGCGACACGGCCGCTGGGTTGAAACCGGACTCGACGAGCATCACGGACTTGACGAGCCGCGGGTCGAGCGAGTGGTCGTTCGCGGCCCGGTTGATGAGCGGATCGAACTGCGAGGGTCGGGAGATCCGCGCTGCGAGCCACTGCTCCCTCCCGGCCGAGCGCTTCCCGACGGCCGCGGTCTTCTCCCCGATGCCGTCGTTGTAAATCACCCTCTTGCCGTTGACGATCTGGATGCGGACCTTCGCCGACCCGGTCGCCGCGATGGCGAACAGGACGGCTGAGATCACCAGACTCTTCGAACGCATGATCAGTTTTGGGACGGTCTCGTCAACCGGAGTGCGATCATTATATTCCGGCGTTTTGGGCAGCCGGACGCATTTTCCGGCCGAAATAGCCCGCCGTGACGCCGGTCACGCCGCCAGGATCTCGCGAACTGCTTCCCGGCCGGCGCGAAGGCCTTCGGACAGAAGGTCTTCCCGTTTGCCTCCGGCCTGAGCGAGGTCGGGCTTCCCCCCGCCGGAGCCCCCCAGGGCCTGGCCGATCCGCGCCGCTACGCGCGAGGCCGGAACGCGTTCGACCAGATCCGGCGTCACCGCCGCGACGACGGACGTCTTGCCTTCCCGGGACGTCCCGACCAGGACGACCCCGCTCTTGACCCGGGACCGCAGCGTGTCGGAAAGATTCCGCAGCTCCGGGATCGACAACCCCGGGACGAGGCGGGTGACGACGCGGACTCCTTCGATCTCTTCACTCTCTCCTTCGTTTCCCGAGTCGCCCGAGGCGAGCTTCATCTTGAGCGAAGCGACCTCGCGCTCCAGCGTTTTCAACCGCTCTTCCCGCTCTTCCCATCGATCGAGGAGGGTTTCCCGGGGCGCCTGCGCTGCGGCGGAGAGCCGGTTCAAGGCCTCCTCGTCGCTCTTCAAGAGCTCGACGGCGCCGAGCGAGGTGACCGCCTCGAGCCGCCGGACGCCCGCCGCGAGAGATCGGTCCGAGACGATCTTGAACGCGCCGATCTCGCCGGTGCGGGGGACGTGGCAGCCTCCGCAGAGTTCGGTCGAGAAGCCCGGCACTTCCACCACGCGCACGCGATCGGAGTACTTGTCCCAGAAGAACATGTCCGCGCCGCGCCGCCGCGCTTCCTCCATCGGGAGGATGGACTTCGTCACCTCGCGGTCGCGCAGAACCTCCTCGTTGACCAGGCGCTCGATCTCGGCGATCTGTGCGGGCGTGGGCGGAGCCGCGGCCGCGTAGTCGAACCGTAGCCGATCGGGCGCGACGAGTGAGCCCATCTGGCGCGCTCCCGCTCCGAGCACCTTCCGCAGGGCGGCGTGCAGGAGGTGGGTGCCGGTGTGGTTCGCCTGGGTGCGCCGGCGGATCCATTCCGGCACGCGCATGTCGACGGTGGCGTTGCGCTCGAGGCGGCCCGCACGACCCGCACGCGGTGGGCAATCGTGTCGGGTCGCGGCTTCCAGACGTGGAGGACTTCGGCCTGGCCGCCGGGCCATTCCCAGGAACCGGTGTCGGCGATCTGTCCTCCTCCTTCGGGATAGAAGACGGTCCGGTCGGCGACCGCTTCGCCCGTCTCGCCGGCCTCGAGCCGCGCTGCGGGAGCGCCCTCCTTCGCGAGCCCCACGATCCGCGCCCCGTCCAAAGAAACGAAGTCGTGCTCCGGATATCCGCGGAAGACCGAGTGACCCGGAGGCAGGTCGAGTTTGTCGTAGACGGAGACGTCGGCGGCCGCGAACTTCGCGGCCGAGCGCGACGCCCGACGCTGCTCTTCCAGCAGCTTCTCGAACCCTTCCTCGTCGAGCGAGACCCCTTCGTCCGCCGCGATCTCGTGGATCACCTCGATCGGGATCCCGTAGGTGTCGTAGAGCCGGAAAACGGTCTCTCCCGAAAGGACCGACTCGTGTCGCTGCCTCGCCCGGCTCGCGGCTTCGCCGATGCGGTCGATTCCCTCGGTGAGCGTCCGCGCGAAGCGCTCTTCCTCCGGACGAAGGACGTCGGCGACGCGCCGGATCACCCCGTCCGCCTCTCCCGCCTCGATGTGGATGCCGCGGTAGACGTCGACGACCGGCCGGGCCAGACGGTGGAGGAACGGCTCGTGGAGCCCGAGACGGCGACCGTAACGCAACGCGCGACGCAGGATCCGCCGCAGCACGTAGCCGCGCCCCTCGTTCGAGGGGAGCACGCCGTCGGCGATCAACATGGTCGCGGCCCGCGCGTGGTCCGCGATGACGCGATAGGGGATGTCCTCGACCGCGAAATTTCCGCGATACCTCGGTCCGCCGCTGCCGGATACGATGTCCGAAAGGCTCGAGAGGATTCCGGCGAAGAGGTCGGTGTCGAAGTTGTTTCCGACCCCCTGGAGCACGGCCGCCAGCCTCTCGAGACCCGCTCCCGTGTCCACCGACGGTCGGGGCAGAGGCTCGAGCTTGCCGGAACCGTCCCGCTCGAACTGCATGAACACCAGATTCCAGACCTCGATCGTCTCGTCGCCGGGGGCGTTGACCCGATCCGCGGAATTGCCCGAAAGATCCTTCCCGCGGAAGTAGTGAACCTCGGAGCACGGCCCGCACGGCCCGGTGTCCCCCATCGCCCAGAAGTTCTCGGACTCGCCGAAACGGAGGACCCGCTCCTTCGGAAGAAAGCGCTCCCAAATCGCGGCGGCGTCGTCATCGGACAGGAAGACGGTCGCCCACAGGCGCGCGGGATCGAGGCCGTAGCCGACGTCGCGATCGGTCAGGAGCTCCCACGCGAACCGGATCGCGTCTTCCTTGAAGTAGTCGCCGAACGAGAAGTTGCCGAGCATCTCGAAGAAGGTGTGGTGCCGTCCGGTGTACCCGACGTTGTCGAGGTCGTTGTGCTTCCCGCCCGCCCGAACGCATTTCTGCGAGCTGGTGGCGCGCCTGTAGTCGCGGGCTTCCCGTCCCGTGAAGACGTCCTTGAACTGGACCATGCCGGCGTTGGTGAAGAGAAGGGTCGGATCTTCCGCCGGGACGAGCGAGGACGACGGGACGCGGCGGTGCCCACGCTCCTCGAAGAAGCTAAGAAACCGTTCGCGGACCTCGTTGGTTGTCATTCGCGTTTTGGAGTTTTTTCTCGAACCGATCGATCATCTCAGAAACCTTCGCCGGCGAGAATCCCCGGCGCGCCAGAGAATCGATCACGCGGCGCCGCCGCACGCGGGAGGGAAGGCGGGCGTTCGATTTCCAGGCTCGGTCCAACGACTTAGAGAGCGCGATTTCTTCCCGCTCGGGACCGCGCTCGGCGAGGGCCGTCTCGACCGTCTCGCGGGAGAAGCCGCGCGTCGAGAGTTCTCTCTCGAGGCGCCGCGCGCCGTAGCGCTCGCCGCGGGTCCGCACCGCGGAGCGGGCGGCGCCGAGGTCGTCGAGCCAACCTTCGCTTTCGAGCCGATCGACCGCGTCGTGGACGGCGGCCCGATCGAAACCGCGATCGCCGAGCGCTCGGGTCAGCTCCGTTCGGCCGCGCGGCCGGATCGAGAGGAGCCGCAGGCCTCGCTCGCGCGCCGCGTCGGGCGAGGAGGTGTCGGGAGGGGCCTTCTTCCCCGTGTCTATCTTCCGGGCGGGACCTGATTCGAGAAATCGAACGGAGACTCCTCGTCGAGAGGGTTGAACGCGGTCGGCATCTCGAGCACCGAGTCCATCGCTTCCTGGGCGACGTCGCTCGTCGACTGGATCCCCTGGATCTTCAGCCGGAACTCGTTGGGGTTCGTCGCGCGGCGCAGCGCCTCTTCCAGCGTGATGAGACCGGCCCGGTAGAGGCCGTACAGCGACTGGTCGAACGTCTGCATGCCGTACTGCGAAGTCCCGGCCTGGATCGCGTCCCGCAGGAGGCTCGTCTTCTCCTTGTTCTCGATGCATTCGCGCACGTAGCCGGTCCGGACGAGGATCTCGACGGCGGGCACCCGCCCGAGGCCATCCGCCCGCGGCATGAGACGCATCGACAGGACTGCCCGGATCACTGCGCCCAGCTGGAGCCGGATCTGTTTCTGCTGGTGGGGAGGCACGACCGAAATGATGCGGTTGACGGTTTCGGTCGCATCGAGCGTGTGCAGCGTCGAGAGCACCAGATGGCCGGTCTCCGCCGCGACGAGCGCCGTTTCGATCGTCTCGTAGTCGCGCATCTCTCCCACCAGGATGACGTCCGGATCCTGGCGCAGTGCGCTGCGAAGCGCGATCGAGAAGCCCTTCGTATCCACGTCCACTTCGCGCTGGTTGATGATCGACTTCCTGTCCCGGTGAAGGAACTCGATCGGGTCCTCGATCGTCATGATGTGCTCGTTGCGGGTCGCGTTGATCAGGTCGATCATGGCCGCGAGGGTCGTCGACTTCCCGGATCCGGTCGTTCCCGTGCAGAGGATGAGTCCCCGCTGCTCCTGGCAGATCTTTTCGATCACCGGCGGGAGCAGGAGCTCCCGAATCGTCCGGATCTTCTGGGGAATCACTCGAAGGACGAGCCCGACGGTCCCCCGCTGCTGAAAGATGTTGCAGCGGAAGCGGCCGAGCGTCGGCACCGAGTATTCTCCTTCTGTCGCGCCGACATGATCGAAAACGCCATGGCCACGGTCTCTTCCTGCATGAGCGGGCGCAGCTCGGCGAGCGGGATGAGTGTTCCGTCCACACGGATGACGGGATGGGCGCCGACCTTGAGATGAAGGTCGGAGGCGCTGCGGTCGACTGCGATCTTGAGCAGGTCGTTGATCAGCACGGATTTGTCTCCAAAGTGGATAGGGTACGCCCGATGGGCGCGGATTGGAAGCCGCCGGAACTGGACCTAGGTCTTAGACCCGTGCTTCGACGGGCAGCGGGGTCAACCACCCGTATCGGTCCTCGGCCTCGCCGTCCAAGAGCGCGAAGAAGTCTTTCTGGAGGCGCTCCGTGACCGGACCCCGGGAGCCCGTCCCGACCGGGATCCGATCGACCGACCGGACCGGCGTGATCTCGGCCGCGGTGCCGGTGAAGAAGACTTCGTCGGCGATGTAGAGCATCTCGCGGGCAATCTGCTGCTCGACCACCTCGAACCCGGCGTCGCGAGCGAGCGTGATCACGGACTCGCGCGTGATCCCCGGCAGGATCGTGCCGGCCAGCGGCGGGGTCAACAGCCTGCCCTTGTACACGAGAAAAATGTTTTCGCCGCTCCCCTCCGAGATGCGTCCGGCGTTGTCGAGCGCGATCCCCTCCGTGTAGCCGTTGACGATCGCTTCCATCTTGATCAGCATCGAGTTCAGATAGTTGCCGGTCGCCTTCGCCATCGCGGGAAACGTGTTCGGCGCCATCCGGTTCCACGACGAGACGCAGACGTCGACGCCGTTCTGCACCGCGTCCTCGCCCAGGTACTGCCCCCACTTCCAGACCCCGATGACGACGTCGACCGGGCTCTTGAACGGATTGACGCCGAGAGCGCCCAGGCCCCGGTAGATCACGGGCCGGATGTAGCAGTCCCCGAAACCGTTGGCGCGAATCGTGTCGAAGATCGCGTCCCGGAACTCGGCCGCCGAGTACGGGATCTCCATCCGGTAGACCTTGCACGAGTGATAGAGCCGCTCGATGTGATCGTCGAGACGAAACGCCGCCGGGCCGCTGCGCGTCTTGTAGACGCGCATGCCTTCGAACATTGCCGATCCGTAGTGGAAGACGTGCGCGAAAGCGTGGATCTTCGCCTCGGCGAAATCCACGAGCCTTCCGTTCATCCAGACTCTGGAAACCTCTTCGTACGACATCGCGCGGGCCTCCCGTGTCGAGGAGTGGACCGGGTCGCGGCAGTATCCGCCGAGCGCGAGAGCGGTGTCAACGTTTCGCGGCCGCGGCCACGAGCGCGAGCGCGGCGATCGCGGCGGTCTCCGCGCGGAGCGTTCCCGTGGGAAGAGCGACGATCTTCCACCCGCGCTTCGACGCCTCCGTTCTTTCCGGGTCCGTCCATCCTCCTTCCGGACCGACGAGGAGGGCCGAGGACTCTCGATCGAGCCGGAGCGGAAAACGGGCGCCGTCCGCGTCGAGAAAGAGTCGCTCCCGGCAGTGCTCGTCTTCCAGCACCTGCTAGAAATCGACGGGCCCGGAGATCGCGGGCCATTCAGCGCGCCCGCACTGTTTGGAAGATTCCCGCACGATCCGCTCCAGCCGCGGAAGAAGGCCGGCCGAGGCGCGAAAAGACTGCGTGCGCGCGGTCCGGACGAGGACGACCCCGGCCGCGCCGAGTTCCGTCGCCTTCTCGACCGCCCAGGCGAGTCTCTCGGGCCTCAACCCCGCGAGATACAGCTTGACGCGAAGCTCCTGCGGCCTCCGGTCGACGATTTCAGAAACGCAGACGATCATCTCTTTCCGGGAAATCCGGACGACGTGACCCGTACCTTCGGCACCGCTGCCGTCGGAGAGCAGGACCGGGTCGCCGGCAACGAGCCGGCGCGCGCGGGCGTGGAGAGCCTCCTCCCGGGAAAGACGGAGCGTCTCTCCCGCCGCGGGAAGTGCGGGCACGATCAGGCGCGTTCGAGAGTGACGCACGTCCATCCGTTCTCGCGACGGCAGCCGACGAGAGTCCACCTGCGCGCGCGGAGCTTCGAAACGACTTCACCCTCGCGGTCCGACGGAATCCCCGACACGATCGCGATCCCTTTCGCGGCGACGCGGGCGAAGATCGCGGCGCGCATCGGGAGGAGCTCCTCCGGCAGCAGGTTGGCGACCACGATCGGGAAGCTGCCCGTCACCGCCTCCGCGGAACACGCCGCGAGCCGGACTCTCGCGCCGAAGGCATGCCGCCGGAGGTTCTCGCGCGCCACGAAGACGGCCTCCGGATCGGAATCGAACCCGATCGCGAGAGCCGCTCCGAGCGCCGCCGCCGCGAGCGCGACGATCCCCGATCCTGTTCCGACGTCCAGGAGCCGGCGGCCTTCCAGCGGCACCTCTTCCAGGGCGAGAAGTGCGAGCCGCGTCGACTCGTGGTGGCCGGTCCCGAATGCGCGCGAGGCGGGAAGGCGAAGAGCGATGCGCCCCGCCGGCGGCGGCCGGTCCGACACCTCGCCGGGCTCGATCCAGAACCGTTCTCCCACCGGGAAGGGCCGCGACGCAGCGCGATAGGCCTCGAACGGGTCTTCCTCGGCGAGGTCCGTCACGAGCTCGTGCCGGATTCGCGTCGCGTCGAGCGCTCCGGCCGCGGCCCGCGCCGAGCGAGCCTCCCGGTAGTACGCGACCAGATCGTCCCCGCTTTCGAGATATCCGAGAGGGTCGAAGAGGGAAAGGAGACCGACGACCGAGTCGTCCTTCGCTTTGCGGGGGACGGTCAGGCGGGAGTACTTGAGCCGCGACAGCTGTGGACCTTCACGAGAAGATCTTCTTCGCGGAATCGATCACCCGGCTGCCGCTGCCGACGGGAGCGCCGATCAGCCGAGCGTACTCGCGAAGGAGTTCTTTTTCCTTCGCCGTCGGCTTCTCGGGGACCGAGACGCCGACCCGCACGACCAGGTCGCCGCGGCCGCTCTTTCCGAGCCGTCCGAGGCCGCGTCCCCGGAGCTTGACCTCGTTTCCGGGCTGGGTGCCGGCGGGGATCGCCACTTTGTGCGGCTCGCCGTCGAAGGTCGGCACCGAGACCTCCCCTCCCAGCGCGACCGTCGGGAAGGGTAGGTTGAGCGCGAGGACCAGGTCGTCGCCCTCGCGGGCGAATATTTCGTGGGGCAGGATCGTCAGCACGACGTAGAGATCCCCGGAAGGGCCTCGGGACGGGCCGGCGTCTCCTTCGCCGGCGAGGCGCAGACGCGATCCCGTCTCGACCCCGGCCGGAATGCGGATCTCGAGCTTGCGCTGCCCGCGCTTTCTCCCCTCCCCGCGACACGTCCGGCACGGCTTCTCGATTATCTTTCCTTCTCCGCCGCAGTTCGGACATGGACGCGTGACCACCAGGAAGCCTTGCGAGACGCGTTGCCGCCCCCGGCCGCGGCAGGCGGGACAGGTCGTCGGAGAGGTCCCGACCTCCGCGCCCGACCCGTCGCAATCGCTGCAACGCTCGAGGCGCGAAACGACGATCGGAGCGTCGATGCCGAACGCCGCGTCCTTCAACGTGATCTCCATCCGGTAGACGAGATCGCTTCCCGCCATCGGCCGTTCGCGCGGGCCGGAAAATCCGAAGAGCTCGCCGAAGAGGTCCGTGAAGTCCGCGAACGTGGACGGATCGAAGCCGCCGAATCCTCCGCCCGCCGATCCGAGGCCGGAATGGCCGAAGCGGTCGTAGCGCTGCCGCCGCTCCGAATCCGAAAGGACCGCGTAGGCCTCGGACGCCTCCTTGAACTTCTCGGAAGCGGCCGGGTCGTCCGGGTTGCGGTCCGGGTGGTACTGGAGGGCGAGACGCCGGTACGCGGACTTCAACTCCCCCGCGTCCGCGCCGCGGGACACGCCCAGCACCTCGTAGTAATCGCGGCGGGTGGCCATGTCTACGATCCGGGCGCGGCCGCCTCGCCGCTGCCGGCGGCGGCGCGCTGCAGGATGACTCGGGTCAGGACCTTCGAGACCCCCTGCATGTCGAAGAGGGCTTCATTCAGCTCGTCGCGTGACTCGCTCGAAGCAATCTCCCGGGAGCGCAGCAGGGTTTCCTCGATACGCTCTCTCTCGTCCGGCGCGAGCGCCGAGGAGAACTCCGCCAGCACGCGCTCGTTGGAAGACAGCATTCCCTCCAGCCGATTGCGCATCTGGGCGAGCTCGCGCCGGTCGCTGTCGGCGGCCGCGAACGTTTCGGCCTCGCGGATGATCCGGTCGATCTCCGACTTGGAAAGTCCTCCTGCCGGGTTGATCTGCATGCCCTGCGCCTTGCCCGTAGCGAGGTCGCGGGCGGAGACGTGAACAATCCCGTTCGAGTCGATGGCGAACGTGACCTCGATCTGGGGCACTCCCCGGGGCGCCGTGGGCAGGCCGACCAGCTCGAACCGGCCCAGCGACTTGTTCTCGCGGGCGAGCTCGCGCTCCCCCTGCAGAACGTGGATCTCCACCACCGACTGGTTGTCGGCGACCGTCGTGAAGACCTTGGTGTTCTTCGTCGGGATCGTCGAGTTCCGTTCGATCAATTTCTCGAAGAGTCCCCCGTGGGTCTCGATCCCGAGCGAGAGCGGCGTGACGTCGAGGAGCACGACCTCCTTGATCTCGCCTTTCAGCACCCCGCCCTGGATCGCGGCGCCGATCGCGACGACCTCGTCCGGGTTGATCTCCCGCGACGGGTCCCTCCCGAAGAGCTCCGCCACCATCCGCTGAACTTTCGGGGTACGGGTCTGTCCTCCCACCAGGATGACCTGGTCCACGTCGGAGGGCTCCATCTTCGCGGAAGCGAGCGCGTCGAGACACGGCGCCGCGGTGCGGTCGATCAGGTCCGCGACGAGCTGCTCGAACTTCTCTCGCGTCAGCGTCCGGCTGATGTGTTTGGGTCCCGTGGCGTCCGCCGAGATGAACGGGAGCGTGATCGTCGTCTCCATCGCGCTCGACAGCTCGCATTTCGCCTTCTCCGAGGCTTCTTTCAGCCGCTGGAGCGCCATTCGGTCCTGCTTCAGATCGATGCCGGCCGACTTCTGGAAGTCTTCGAGGAGCCAGTCCATGATCTTCTTGTCGAAGTCCTCGCCCCCCAGGTACGTGTCGCCTGCGGTCGCCTTGACTTCGTAGATCCCGTCGCCCAGCTCCAGGATCGAGATGTCGAACGTGCCGCCGCCCAGGTCGTACACCGCCACGACCTCGCTGCCTTTCCGGTCGAGACCGTACGCGAGCGCCGCCGCCGTCGGCTCGTTGATGATCCGCAGCACGTCGAGCCCCGCGATCCGCCCGGCGTCGCGCGTCGCCTGGCGCTGCGCGTCGTCGAAATACGCGGGCACCGTCACGATTGCCTCGGTGATCTCCTCGCCCAGCACCTCTTCCGAAAATTCTTTGATCTCGTGGAGGATGAACGCCGAGATCTCCTCGGGGCTGTACTCGCGGCCGCGCGACCGGATCTTCACGTCCCCGTTGGCCGCGCGTGCGATCTCGTAGGGCAGGACTTCCCGCGCGTGCGCGGTCTCCTGAGAATCGAACTTCCGACCGACGAGCCGCTTCACCGCGAAGACCGTGTTCAACGGGTTCGTGATCGCCTGACGCTTCGCGATCTGGCCGACCAGCCGATCGCCGTCTTCGGTGAATGCCACGATGGAGGGGGTCGTGCGGCTCCCCTCCCGGTTGGCGAGGACCTGCGGCGAAGTCCCCTCGACCGCGGCGACACAGCAGTTGGTCGTCCCGAGGTCGATGCCCAGGATCTTGGCCACGTTACCGGCTCTCTTCTTCGGACCGGTTCTCGTCCGACCCTTCGCCCGGACGGAGCGCGACTTTAACGAGCGCCGGACGGATCAGGCGGTCGCCGATCATGTATCCCTTCCGGAGGACCTCGAGAACGGTGTTTGCCGGCTCGGCCGACTCTTCGGTCGCCACCGCCTCGTGGAGGTTCGGGTCGAAGCCGCCGGCCGTATCGACCTCGCGCAGACCGTGCTTTCGCCACAGGTCGGTGAGCTGCCTGTGGATGAGAAGAATGCCCTGGCCGAAGTCGCTCTCCAGGTCCGCCGAAGAGGCGTGCGAGAGCGCGCGCTCGAAGCTGTCGACGACCGGCAGGAACTCACGGGCGAGGTCGGCCAAGGCCAGACGGCGCGACTCCGCCTTTTCGCGCTCGCTTCTCTTGCGCAGATTCTCGAACTCGGCGAGCTTACGGAGATGGCGCTCCTTCAGCTCCTCGAGATCATTCTGGACCGACTTCAGCTTCTCCTCGGCCGCGGCGATCGCCGACCGCTCTTCCTCCTCGAGCGCGGAGTCGAGCGACTCGCCCGTGTCCTCGACGAGGATGCGGTCGTCGTCCTCGATCTCTTCCCGCCGGTCGCGGTCAACCATTGTTCGGCTCCCGCCTCCGGTTCTCGCGGCTCTCCAACCTCTCGGAGAGCGCGCGGCCGAGGAGCTCGACGACCGGAATCACTCGCGGATACTCGCGCCGCGCCGGCCCGATGACTCCCAGCATCCCGGTCAGTCTCTCGCCCGGCCCATACGAGGTCAACACCGCCGACAGCCTCGGATCGGACGCGAGGCTCGCCTCCGATCCCAGCACGACGCAGGTTTCCCGCGCATCGAGGTATCTCGTGACCAGATCGAGCAGGCGCGCCTTCTCGTCGAATGCGCGGAAGATCTTCTTCAGGCTTTCCACGTCGGAGAACTCCGGCTTGTCGAGCAGCTTCGAGGCGCCGTCGACGTAGACGCGCTGTTCCCCTTCCCGCGCGTCGAGTGCGAGCCGCGCGAGATCGAGAGCACGCGCGAGCATCCGATCGCACGCCGCCCGCTGTTCGGTGACCTCGTCGAGAAGGCGGCGCCGCACGTCGTCGAGCGTCCTGCCCGCGTACTCCCGGCTGAACCGCTCGCTCGCGTCGTCGAGCTCGCGGGCTGCGTAGTCGCCGCCGGTCTCGATGACCCGGGACAGGACCACGTCCGGCTCGTTGACCTGCACGACGAGGACTTTCCCCGGCGCGACCGAAAGGAACCGCAGCGTCTTCAGAACGGTGTGGAGCGCGTCGGGGGCCACGACGAAGCCGACTTCGCCCGAGAGACGCGAGAGCAACCGGGAGGCGGTCTGGAAAAGGCCCGTCACCTCCGGACCCGCGGAGGCCAGGTCGGAATCGACCTGCTCGCGGACGCCCACGTGGATCCGCCGGTTCTTCACGAGCTCGTCGATGTAGAGCCGATAGGCTCGATCCGTCGGCACGCGGCCGGCGGAGGTGTGCGGCTGCGCCAGATATCCGCCGTCGGTCAGGTCCGCCATGATGTTACGGATCGACGCCGGAGAGAGATGGAAGCGGCTGGACTTGAAGAGGGTCCGGGAAGAGACCGGCTTGCCGGTGTCGACGTGGACCCGGATGATCTC
Source organism: Acidobacteriota bacterium (assembly GCA_003222385.1). Taxonomy (GTDB): domain Bacteria; phylum Acidobacteriota; class Thermoanaerobaculia; order UBA5066; family Gp7-AA6; genus Gp7-AA6. The sequence continues at coordinate 35,133 of QHVV01000002.1, forward strand.
TTTCAAGATCGCCTGGCTGCGTGTGTCGAGAGTGCTCATGTCCGCTGCTTCTGGCACTCTCGCGCGGAGACTGCCAGATTCAGGGTAGCGGCGGGAGCGGTTTCAGTCAAGGAAGGGCGACGCGCGCCGGTTCGAACCGGACCGGGAACGTGGTCGTAGACTCGGCGCGTGTCGGACGATTCGAACGATCCCGTCATCGTCCTCGTCGGGCCCGGGCGGGCGGGGCGCGCGTTCGCGCGGTCCTGGTCCGCCGCCGGCGGCCGGATCCTGCTCGCGGGCCGCGACGCGGACGCGACCCGCAAATTCGCGGCCGAGCTCTCCGCGCCGGCGCTCGATCTCGCCGGCGGCGGAACGCTCGAAGGAGACGTGCTCGCGCTTTCCGTTTCCGATGACGCCATCTCCCACGTCGCGACGCTTCTCGCTCCGAGAGGGAGATGGCGCTTCGCTCTCCATTTCTCGGGCGCGCTCGGGAGCGACGTCCTGACGCCGCTCCACTCCGCCGGCGCGACGCTCGCATCCTTACACCCTCTGCGCGCTTTCAGCGGCGGTGCCGACGAGAACTGGAAAGGCGCCTTCGTCGCCGTCGAAGGCGAAGAGCCGGCATCGCAAGCCGCCGCGGCGATCTGCCGGCGCGTCGGGGCGCGCCCGCACGGGATTCCCGCTTCGGGCAAACCTCTCTACCACGCCGCGGCGACGCTCGCCGCGGGAGGTTCGGCGGCCCTGCTGTCGTTCGCGGCGAGGGCCTGGGCGAGCGCCGGGCTCGACGAATCGGAAGGCCGCGTCGCGCTCGCGGGGCTCGCATCGACGGCGGTCGAGGCGGTGGGCCGATTTCCGTTCGACGAAGCCATGACCGGACCGGTCGCGCGTCGCGACGTCGCGACGGTCCGTCTTCACAAGGCCGCGCTGGCGGATCGACCCGACCTCGCCGCGCTCTACGCGCTTCTCGCGCGGGAGACGCTCGCGCGGACCTTCGGTCGCGGCCGGGAGTCAGAGATCGGCGAGATCGTGGGCTCCGCCGAGAGCGCGGGTCCCCGGGATCCCGCCGGAACCGGAAAGAAATTGGACAGTCGGGGTCCGCGCGGCTGACAGGCTGACCAAAAGTGGCGCACGGCGCGGGCTTCCGGCCGGCTCCGGGTGCTAAAATCCAGACGCGGGAGCAGAGCCCGCCCCGACAAAAATGGTTTTTTTCAACTACGCCACGATGCAGATGGCGGCCAAGATCGTCTATTACGGTCCGGGTCTGTGCGGAAAGACCACCAACCTGCACCACATCTATGGCCGGACCGCCCCCGACTCCCGGGGAGAGATGGTGTCGCTCGAGACCGAGACCGACCGGACTCTCTTCTTCGACCTGCTGCCGCTCGACGTGGGGGTCATCAGCGGTTTCAAAACCCGGGTGCAGCTGTACACGGTCCCCGGCCAGGTCTTCTACAACACGACCCGAAAACTCGTCCTGAAAGGGGTGGACGGCATCGTCTTCGTGGCGGACTCGCAGCGGGCAATGAAAGAGGCGAACCTCGAGAGCCTCGCGAACTTGAAGACG
>QHVV01000126.1:0-8807 GCA_003222385.1 Acidobacteriota bacterium
CTTGCGGTCGAAGGCGACGGCTTCGCCGTCCAGCAGCAGCGTGCGCTCCGGCAGCGTCGCGATCGCGCGGGCGATCTCGGAGAACGTCTCGGTCCGGTCCTTCGCGTTGCGCGAGAGGAGCGTCACCTCCCGCCCCTCCTTGTACGCGAGGATCCGGTAGCCGTCGTACTTCTCCTCGTAGACCCAGCCCGGGCGGTGGAAGGGCTCGTCGACGAGCGTCGCCAGCATCGGCCGCACGCGGAACGGTATCCGGTCGGAGGCGCCGCGCGCCTTCCGGGCGGACGCCGGGGTCACGAGCCCGCTCGGTTCGAGTGCCAGACGGCTTTGCGGCGGCTGCGCTTGGGCGGCGCGAGCAGGTCCGGCTGCTTCAGCAGCTTCTTGATCAACGATGGGGGATCGCCGGTCGCCGCCTTCACGATGTCTCCCCCCTCGTCGCGGGCGATCTCGGCGAGAATCCTCTTCGTAACGACGGAGCGGGGCCCGGCCTCCGCGATGTCGGTCTGGCTCGCGAACTCGTCCCGGTGCTTGATCAGGAGCCACGGCGGACGGCCCCCTTCCCGCGCGCGGATCCGGACAAGGACCCAGGAGCCGTGCAGCTTCCGGCCGTCCAGCCGGAACTTGAGATCCCCCTTCTTCAACGCAGCGTCGACGTCGGGCGACTCCGGAGTCCACGTGCCGTTGTCCCAGATCATCACCGTCCCGCCGCCGTACTGCCCCTCCGGAATGATCCCCTCGAACTTCGCGTACTCGATCGGATGGTCCTCGGTCGGCATCGCCATCCGTTTGACCGAAGGATCGAGCGAAGGACCCTTCGGAACCGCCCACGACAGCAGCACGCCGTTCCACTCGAGCCGGAAGTCGTAATGAAGCGCGGTCGCGCGGTGCTTCTGGATGACGTACGAGAGCTTCTTCGCTTTCGCGCCGCGCGGCGTCTTTCCGCCCGCAGGCTCGGACGTGACGTCGAAGCGTCTCTTCTTCCGGTATTCGGTCAGACCCATGCGACGACCTCCGGTGCAATGAGGGTGCCCCGAATCCGACGACAGTCTATAAACTCTTGTGAGTGCGCGACATCGTGGCGTGGGTCCTCGCCGTGGAAATCCTCGGCCTGGCGGTCCTCCCGGCGCTCCGTCTCTTCTTCGCCAACCGCCGCGACGCCGCGCTCCTCTCGCGGCCGGTCGGTCTCGCCCTGGCCGGGTGGCTCGCCTGGGCGCTTTCCCTGGTCGCCCCCTTCGGCTTTTCGCGCGGAACGATCGCGCTCGCGATCGCGGCGCTCGCCGGCGTCTCGTTCTACTGCCGGCGCCGGGGAGGCAGCGAGACCGGCCCCTTCTGGAGCGCGGAGGAGAACCGGGCCGCGATCTTCTTCTGGGCCCTGGCCGCGATCTTCCTCCTGATCCGCGCCGCGGTTCCCGAGATCCTGGGGGCCGAGAAGTTCATGGATCTCGCGTTCTTGAACTCCCTCACGCGATCGACCGACATGCCTCCGGCCGATCCCTGGATGGCGGGCAAAACGATCAACTATTACTACTGGGGGTATCTGCTGGCGGCGACGATCGCGAAGGCGGCGGGGGTGACGCCGTTCGTCGCCTACAACCTCGCGATCGCGACGTTCGCCGGATACTCCTTCGCGGCGGCGGCCTGCCTCGGGTTTCGCCTCTCCCGGGGACGGATGGGGGCGGCGGTCGGGGCCGGTTTCGCGAGCGTCTTCGCCGGAAACGTGACCGGCGCCTTCGACGCCTGGGCGAAGCCGTTCGCCCGGGACTTCGACTACTGGCACGCCTCCCGCGTGATCGGCGCGGGCGACACGATCAACGAGTTCCCGTTCTTCACTTTCTTTCACGCGGACCTGCACCCCCACCTGCTCGCCTTCCCCTTCTTCCTCGCGGCCTTCGCGGTCGCGGACCGGTGGATCGAAGCCGGATTGCCGGAGGCCAGGGCGGAGACTCCGGACTCCAAACCCGGCGCCGGAAGTTTTCTCGAGCGATGGGCGCCCTTCCTTCTCGTTGCGCTTGTCGCGGCCGCGGCGATCGGAGCGAACCTCTGGAACGCGCCGGCGATCGCCGTCCTCCTCGTTTTCGCCGGCGCCGCCCGCACGACGCGCGGCGAGAGGCTGCCGCGGGTCGGATCGGCGCTGTCGGGAGCGCTGACCGGAGCGGGAGCGGTCCTCGTCGCCCTCGCCCTGACGCAGCCGTACCGAGCGTCCTATCAACTGCCGTACAACGGAATCGGAAAGACGCACGCGACGTCTCAGATCCTCGAGTTCCTGGGCGTCTGGGGGATTCTCTTCGCCGTCGCGGCGGTCGGACTCCTCTTTTCCGCTCCGGAAGATTCGGAGGAAGCGAGACGCCGGCGTGACTTCGTTCTCGCGGCCGCGGCCGCCGTCTGCCTGGCCGTCGCGTTCGCGAAGAAAGCGCCGGCACTGGCTCTGATCCTCTTCCTGGCCTTTCTCGCCGGGCGGGCCGCCTGGCGATCGCTTTCGCGCGGCGGAGACCGCCCGATCGTGTTCGCCGCCTTTCTCTGTCTTCTCGCGCTCGGAATGATCGGGGGATGCGAGGTCGTCTACTTGAAGGACTCCTACGGCGAGCAGCTGCACCGCATGAACACGATCTTCAAGTTCTACCATCAGGCGTGGCCGCTGCTCGGCATCGCCGCCGTCGTCTTTGCGGACCGCGCGTGGCGGGCCACGAGGACGCCGCGGCGGTCGCTCGCTTTCGTTCTCGTCCTGGCGGCGTTCGCGGCGCTTCTCTACCCGATGACCGCCGCGGTTTCCCGGCTGCGCCAGCGCGACGGAGCGTTCTCTCTCGACGCGCGCAAGGCGCTCGGACGCCGAAACCCCGGGGATCTCCAGGCGATCGAGTGGCTCGTCGAGAACGCGCGATCCGGATCGGTCGTGATGGAAGCCACCGGAAACCCGTACACCGAATTCGCCCGGATCTCGTCGCACACGGGAATTTCCACCGTGATGGGTTGGGCGAACCACGAAGGGCTGTGGCGTTCGAACCTGCCCGAGGTGGCGACCCGATCCGATGACGTCCGCCGGTTCTACTCGGCGTCGGACCCCGCCGCCGCGCGGGAAATCCTGGACCGTTACCGGGTCACGTACGTCATCGTGGGCGATCTCGAACGAACCACGTATTCCGGCGCCGCGCGGGTGGCCGCCTTCCCGTTCCTCGAATCCGCGCGGGCCGGCGCGACCGCGATCTACAAGGTCCGGCCGCGGACGTGAACGCCCCGGCCGCCTCCCGGGATCCGGCGCCGGGCCGCCGGATCCTGATGGTGTTGACGTACTACCACCCCCACTGGACGGGCCTGACCGCCTATGCGAGACGCCTCGCCGAAGGGCTCGCCCGGAGGGGACACTCAGTGACGGTCCTGGCCTCCCGTCACGATCCGAAGCTCCCTCTGGAGGAAACGATCGCGGGCGTCCGCGTCGTCCGCGTCCCGGTCCAGGCACGCGTCAGCCGGGGCGTCGTGATGCCGTCGCTTCCGGCGGCGCTGTGGCGGCGCATGCGCGAGGCGGACGTCGTGCAGATCCACACCCCTCTTCTCGAAGCGCCGCTCGTCACCCTGTTCGGCCGGATCTTGCGGCGGCCTGTCGTCTTCACGCATCACGGGGACCTGGTCATGCCCGCGGGAGCCTTCAACCGGGTAGTGGAACGGACCGTGACTTTGCTCATGACGCTCGCACTCAAGATGGCGACGCGCATCACGGTCCACAGCGGGGATTACGCGCGCAACTCGCCGTTCCTGTCCCCCTTTCTCTACAAGCTCGATGCGATCTACCCGCCGTCCGACCTTCCGGCGCCGGATCGGAGCGCGGTGGAGAAATGGCGGCGCGAGCTCGGCAAGGAGAATCGGAGGCTGGTCGGCTTTGCCGGACGCTGGGTCGAAGAAAAAGGGTTCGACTACCTCCTCCAGGCCGTCCCCCGCGTCGTGGCTGCGCTGCCCGACGCGCACTTCGTCTACGCGGGCGAGCCGAACATTCTCTACGAGGAATTCTTCCGGCGATGCGAGCCCTATCTCGCGCCGGTCCGGCAACACGTCACGATGCTCGGCCTGATTACGGACCCGTCTCGCCTCGCGAACTTCTATGCGCTCTGCGACGTCTTCGCCCTCTCCAGCCGGACGGACTGCTTCCCCAGCACCCAGGTCGAAGCGGTCCTTTCCGGAACGCCGCTCGTCACGACCGACATCCCCGGGGCGCGGGAGGTCGTCGGGGTCACGGGCATGGGTACGCTCGTGGCTCCGCGCGATCCCGCCGCGCTCGCGGCCGGGATCGTCGAGGTCGTCACGAACCGGGACCGTTACCTTTCATCCCCGGAGAAGGTCCACGCGATCTTCGACTTGGAGAAGAGCGTCCGCGAATACGAGTCGCTCCTGCTGCGGCTGTGCGGGACCGAACGGTCCGGCTCTCCGCTCCCGGGAGACTGAGAGAAAGGTGTCCCTGGACCCGGCGAAGCTCGAGCGGATGCTGCGCAACGAAGCGGACATGGCCGCCGCGCGGCGGGTCCGGGTCGTGCTCGAGTATCTCGATATCCAGCCCGGCGAACGTGTGCTCGACTGCGCCTGCGGCCTCGGCTGGTTCACGCACGTGATCCGGGAGATGCACGATTGCGCGCTGGCGGCGACCGACTTCGACCTGGCGCGCCTCCGAACGGCGCGGCGAGAGACTCCCACGGACGTCTCCGTGACCGCGAGCGACGTCCTCCGGCTTCCTTACCGGGACGGAGCGTTCGACAAGGTCGTGCTCTCCGAGGTGCTGGAGCACATCGTGGACGACGACGCCGCGCTTAAGGAGGTCCGCCGCGTCACCCGGCCGGGAGGATCGATCGCGATCACGGTCCCCAACCGCGACTATCCGGTTCTCTGGGATCCGGTCAACTGGGTCCGGGAGCGACTCGGGCTCGCGCCCATCCGCGAAGGGCTCTTCGGAGGTCTCTGGACCAATCACGTTCGACTGTATTCGCGGGAGGGAATCCTCGACCTCGTGAGGCGTTGCAATCTCGTCGCCGAGACCGTCCGGCAGCACGTTCACTTCTGCTTTCCGTTCGCCCACAATCTCGTCTACGGTCTGGGGATGCGACTGGTCGAGCGTGGTATCCTCCCGAACGCCGACCGATTCCGCTACGAGAAGAACGCCGGATCTCTTTCCCCAGTCGACCTCGGCCGCCGGATTTTCAGAGCGATCGATCGACGGAATGACCCAGTCTCGGACGAGGGGAAAACCACGGTTATCTTGAGCGTCCTGGCGAGGAAACCGTGGGAATGAAGGTCTACGATCTCTCGAAGGACACGATCGAGCGGCATCAGTTCGGCGATCCGCTTCTGCGCCATCTGACCGACAAGATCCTGCAGTTGATCGATCTGCCGGGCGGGCGCGCGCTGGACGTGGGGTGCGGGGCGGGGCGCCTGGCGGTAGCGCTCGCGCGGCGCGGCTTCGAGGTGGACGGCGTGGACGTCGCCGCGAGCGTCGTCGAGCAGGCGGCGCAGCTCGCCTCCGAAGCCGGGATTTCCGCCCGCTTCTTCGTGGCGGATTTCCGACAGCCGGATGCCCGCTTCCCCGACGAGACCTACGACCTGGTCGTGTGTTCCGAGGTCGTGGAGCATGTCGAATCCTGGCGGAGCGTCCTGGACAACATCGCGCGCGTCCTGAAGCCGGGCGGCCTGCTCCTTCTGACGACGCCGAACGACCCGGCGCAGTTTTCCATTCTCGATGAGTACGCCGGCCATTTCCGGCGCTTCCGGTGGCGGGAGCTCGAGACCGGTCTTTCGGAGTTCTCCGTTCTCACGGCGTTCACGGTCGGCTTCCCGTTGACCCGCGCCCTCCACTGGGCTTACACGCGGATCCTCCTGCCAGTTTTCTTCAAAGAACATTCCCCGGAGCGAATGTGGCAGGAGGACTCCCTGTATCGACGGTTCGGAGCTCAGGCGACCTATCGCCTCGCCCAGATCGACGACCTCTTCAACCGGCTCAAGCTCGGGACGACCTGGGTCGTGAAGGCCCGCAAGCTCCGGAGCCGCGCACGTTGAGCGACGGTTCGAGCTTTCCCGGCCCGGGCGACCGCGAGATCGGGCCGTTCTCGAGCCGTCGCCGGACGCGCGGGCTCCTTCTCCTCCTCTTCGCCGTCGGGTTGATCCTTCGACTGATCGGCCTGCAGTGGGACCAGGGGCACCACCTCCACCCGGACGAAAGATTCATCTCGATGGTCGAGGAGAAGCTCTCGGTGCCGGATCGCCTGTCCGATTACTTCGACTCGACCCGCTCGTCTCTCGACCCCTACAACCGGGGCTACGGCTCCTTCGTTTACGGCACGCTGCCGGTGGTTCTCGCCAAGGCGGCCGGCAGACTGGTGGGAAAGTTCGGCTACGACGGCGCGTACCTCGTCGGCCGGGTGCTGTCGGGCCTCTTCGACCTCGTTTCGGCGTGGGTCGTCTATCTGCTGGCCCGGCGCGCGGGTCCCCGCCTCGGAAGGAGCGCGGCTTTCGGTGCTGCGGGGCTGCTCGTCTTCTGTCCGTTCGCGATCCAGCTCTCCCATTTCTGGACGGTCGATACGTTTCTGGCGACGTTCACGGCGCTGACCCTGCTCGGCGCGATCCGTCACGCCAGCGGTCGGTCGAAGATCTGGGAGGACGCCGCGACCGGGGTCGCCCTCGGCCTCGCCGTCGCGTGCAAGGTGACGGGCCTGGGCCTGTTTCTGCCGGTCGGCGCGGCGATACTCATCCGGGCTCTTTCGGGACCGGCCGCGGGCCGGTTCGAACGGCTGGCCAAGGGGGCAGGACGTTTTCTCCTCCTCGCCGTCGTCGCGGCGCTGACCGTTCGCGTGGCTTTTCCGCACGCCTTCCTGGGACCGAGCCCGCTCTCGTTCCGGCTGGACCCGCGCTACGTCGAAGACCTGAAGCGGCTCGCGGCGCTTTCCGCGAGCGTGGCCGGTTTCCCCCCGGCTCTGCAGTGGGCTGGCCGCACTCCGTTCTTCCCTCTGTACAACTTCGTCGTCTGGGGCGGCGGGCCGTTTTTCGGCCTGGCCGCGCTCGCGGGACTGATCTGGGCGCCGGTTGCGATCTTTCGGAAAAGAGAGTGGCTGCTGCTGCCCCTTTTCCTGCACGCCGCGCTGCTCATCGCGTATCACGCCGGCACGCTCGCCAAAACGATGCGTTACTTCTACCCGGTCTATCCGGCCCTGGCCGTTTTCGCGGCGCTCGTCCTCGCGACGTTCGCCCGGAGCCCGGCCGGCCGCCGCCGGGTCGCTCCCCGGTATCTCGGGGCGGTCGCCCTTGCCGGAACGGCGCTCTGGGGACTCGCGTTCTGCGCGATCTACTTGCGGCCGCACACGCGGGTCGCGGCGTCCCGCTGGATCTACGCGAACGCCTCCCCTCCCGCGCGGTTCGCCAACGAATCCTGGGACGATGGCCTCCCCTTCTCCTTTCCCGGATACGACAGCGGGGCCTACGCCGGACCGACTCTCGAGCTCTGGGGGCCCGACGACCGACAGAAGGTCGAGACGACCGTGAAGACGCTCGAGCAGGCGGATTGGATTGCCGTCACGAGCAACCGGGTCTACGCGAACATCACGCGGCTTCCAACGGTCTTCCCGATGACCACGGCCTACTACCGGGCGCTCTTCGACGGGCGGCTCGGCTTCGAGCGGGCCGCGGAGTTCACCTCCTATCCGTCGCTCGGACCGCTCAAGTTCGTGGACGACCGCGCGGAAGAGCAATTCACGGTTTACGACCATCCGAGGGTTCTTCTGTTTCGCAAGACCCGGGAATTCTCGGCGGACCGCGTCCGGAAGACCCTGCTGGCCGCGATGCCCGGGATCCCGCCCACGATCTGGGAGTGGGAGAAGCAGCCGCGGGGACGGCGTCATGTCAGCTCCTCCCTTCTGCCGCCGCGTCGCGCAGACGTCGAGAAGAGGTCGGCGAGCGCGTTGCAGACCCGCGAGATCGGCTCGCTGGCGGCCGCGTTTCTCTGGTACCTGGCCCTGCTCGCCGTCGGGGCGATGACCCTGCCCGTCGTCCATGCGCTCTTTCCGCGCCTGCAGGACCGGGGCGCCGGATTTGCCCGGACTCTCGGGGTCGTCCTCGCGACCCTCGTCTACGTGCTCCTCGTCCAGTTCCGGGTCCTCCGCAACGGACGCGGCGCGGCGTTCGTCGCGCTTCTGCTGGTCGCCCTCTTCTCCGGCGCCCTCTTCTTCCAGAGACGCCCCTTGATCATCCGATTCGTGCGCGAGCGCTGGCGACTGCTCGTCGCAGGCGAGATCGCGTTCGCCGTCGGCTATCTGCTCTTCCTCGGCATCCGATCGCTCAACCCCGAGATCTACTGGGGCGAGAAGCCGATGGACTTCTCGATCCTGAACATCCTCGTCCGGACCCGGACGCTCCCCCCCTCGGATCCGTGGTTCGCGGGCGCGTCGCTCGGCTACTACGCGTTCGGGCAGCAGATGATCGCGTTCCTGACCCTCCTGACCGGTCTTTCGACGCGCTTCACCTTCAACCTCGCCTTCGGGTTGCTCGGCGGACTGATGCTGCAGGGATCTTTCACGCTCCTGCGGAACTGGACGGGGACGGTGCGGGCCGGTGTCGCCGGCGCCGGCCTCGCCGCGGTCGCCGGCAACCTCTCCGGGCTGCGCGAGTGGCTCGTCAATCACCGCGCCCTCGACTGGAACTATTTCTGGGCGACCTCCCGCGTCATCAAAGACACCATCAATGAATACCCGTTCTGGAGCCTGACCTTCGCGGACCTGCACGCGCACGTCCTCGCCATGCCGCTCTTCCTGCTTGTCGCAGCCTCGGCCCTCCAATTCGTCCGCGTG
>QHVV01000126.1:8812-31801 GCA_003222385.1 Acidobacteriota bacterium
AACTCCGATCCGCCGGCGCGGACGACCTCGCGCATCGCCTCGGGCGCGATCCTCGGGTTCGCCGCGGCGGCGCAGGCGCTGACCAACGCGTGGGACACGCCGCTCCTGGCCGGCCTCTGCGGAATCGTTTTCGTGGTCGCGGCCTCCGCCGGCGGTTTCACGGGGGGACACCTGGCGCGGCTCGCGCCGGGCGTCTTCGCGACCGTCGCGGCGGCGTGGGTCACCGCTGCCCCCCTCTGGGTGCGCGGGGGCGGGAGTCCAGGTTTCGGCTGGGAACAGGAGCCCGGCGCGAGAGGATTCGACGTCCTGACGGTATTCGGCCTCTTTTTCTTCCTCGCGTTCGCGTGGCTGCTCGGCTTCGTCTCCGACCGGATGGCAGAGCAGGGACTGGAGCGACGAATCCGACTCGTTCTGGTGGCGGCAGTCGGAGCGCTCCTGGTCCTGCTCGGATTCCTGTCGGTGGAGGTCTTCGCGTCGGCGGGTGTGCTGCTCTTTCTCGCCGCGGCTGCCGACCGCGCGACCGACGTCGAAGAGCGGCTCGCCTGCGCCTTCGTCGCCGCCGCGTTCTTTCTGGTCCTCTTCACGCAGAAGGTCTACATCTCCGACCGGATGAACACGATCTTCAAGCTCTATCTGGAGGCATGGCTCCTCTTCGCCGTCGCGGCCGCGGCGCTCGTCTTCCGGCCCGGAGACCGGCGCGGCGTCTACGGTCGCTGGCGCCTCCCGCCGCGCGCGGTCCTCTTCCTCCTCTCGATCGCGGCTCTCTTCACGACGGTCACGGCCGCGCGCGGAGCCGTGAGCAACCACTTCGCCGCCTATTCCGGTCCGTCACTGGACGGCCTGCGCTACCTCGAGGAAACGAGACCCGGCGAATACCGAGCCGTTCTCTGGATGCGCCGGGCGATCGCGGGCACTCCGGTCATCCTGGAAGCCCAGGGAGCGTCGTACCAGGACTTCAGCCGGATCTCGATGCTGACCGGACTTCCGACCGTGCTCGGTTGGGAGCATCACGTCAAGCAGCGCGGAAATCCGCAGGAGGAAGTCGACGCCCGACGCGAAGCGGTCCGGCAGATCTATTCGAGCAAGACCGCCGGGCCGGCCGAGACGCTCCTGCGGCGCTATCACGTCGGCTACGTCTACGTCGGCTGGCTCGAGCGCCAGACCTATCCCTCGGAAGGCCTCCGGAAATTCGACGCCGAAAAGGGACTGTTCGAAGTGGCTTACGAGAATCGGGAGGCCAAAATCTTTCGCGTCGTGGGAGGCGACTCGGAGGACGTGATTGCGCCGACGCGCGAGAGCCTTCCCGAGCCGGCGCCCGGGCAGGCCGTGGAGGAGAAGGAGGAGGCGCCCTCGATCCAGGAGACCGCGGAGGCCGGGCGATCCCCCTTCTCCGGGATGCGGGAGCCGCGCGACGCCGCGGTGGACGACAAGGGACGTCTCTGGGTCGCGGACTTCGGCACGTCTCACCTCCGGATCTTCGACGAAGACGGCGGGTACCTGGGCGGCTGGGGGGGCAAAGGCGCCGGCACTTTCGGATTGCGCGAACCGTGCGGGGTCGCGATCCGCGGGGACGACCTCTACGTCGCGGACACCTGGAACGGGAGAGTGCAGTACTTCACGCTCGCGGGCGAGTGGAAAGCTACGGCGGCCGGGCTCTACGGCCCCCGCGGCGTGACCGTCGCCGCCGACGGGAGCGTGTGGGTGACCGACACCGGAAACAACCAGTTGATCGTCTACGGCCCGGCTTTGACGCAGCCCCGCACTCTGGGCAAGAAGGGGTCGGGACCCGGAGAGTTTTCGGGGCCGGTCGGGATCGCGGCCGGGCCGTCCGGCTCGGTCTACGTCGCCGACGTCATGAACCGGAGGATCCAGGTCTGGGACCCGTCCGGGACTTTCCGCGCGGCGCTTCCCGTTCCCGGATGGCCGGAATGGTGCGAGCCGCACCTGGAGGTCGGTGACGACGAGACCCTTTACGTCACGGATCCCGTGAAGGGCACGGTGCTCCACCTGGACCGCACCGGAGCTCTCCTCCAGACATGGACTGCCGGCGAGGACGGGCGCGCATTCCGCCGACCGACCGGAGTCGCGCTGGATCGCAAGCGCGCTATTCTCTTCGTCATCGACTCGGGTGACAATCTCGTCGCGAAACTGAAGGTTCCCAAAGGAAAGACGCGTTGAGCAGTTTCGAAGTGCGGTGGGGGCCGGCGTGCGCGGCCGGTGTCGTCGGACTCCTGGCGGCCGGGGTCGCCTTTGGCTGCCGCAAGGGAGAGGCTCCCGGCGGCAACCCGGCGGCGCGGGGCGCGGCGAAGAGCGAATCGCCGGCGCCGCAGCAGCCCTCCGAGCCGACCGCTCCTTTGATCCGCGAGACCGCCGCCACCGACCGGGCTCCTTACGCCGGGATGAAGGAGCCGCGCGACGCCGCGGTGGACGACCGCGGCCGGCTCTGGGTCGCCGACTTCGGAAACGCGCGCCTTCGAATCTTCGACGCGAGCGGCGGGTATCTGGGGGGATGGGGAAATCGCGGCAACGGAACGTACGAGTTGAGGGATCCCTGCGCGGTCACGATCCGCGGGGACGATGTCTACGTCGCCGACACCTGGAACGGGCGTATCCAGGCGTACTCGCTCGCCGGACAGTGGAAGGGCACCGCGGCCGGTCTCTTCGGCCCGCGCGGCGTCGCCGCGGCCCCCGACGGGAACGTCTGGGCGACGGACACCGGCAACAACAAGATCGTCGTCTACGACCGGACGCTCGGAAGTCCCCGGACGATCGGCAAAGAGGGGTCCGGGCCGGCGGAATTCGCGGGACCGGTGGGCATCGCCGTAAGCCCCTCGGGGTCGGTCTACGTCGCCGACACGCGGAACCGGCGCATTGCGGTGCTGTCGGCGGACGGCGCGTTCCGTCGCGCTCTGAAAGTTCCGGGCTGGGAGGGGTCGGCCGAGCCTCACGTCGAGATCGGCGCCGAGGAACAGGTTTTCGTGACCGATCCCAACGCCGCAAAAGTGCTGGAGCTCACGAGCTCCGGCGCGCTCCGCCGCGAGTGGACCTCGGACGATGCAGGCCGGGCGTTCGCGCGTCCGACCGGACTCGCGCTCGATCGAAAGCAGGGCATTCTCTACGTCGTCGACTCCGCGAACAACACGGTCTCGAAGATCGTCCTCGCGGCAGCGAAGAAGAGTTGACCGGGCCGCGAACCCTCGAACAGATCGAGGAGACTCCGGAAGCCGCGCCCGTGTCCCGACAGGCGCTCCTCGCCGCGGGCATCCTCCTCGCCCTCCTCACCCTGACGACGCGCTTCTGGTCTCTCGGAGACAGGCCGTTCCATCACGACGAATCGATTCACGCGCACCAGTCCTACACGCTGATGAAGGACGGCAACTGGCGCTACGACCCGGCGTACCACGGACCATTCCTCTATTACGCCAACGCTCTCGTTTACAGGGTGCTGGGAGCGTCGAACGCGACGGCCCGGCTCCTTCCGGCGATCTTCGGCCTGTTCCTGATCGCGGCGGCGATCCCGCTCGCCCGGTGGATCGGGCCCGGCGCAGCCGCGGCGTACGCGGCGCTGGTCCTGATCTCGCCGCACCTGACGTATTTTTCCCGGTTCATCCGGGAAGACGTCTATTCCCTCGTGTTCACGCTCGGAACGATCCTCGCGTTCCAGACGTTCCTCGAGACCGACCGCGCACGCTGGCTCACGCTCGCCGCGGTTTCCTTCGCGCTCGCCGGCGTGACCAAGGAAAACGCTTACATGACGGGCGTGCTGTTCGTCGCCTACGGGGCGTGGGCGCTGGTCGAGCGCGTCGCGCTGGCGAAGGGACGCAAGGGAGCTCTCGTGCAGGCCGTGCGGTCGACCGCGAGCTGGGTCCGCGCGCGCATTCTTCCCCTCGCGACGGCGGCGCTCGTCTTCCTGGCGATCTGGGCATTGATGTACACGGCGTTCGGGAAGTATCCGAAGGACTGGCTCGCGATCCCCAAGGCCATCAAGTACTGGATGGGCCAGCATTCGATCGCGCGGATACCAGGCCCCTGGTACTACTACGTCCCGCAGCTCCTGTATTACGAGACCGCGATCGTCTTCGCGGCGTGCTTCTCGTTCCGACGCACCCGGCACGGCTCCCCGTTTCAGCGCTTCGTGCTCTTCTGGGCCGTCGGATCCCTTCTCCTCTATGCGTGGGCTCGCGAAAAAGTCCCCTGGCTGACCGTGCACGCCCTCCTGCCGATCACCATCCTCGCGGCGGTCGGCGTGGCTTCGCTCTGGCGCGACCGGCGGGAGAAGCGGCCCCGGATGGCCCTGGCGGTTTTCTTCGTCCTCGCTCTCGTCAACGCGAGCGGCATGTTGCTGGCGTGTTTCCGCTACGGAGCCCACGATCTGGAGCGCGAACCGAAGCACGCCGAGATCCTGGCCTACGTGCAAACCACCCGCGACCTCACCCGCGCGCTCGAACAGGTCGAGATTGCGCGCGGCAAGGTCGCTCCCGGAGAGCCGGTCGTCACGGTCGCCGGAGAGGCGTCCTGGCCTCTGACCTGGTACTTCCGCGACACGCCGACGAAGTGGGTGACGCGAATCGACGACGCGACGACGCCGATCCTGGTGTCGGACTGGGACCCGCAGGGCGGCCTCGAAAAACAGCTCGCGGCGCAGTACACCGCCAAACGCGTCCCGATCCGGGCGTGGTGGTTCGCCGAGAAATACAAGCCCGACCCGAACGGCCCCGCGCGGCCGACTCTGACCGATCTCCTCCGGTGGTGGCTCTTCCACGAGATCTGGAGCCCGATCGGATCCCAGGACTCCACCTTCTTCGTGCGCAAGGACCTCGCGAGCTCCGGTCCCCTGACGCCGTTGAACGTCCCGTTGCAGAACACGTCCGCCCGCGACTATGCGGGGGGGTCGGCGGCCGTCGTCCCGGCGGCGCGCGCGTTCGGGGAGCCGGGCTCCGGCAACGGGCAGTTCAACGAGCCGCGCGGTCTGGCGTCCGATTCCCGGGGCAACCTCTACGTCGCCGACACCAAGAATGGCCGCATTCAGATGTTCGACCCGAACGGGCAGTTCGTGCGGGCGATGGGCTCTCCGGGCTCGGTCGACGGCCAGTTGAAGGAGCCCTGCGGAGTCGCCGTCGACGCCGACGGAACCGTGATCGTCGCCGACACCTGGAACCACCGGGTCGCGCGCTTCAAGGCGGACGGCTCGTGGCTCGGAGTTTTGGTCGACGACGTGAGAGGGTTCTTCGGTCCGCGCGCGGTTCTTCTGTCGCACGGATTCCTCTACGTCGCCGACACCGGCAACAAGCGCGTGGTCCGATTCGACAAGGACGGAAAGCGCGTCTCGGATTGGGGAACGCCCGGCAGCGGTCCGGGCCAGTTCGTGGAGCCGGTCGGGCTCGCTGCAGATGCGACCGGCAACGTCTACGTCGCGGACACCGGGAACCACCGCATCCAGGTCTTCGACTTCGAAGGCAAGTTCCTGCGGGAGTTTCCAGTTTTCGGCTGGAAGGACTTCTACACCGAGCCATACATCGCGATCGGCCCCACCGGTTCGATCTTCGCGACCGACTCGACCGAAGGACGCGTCAACGAGTACGACACGGCCGGCACGTTGCACCACTCCTGGCGGCCGGACGGCGTCTTCAAGCGGCCGACCGGAGTGACCGTGGATCCGCTCGGGCGCGTAGCCGTGTCGGATCGCGAGACGCACCGCCTCTACTACTGGAACCTCGCGGACGTGCTCCGCTAGCGCGGAGGAACGGGAGCCGTGCGCCCCGGCACGAAATAGACGCCGAAGTCGCGGTCGCGGAAGCTCTGTCGGACGATCCGCGCCGTTCCCGGATAGGTCTTCTTCAGTCTCCCCAGGATGGGCGCGTCCGGATTGAAGAGGAACACGAGCGGACGAGCATTCGTCTCGGGCGGCATCTCTCCGGGCATCACGATCTGTCGGGGAGCCCATGACGGATCCCCCAGCTCGAAAGCGATGTTCCGGCCGTCGACTCCATAGTCGGTGCCGAGCAGGTACATCTGCTCGAGCGGCACTCCCTGCCTTCGGTACTCGTCGAGAGCGTGTGCCATCGCGAGCGAATGATCCACGGCCTGGTCGTAGCTCCGGTGAAAGCCGACGAAGTAGTCCTGAAAATTCTGGTAGACCGAGAACGAGAGCAGAACGGCGACTCCTGCGCCTGCGACGACCGTTGCGGCGGTTCGCCGTGGACGCGAGAAGAGCTCCGCCACCGGCAGGGCGGCGATCAGAAAGACGATGGGAATCAGCGTCCCGCTCCGGTTGACGCTCGGGTTCTCGCGGGGGAACGCAAGCGAGAGCGTCGAGGGAAGCGCCAGGACGAAGAAGGCGAGGGGGACGATCGCCCACCGGAGCGATCGGCGCGCGATGCGAGCCACCAGAAGGATGACACCCGCCACCAGGAGGCCGGCCGTCGCGGCATCCAGGAACGGCTCGAACTGACGGATCACGACCCAGGTCGAGGCGCCGCGCCAGTCGAAAGCGAGCAACATGTGCAGAACGTTCCGGCCGAAGACTCCGAGGGGCTCCGGAGGAATCGGCGTTTCGACGTTCGCGACCCGGGTCGCGGCGCGATACCAGAACTGATCCGGGCGCTGCACCGTGTAGTGGAGGAGCGGCAGCGCGACGAGAGCCGACGTCGCTGCGATCAGGAGGCCGTCTCCGAGGACGGCGATCCGTCTTCCGCGGCGCCGCCGGTCGGCGAGGGCGAACGCGAGAGCGAGCGGGACCAGAAGGGGCACTGCTCGAAAGGAGATGTATCCGTGGAGGCCCAGTCCGATGACCACCCCCGTCCAGAGCACCGAGGCGCGGTCGCCTCGACGGACGTACCGGAAAAGCGCCCACAGGACGACCGCCGTCGGCAGGACCGCGAGCGTGTAGCGCAAACCTTGCCGCGCGAGAGAGACGGGCCACTTGGCGAACGCGGCGAGGGCCGCGACGGACAGGCCGAGCGGAACGCCGCCCATCTCGCGGCCCAGGAGGTAGAGGGCGGGAAGCGCGGTGAGACCGATGATCGCGGTGCCGACCTTCAGCGTCAGGTACCGCAACGGAAGACCGAAAACCTCGATCAGCGCGAACGTCCAGTAGAACTGAAACGGCTCCCGACCCGTGTTGCGAACGAAGAAGATCGGACGCTCGCCGTGGACGAGGTCGAGGACGTCCAGGAGCTTCTCGGCATGATCGCTCGTCGGGTTGGCCGGCGTCGCCGCGAGCCGGTAGAACAGGAACCACGCGCCGGCCGCGAAAATCGCGGTCAGAGCCACGACGGTCCAGAGCTGTCTCCGGGATTCCCACCGGGTCGAAGCGGCCGCCGCCGCCGGGCGGGCTCTGGGCGGGATCCAGGCAGCCAGCCAGCAGGCGACCGCGCCGATCCAGGCCGCGACGCCGGCAGCGCGGTACGAGCCGACGTCGCTGCGATCAGGAGGCCGTCTCCGAGGACGGCGATCCGTCTTCCGCGGCGCCGCCGGTCGGCGAGGGCGAACGCGAGAGCGAGCGGGACCAGAAGGGGCACTGCTCGAAAGGAGATGTATCCGTGGAGGCCCAGTCCGATGACCACCCCCGTCCAGAGCACCGAGGCGCGGTCGCCTCGACGGACGTACCGGAAAAGCGCCCACAGGACGACCGCCGTCGGCAGGACCGCGAGCGTGTAGCGCAAACCTTGCCGCGCGAGAGAGACGGGCCACTTGGCGAACGCGGCGAGGGCCGCGACGGACAGGCCGAGCGGAACGCCGCCCATCTCGCGGCCCAGGAGGTAGAGGGCGGGAAGCGCGGTGAGACCGATGATCGCGGTGCCGACCTTCAGCGTCAGGTACCGCAACGGAAGACCGAAAACCTCGATCAGCGCGAACGTCCAGTAGAACTGAAACGGCTCCCGACCCGTGTTGCGAACGAAGAAGATCGGACGCTCGCCGTGGACGAGGTCGAGGACGTCCAGGAGCTTCTCGGCATGATCGCTCGTCGGGTTGGCCGGCGTCGCCGCGAGCCGGTAGAACAGGAACCACGCGCCGGCCGCGAAAATCGCGGTCAGAGCCACGACGGTCCAGAGCTGTCTCCGGGATTCCCACCGGGTCGAAGCGGCCGCCGCCGCCGGGCGGGCTCTGGGCGGGATCCAGGCAGCCAGCCAGCAGGCGACCGCGCCGATCCAGGCCGCGACGCCGGCAGCGCGGTACGTACCGCCGGCCGAATGAATCCAGGCGAGCGGGGCGAGAACGACGCAGAGCGCGAGCGGGACGATTCGCGGACCGCCGGCCGGGGCCGCGAGCGAGCCGGAATCCTCTCCCGGAGGAGGGAAGGCGATCGCGAGCGCGATCCACAGGAGAGCGCCGGCCACGAGCGCCGCCGCCGCCCAGGCCGGCAGGAGCTGGTGCTGCATCGGCAGATGCGCGGCCACGAGCAGGAGAAGGCCGAAGAGAGCGGCCGCCACGGCCAGGAGGGGACGCAACCCGTCGCGCCTCATCGGGTCTTCCCCGGCTCCAAACGAATCGCTGCAACGTCCGCGCGAATCGCGGGCTAGCTCCGGAAGACCTTCTCCGCCGAGCCGTCCAGCCAGCGGTCGACGACCTCCTTGCCCTGCATGAGCGAGTGGTCCTGGTTTCCGATCTCGTACTTCCAGGATCCGAAGCGGCCGCGCGAGTAGATCTCCTTCGACTCGAGATACGACTGGATCGTTTCGAGCGCCTCGTCCCGGTCCACGCTCGGGATCGGGTAGGCGTGCGCGGCGTGGATCAGATAAACGGACTCGATCGCCGGGAGGTCGGCGGGTTGCAGGATCTCTTCGTCGACGAGCCCGTTCACGACGGATTTGGCGAAGTCGCCGGCAGGGAGCGGTCGGAAACGCGAATACGTCGTCTCCATCAGGAGCGAGCAGTATCGGGACGTGTCCCCTCCCGGAACGATGTCCGGTGAATAGTTCGAGAGATAGGTCATGCGGTAGAACGGCGTCTTCGGGTTCGGGAAGTAGATCCAGTTTTTCGTCGACGGCGAGGGCCGCTTCAATCCCACCCCGACCGTGAACAGCCGGTTGAAGAGCAGCTTTTTCGAGGCCGCGCGCACGCTCTCCGGGGCCCGGGCCAGCCGCGTCACGAATGCTTCGAGCGGCAGCGTGGTCAGGAGCTTTTCGTATCGGGCCGTCGAGCCGTCGGAGAACCGGATCTCGCGCTCGTCCTCGTCCACGCACACCGCGCGTTTCCGGTAACGCACCCGGTCTCCCAGGTACGGGAGCACGGCGAGCCACAACCCGACCGTCCCGCGAGTGGCCGGATAGCCGAAGGTCGCGTTCGGTCCCCAGTCCACGTTTTTCGGAAGGAGCGCCGTCTCGAGCGCCTTCTTCCAGTCGACGACGGCGACTCTCTCAGCGATCCAGTAGAACCCCATCTGCGAGAGCGGCGTGGACCAGACCTTCTCGTTGTACGGGATCATGAAGTGCTTCGACACTCCCGCGCCGAACTTGGCGAACACCCACTCCTCGAAGTTGCGGAAAGCGCGGTCCCGGTCGATCGTCTGGGATTCGACGAGCCCGATCAGACACTCGAGCATCGCCCGCTCGGGCAGCGATGAGAGATGGTTTTGAAAGGGATATCGGACGTAGCGGTCTTCGAACTTGATCCAGCTCTCGCGATCGATCCGGCGGATGCCTTCCTTTCCGAGCATCTTCTCCAGGAACTGGTTGAAATACGGGTACCCCGAGAAAATGATGTGGCCCGACACGTCCCACGTGTAGCCTTTCGCGTCCTGAAAACTGGTGGCGAGGCCGCCGATCTCGCCGGCTCTTTCGAAGACCTCGAAGTCGTCGACGCCGCGCTCGCGAAGCCGGTAGGCCGCGCCGAGGCCGGTTGGGCCCCCTCCGAGGATCGCGATTCGCGGCATCGCCGTCGGCGCGCTCCGCCGCGCCTAGCGTGCTCCGACCAGGCGTCTCATCGCATCGGCCCGCCGAATCTCGCCGCGCAGCTCGAAGAGGTAGCGCATCACGCGGGAGATCGTGCCGAGCATCTTCCAGGGGCGGTGAATGCTCTGCCCCGCCTCCCGGGGGAAATGGCGCACGACGACCTCCGCGACTTTCCATCCGGCGATCCGGCACCTCGCGAAGATTTCGTCCCCCACGAAATTGATGCGGTGGCGGATCTCGATCCGCCTCGCCACGTCCTTCCGAAATGCCCGGCAGCCGCCGTTGATGTCGTGCAGATGCGACCCGAGAATCCACCGGGAGAGGGTGTTCAGGCCTCTCGAGAGGACGAGTCGCGGAAACGGGTCGTGGCGCTTCTTCTTCCACCCGAACACGACGTCCGCGCCTCCCCGGATCGCCTCGAGGAATCGCGGGGCATCCGCCATCGTGTGCTGACCGTCGCCGTCGACCACCATCACGACCTCGCCCGGCGTGTTCGAGAGCGCCGTCTCCGTGGCGACCGCGTATCCCTTGTTGCCGTCGTGGTGCACGACCGAGACGCGCCGGTCCGCGGCCGCGAGAGATTCCGCGATCTCGCCGGTCCGGTCGCGGCTTCCATCGTCGACGATCAGGATCCGCCAGTCCAGGCCGTCGACCGCCGAAAGGGCCGTCACCGCCTCCGCCACGGTCTTGGCGATCGCGCCCTCCTCGTTGTACGCGAGGAAGCCGACTCCGAGTCGCGGCTCCTTTTCAGCGGACATAGATCACCCAGCCCGCCGCCGCCACCCAGCCCATCACGATCAGGAGAATCCACGGATCGTCGATCAGGAGAGCCCGCGTGGGATTTCCGCCGCCGCCCCTCCGATAGACGAGCCGGACGTACCGCGCGACGCCGAGGACGACGAAAGGCACCGTTGAGGCGAGCGAGCGGCCGCCGTGGATGGCGATGGTCGAAGGCACCACCGTGTACGCGGAATACGCCGCGACGGTCGAGAGCGCCGTGACGACGAAGAGGAAGTCGAGCCCTTCCCGTCGATAAGAGGCGAGGACCGGGCGGTGCTCCGAGGAAGAGACGTTCCCGGCGTTCTGCAGCTCCCACTGCCGCTTTCCGATCACCAGGAAGAGCGCGAGCAGGTACGCGCAGCCCATGAGGAAGGCGGACGCGGGCAGACCGGCGAGCGCCGCGCCGGCGAGCGCACGGAGGGGAAGGCCGGCCCCCACGATGAGCGCTTCGACGAAGGGAATCCGCTTCAGCCACAGCGAGTACGCGAGCATCAGCAGAGCGTAGAAGGCGCACCAGAGCCCGAACCGTTCGCCGAGCAGGAACGCTGCGGCGAGGCCCCCGGCGCCGAGCGCCGCGGCGACCCCGATCGCGGGCGCCACGGCGAGCGATCCGGCGGCGAGCGGCCGCCGCCGCTTCACGGGATGGGCGCGGTCGCGCTCCCGATCCATCACGTCGTTGATGAGGTAGATCGCGCTCGTGACCGCGCAGAAGACCGCGAAGCCCGCCGCGGCGAGCCTCCATCCGCGTGCGCTCGCGAGCGCGCCGCCGAAGAGGAACGGCAGTGGAAGAACGAGATTCTTGACCCACTGCGCCGGCCGCGCCGAGACGAGAAGGTCTGAGAGTTTCCGCGTCGCGGGCAGAGCAGAGCCCGCAAAGCGCTCTCGCGGACTTGTCACGGCCATTCGAACCATTTTAAAGGACGGACCCCGATCCGTGAACGTCCCGGCGCACTCCCGCGGTTACAATCGCAGCGATCCCCCGGGGAGGTGGGATCTCCTTGCCGGTCGCCGGTACCCTCATCGAAGGCAAGTACGAAATCCTCGAAAAGATCCGGGAAGGTGGCATGGGGACCATCTACAAGGTCCGCCACCGCCTGCTCGACGAGGTTCGCGTCGTCAAGGTCATGCGGCCGCAGATCGGCGCCGACGAGGAGTTGAAGCGCCGGTTCACCCAGGAAGCGAAGACCGCCACGCGTCTGAAACATCCCAACATCGGAGCCATTCTCGACTTCGCGCTCGACTCCGACGGCATGGCCTACATCGTCATGGAGTTCATCGACGGCGTGAACCTCGCGGAGCTCCTGAAAGCATCCGGCCCCCCGGGGGTGCCGATGACGCTCGAGATCGCGCACCAGAGCCTCTCGGCGCTCGGATTCCTGCATCGGAAGAACGTGGTGCATCGCGACGTCGCCCCGGACAACCTGATGCTGACCCACGACGACGACGGCCACCCGCAGGTGAAGTTGATCGATCTCGGGATCGCAAAGCCGCTCGACAGGACGATCAACCTGACGTCCACCGGCGTCTTCCTCGGAAAGCTCAAATACTCGTCTCCCGAGCAGCTCGGTGGGCTCGCCGAGGGCGAGACGCTCGACGGCCGGAGCGACCTCTACTCGCTCGGGGTCGCCCTCTACGAGCTCCTGACGGGACAGCTTCCTTTCCCCGGCGAGTCTCCCCGCGAGCTCTTCGCCGCGCACCTCTTCAAGGACCCCCTTCCCTTTTCGGTGACCGACCCGTCCAACCGCGTCCCGGAAGAGGTCCGGGCGGTCGTCCGGAAAGCCATGGAAAAGGAGCGAGCTCGCCGGTTCGCGAGCGCGGAAGAGTTCGACCGCGAAATCCACGCGCTGCGGCAGAAGTTCGGCTTTTCTTCGGATCCCGAAGCGACGCGGCGCATCCTCGAGAAAGCCCGGGAGTCGCGGGGTGCTCCTCACGACACGGTGACTCCGAGCGCGCAGGACCGGCTCGACCGGTACTTCCTCGCCCAGGGCACGCCGGCGCCGCGTTCCCTGCCGACCTCGCCCGGCCCGAGCCCGGCCGGAACCGCGGGCGAGTGGGAGGAGACCGTCGCCGCCCCGATGGCGGAGAAGCCGGTCCGCCGGCGGCCTTCGCTCGCGCTGCCCGCGATCGTCCTTGCGGCAGCCGGTCTCGTGATCGCGGCGATTCTCGCGATCGGGCGACGTCCGCCGGAATCGCGGAGAGGCGAGGCCCTGCCTCCGTCCGCGCCTCCCCCGACCTCCCTCGCAGCGGCCGTCGAGGCCCCGACCGCCGCGGCCGAGGTCCCGACTCCTCCCCCTCCGACAGAAGCGCCGCCGGAGGCGACCGCCGCGCCGCAGCCGCCGGGCCTGGACGTCGGCCGCCTGCGGCGAATCGCCGAGGACGCGCGCGGCCAGGCGAAGAGCGCGCGGAGCGCCGCCGAGCGCGCCCGGGCGCCGGAGGTGGCGGGCGCGCTTTACGAGTCCGCGCGGAAGAAAGAGAGGGAAGGACAGCGGCTGCTGGGCGACGGACGATTCGAAGCGGCCGCTGCGTCGCTCGAATCGGCGGCCGCTCTCTTCCGGCAGGCGGAGAGCTGGTCGCATAGCGTGCCACAGCGCCCGGCCGAGCGGGTCGCGGTCCTGCCGCCCGTCCGGGAGCCGGCCGTCCCGACAGCCGCGCCGCGCCCGGCACCGATGACCGCGCCGACCGCCGTCCCGGAAGAGCCGAGGGCTCCGCCTATCAAGGCCGCGGAGCCGCCCGTCAAGACCCGGTCCGAAGAGGACAAAGTGCGCGAGGCGGTCGCGCTCTACGTCCAGGCCCAGAACGCGCTCGACGTCGGGCTCTACGCCCGCGTCTATCCGGAGCTGGCGGGAGAACGCCGGAGGATGGTCGAGGATGCCTTCGGGAGCCTCAAATCCCAGACTCTGGAGCTGGCCATCCGGAAGGTGACGGTCGAAGGGTCGCGCGCGACCGTGTCGGGCTACGAGCGGCGGCTCGCCGTGCCGCGCGTCGGCGCGGAGCAACGGGACGCGCGTGAGCGGGTGCTGCACTTGGAAAAACGCGGCGAGAGCTGGGTGATCACGAGCCTCAACTGACGCGCTCGTCGGCGTAGCCGAGCGAGTGCGTCATCCCGAGCGAAGCGAGGGATCCGCGCGTTCGGAGTGGCCGTGGGGTCAGAAGCTGTAATCGACCGCGACGAGCGGCGCGAAGTTGTCCTGCAGGCCCTCGCGGTTCAACGAAAAGAGGCCGTTGACCGTCAGAAGGAAGTTCCCGAAGGGGTTGATCTTGACTCCGATCGAGCCGAGCAGCGAGTTCGAATCCCCCCGCTCGGCGACCAGGCGCGGGAAAGTCGCGGTGACGATCGTCGGCGGCGCCGTCGGGTTGGTATTCGTGTTCGCCTCGAACGTCGTGTTGACGACGCGCACAACCTGCGTGTGGACAAAATCCCGTCCGATCACGTCCGCCGCGACGGTCATCCTCGGACTGACCGCCCAGTCGAAACCGGCGGTGTAGGAGATTTCGTCCGGGATGTTCGTCTGGTCCGATGTCTTCGAGGTCCACGTGTAGCCGGCATTGACGTGCGGCGAGAACGACCCCACGTGGAGCGATCCGATCAGAAACGTCTTGGCCTGCGTCGTCCCGGTGCCGAGGAGATCCCGCTCCTCGCCGGTGGGCAGGCGGAGGTCCTCCGCGATCGCGAGGCCGGCCCGCTCGCCGCGAAGGAACTGGTATTTGCCGCGCAGGATCACGTCGCCGACCCCGCTCGCGCTGCCGCTCTGGCGGAAGGTCTCCGTCGAGCCGCCATTGACGAAGCGGTGGATGTCAGGAGCGGTCGCGCTCGTCGCGATGCGCTGGATCGTCGCGGCCGTCTGAGCCTCGAGGTCGACGTGCACGAGCGGGACCGCGGCACCCACGTCCAGCCGGTCCGAAACGCCGTAGGAGAGGACGAAGGCGGTGATGTCGGTCTTGATCTTCAGGAAGAGCTGCGCCGTGATGATGTCTCCTTCGAAGAACGGCTCGAGATTGCTCTGATCGTGGTTGATGTCCTGGTGCGTGAAGACGAGCCTCACCGCTCCGTCCTGCAGCGACAGGTCGCCGATGTGGTCGAACGTGAAGTGGCTGTGGTTGATCCCGAGGTTGAACTTCCCCTTTCCGATCGTGTCGGCGCGCTCGGCGTAAACCGGACCGAAGCTGTCGGCTGATCGCGTGAAGACCCCGAGCGCCGGGTCGAATCTGTAGGTAAACCCGCCGGCCGACGACGCGATGGGGAACGAGGACAGCTGGTTCGCCAGCGCCCCGCTGAATTGCTGCACCGCCAGGAACTGGGGCGAATCCGCGGCGATGAAGTGCGCCTCGTGGCTCGGAAACGGAGCGGCTGGCGGCGCGAGCGTGATGCCCTGACGGAGGAACTCCGTCAGGAGGTCCCGGAGGTTGAACGCCTGGCCGGAACCGCGCGCGGCGAAGAGGGTCATCACGGAGAGACAGAGGCCGAGCCGGCGGAAGTGGGACATTGCTTTCGCTCCTTCTCCGGATTCTAACGGCGGACGCGCCGGGCCCCGCGGCGGGTTTCGCGGGTGCGAGCCGCGACTGAAACCGTTTCCTGCTCCTGGAGCGTGCGGTTGATGGCGACTGCCGCCTTCGCGCCTTCGGCCGCCGCGACGATCGCGAACTGAACGTCGTGCGACGCATCGCCCGCGACATAGAGGCCCGGCACCCCGGTCCCCTCGAGCCGGTCCGTGCGGACCCCGCCTTTGCTGTTGAACCGGCAGCCCAGACGCCGCGGCAGATCGGAGCTCATGTCCTGGCCGGTCGAAAAGAAGAGCGCGCGCCGCGAGAGCCGGTTCCCGTCGCGGAAGACGATCTCGAGACCGCCGCGCCGACCGGCGAGGCGAGCGACCCGCGATTCGTAGATCCGGATCCTGCGCCGTTCGAGGACCTGCCTCTCTTCGGCGAGGAGCCGCGCCCGGCCGTCGCACACCAGAGCGACGTCTTCGGTCCACGTCTGGAGCGAGAGCGCGAGAGCCATGCCAGGCCTGCCCCGGCCGTAGACCGCGACCGGCCGGTCCGAGACTTCCCAGCCGTCGCAGTACGGGCAGTGAAAGACGCTCCGTCCGTAGAGCGGGGCGAGCCCCTCGATCGGGGGGATGCGGTCGACCACTCCCGTCGCGATCAGGAGCGTGCGCGAACGCAAACGCGTTCCGTCCGCGAAATCCAGGAGGAAGCCCGCCCTCTCCCGGCGCGCGTCGGTGGCTTCCCCGCGCACGACCCGGATTCGATAGCGCCGAAGCTGCCGGCGGCCGATGCGAAGCAGCTCGGCCGGAGCGATGCCGTCGCGCGTCAGGAAGCCGTGCAACGCCTTCGAGGCTGCGTTGCGGGGACGTCCCGCGTCGCAGAGGAGGACCCGGCGCCGACACCGACCGAGGAGAAGCGCCGCGGAGAGGCCGGCCGGGCCGCCGCCGAGGATGATGGCATCCCAGACCGTCGACTCAGTTACCGTACGCCAGCTCGTCCATCTTTTCGGCGAACCGGGACCAGGGGATCCGCTTCGATCGGTGCCGACCCCCGCCGCG
Source organism: Acidobacteriota bacterium (assembly GCA_003222385.1). Classification (GTDB taxonomy): domain Bacteria; phylum Acidobacteriota; class Thermoanaerobaculia; order UBA5066; family Gp7-AA6; genus Gp7-AA6. The sequence continues at coordinate 25,029 of QHVV01000126.1, forward strand.
CCAGTAGAGCGAGCCGCGCCCGATCTCGATCTCTCCGATCCTCTCGCCGCGGTAGTGCAGCCGGAGCCGGAGAGAGGACCCGGCCTTCGCGAGCTGCGGCACCCGGAAATCCGCTTCGACCTCGTGCTGACGGACGACTCGTCTTCGGACCATGCCTCACCTCGCTCCGTTCAACGGCCTTCCCGTGCGCCCCGTCAAGCCGGCCAGCCGAGCGAGCCGCGCCGCGCGGTCGGATCGAAAGTCCTGTGCGCGCGCGCGCCAGCTCCAGTTCCCCGCGCCCACCCCGGGAGTGTTCATCCGCGCCTCGCTTCCGAGCCCGAAGACGTCCTGGAGCGGAACGATCGCCCGCTCCGCGACTGAAGCGTAGGCCGCGCGGATCAAGTCCCACTCGATCTCTCGGCCGTCGCTTCCCAGGTAGTCGTGCACCCGCTGCTGCTCCTCTCCGGTCAGGCCTCCCCACCATCCCCGCGCGGTGTCGTTGTCGTGCGTGCCGGTATAGACGACCGAGGTCACGACGTGGTTGTGAGGCAGGTAAGGGCTGTCCGCCTCGAAGAAGGCGAACTGGAGGACTTTCATCCCGGGCAGGCCGAGGTCCGCGAGAAGGGCGCGCACGTCCGGGGTGATGGTCCCGAGGTCCTCCGCAACGAGGGCGACAGGACCGAGCGCCCGCTCGACCGCGTCGAAGAGCCGCCGGCCCGGACCCGGCCGCCACGCCCCGTTCGCCGCCGTGACCGACGCCGCCGGGACCGCCCAGTATTCGACGAAGCCGCGGAAGTGATCCAGCCGGACGACGTCGGTCCGGAGGAACGCGGCGCGCAGCCGCTCGATCCACCACCCAAACCCGTCTTCCTCCATCCGGTCCCACCGGTACAGCGGGTAACCCCAGAGCTGCCCCTTCGTGCTGAAGAAGTCGGGCGGCACGCCGGCGACCTCGAGCGCCCGGCCGGAGGCGTCGAGCGCGAAGAGCTCGGGGTGCGCCGACACGTCCACGCCGTCCGGCGAGACGTAGATCGGCACGTCGCCGAAGAGCGTGATCCCGCGCCGCGCCGCCTCTTCCCGGAGCCGCGCCCACTGGCGGGAGAAGAGGAGCTGAAGAAACTCCTGGTAAGCGATCTCGCCGGCGAGCTCCCGCTCTCCGCCCGTCGACCCGGCGGAACGGCGCGCCGCGAAGAGCGCCCAGTCGGAGAGCCAGCTCCGCTGCTCCGGCGCATTGCGGAATCGGTCCAGGCCGGCTCGAAGCTCCGAAGATTTTTCGGAGCGGCTCCAGGCGCAGCGAAGCAGACGCTCTTTCCAGTTCCGGACGGCGTCCCATTCCACGCGATCCTCCGGAAAGTCGGGGACGTCCCGGATCGTGGAGACGGAGAGGAGCCCGTCCTCGACGAGCCGCTCCGGAGAGAGGAGCAGAGAGTTTCCGGCGAACGCGGACAGCGCGCCGTACGGGGAGGAGCCGAAGCCGGTCGGTCCGAGCGGCAGCACCTGCCACAGCGTCTGGCCGGCGGCCTCGGCCCAGTCGAGAAAGCGGTCCGCGGCCGGCCCGATGTCGCCGATACCGAAAGGTCCGGGGAGCGAGGTCGGATGGAGCAGCAGCCCCGCGGATCGAATGCTCAGGTTCCCTCGACGAGCTGTCTCGCGCGCGCGGCGCTGGCCGCCTCGAGGCGCTCCGCGGCCGGCAGGTAGCACAGCTCCAGGTACTCCGAGACCATGCGGTCCGAGGAGAAGAGCTTCGCGATGCGGGTCGCGGAGAAGACCATCTTCTCGATCCAGCCCGAGGGGATCCCGTGCTCGTCGCGGTCGAAGAAAAGGGGGACGACCCTCTCCTCGAGCGCCTCGTAGAGCGCGCTCGCGGCGTCCTCGCGAGCCGACTCGTCGGCGGCCTCGCCGATGACGAAGCCCGCCTCCTCGCTCGGCGCCTCGTCCCACCAGCCGTCGAGCACCGAAAGGTTCAATCCGCCGTTCATCGCGACTTTCATCCCCGACGTCCCGGAGGCCTCGTGCGGCCGGATGGGCGTGTTCAGCCACACGTCGCATCCGGCGACGAGCGCACGGGCGACGCCCATGTCGTACTCGGGCAGGAAAACGACGCGGTCCCGGAACTCCGCGCTCTGCGACCATCGAACCACTTCGCGAAGGAGCTCCTTGGCGGGATCGTCGGCGGGGTGAGCCTTTCCGGCGAAGACGAGCTGCACCCGGCGCGAGTCGAGGATGCGCTTCAGCCGTTCCGGGTCGCTGAAGACGAGGGTCGCCCGCTTGTACGCCGCGAAGCGGCGGGCAAAGCCGATTGTCAACGCCTGCGGATCGAGCACGCGGCCGGCCGCCTCGATCTCCTCCTCGGGACGTCCGAGCTCGCGCTTCCAGGCCACAAGCCGGTCGCGGCAAAAGGAGACGAGTCGCCCGCGCAGCCGCTCGTGTGTGCGCCACAGCTCGATCCGCGCCTCGGGCCCCGGGTTGTCCGGCAGCCGCAGCATCGCGATTTCCGGGTCGGTCCAGGTCGCGCGATGCACCCCGTTGGTAATCGAACGGATGCGGACGTCGACGTCCGCGAGCTCGGGGAGGAGCTCCATCCAGAGCCGGCGCGAAACCCGGGCGTGGAGCTGCGAGACCGCGTTGGCGTGCGACGAATGGCGCAGCGCCAGGACGGCCATCGAAAACGGCTCGCCTTCCCGCTCCGGGACCTCCCGCCCGAGACGCATGAGCTCCTCGGTCGTGATGCCGCAGTCGCGCGCCACCCCGGACAGGTATTTCTCGATCAACGGCATCGGGAAGCGGTCGATCCCGGCGGGAACCGGCGTATGTGTCGTGAAGACGTTGCCGTTGGCGGCCGACTCGCGCGCCTCCGCAAGCGACATCCCCTCGACCCTCACCAGCTCTCGGATCCTCTCCAGCACGGCGAACGCGGCGTGCCCTTCGTTGATGTGGCGGATGGACGGAGTGAGGCCGAGCGTTTTCAGCGCCTTCAGACCTCCCATGCCGAGGACAATTTCCTGCCGAATCCGCATCTCCTGGTCGCCCGCGTAGAGACGCGCGGTGATCAACCGGTCTTCGGGATCGTTCTCGGGCAGACCGGCGTCGAGAAGGAAGAGAGAGATGCGCCCGACCCGCGCGACGCGAATCAGGAGCCGCACGGGCCGGCCGCCGAGGTCGAGCACGATGACGGGCGGGGCTCCGTCCGCGGTCTCCGGGAGACCGATGGGCAGCTCGTCCGGATCGAGTTCCGGGTTCTCCTCTCGCTGCCACCCGTCGGCGTCCAGCAGCTGTCGGAAATATCCTTCGCGATAGAAGAGGCCGACCCCCACGAGCGGCAGCTTCAGGTCGCTCGCGGACTTCAGGACGTCGCCCGCGAGAACCCCGAGGCCGCCCGAGTAGATCGGAAGCGCTTCGGTCAGGCCGAACTCCGCCGAAAAATAAGCGATTCGATCTCTGCGGGCGGTCAGGCCGCGGACTCCCGGGTGGAGCGGCTCCGCGGTGTCCTCGAACGCGAGCTCCGAGGTGAGGCCGTAGAGCGTCTTCAGAAAGGCCGGATCGGCCGACGCGCTCTGGAGCCGCTCGGGCGAAACCCGCCGCAGAAACGCGGCCGGGTTGCCGCGGACTACGATCCACAGGCCCGGATCGAGCGAAGAGAAGAGCGCCCGGATCGACGGACGCCAGGTCCAGCGGAGGTCCCGGGAGAGCCGCTGGAGCAGGGCCAGGTTCGGAGGAAGGGCGGCGCCCGGATCGTGCTGCCCGAAAACTTCCATCGACTCGAACGAGAATAGCAGAAGGTCGAGAGGTTCTTCGTCAGCTCGGGAGGACCGACGCGGACGGAGGAAGAGGCGCGCGCAGCGTGCGGTAGAGCTCCGAAGCGTCCCGCCGTTCTCCGAGGCTCGAACGCACGCGCTCCAGCAAGCGGAGGAAGAGCGGCTCGAGCGAGCCGCCGAGATGCTCTTCCGCGAGCTCGAGAGCGTGCGCGGCATAGCGCAGAACCTGTCGCGTCTCGAGACCGGCCGGATCGTCGAAGAACCAGCCGCAGCTCGTGTACATCAGGAGGGCGTTGCGCTGGAGCTCGAGCAGCCCGAGCGCGGCCGTCCGGTCTTCCGCGGACAGCGGACCGATCGCGTGGCGGTCGAGGAACTCACCGACGCTCTCCTCGGAAGGGTCGAGCTCGATCTGGATCGAGTCGTCGCGCGCCGCCCAGGGATCCCGGAAGAAGCCGGACGCGGCGGCCTCGTAGAGTGGAGCGAGCGTGTCGCGCAGCCAGTCGAGCGCTTCGCGCAAAGGGCGGCGCCACGGATGGCTCGACGAGCGCCCCGCCGAGCATCCGCAATCGTCGCTCCAGCGGGCGATCCCGTGCGAGCAGCTCCAGGACGTGCCGGCAACGATCTGCGCCTCGAGACGGGGCGGAAACTTCTCGAGGTACTCCCCGTAGTTCGTGAGCGTCGCGAGACCCGACGCTTCAATCGCATCGAACGCTTCGGCGAGTGCGCGGTCGCCTCCGCGGAAGTGGTGCCCGTACGTTTCGCCGTCCGTCGCGACGTGGACGAGCTCTTGGTCGAAGTCGCCCCGGAAACGGGACAGGAGCCCGCGCGCGAGCTCCGCGCCGTCGCGGGGGAGGTCGCCGAACGCAACCGCGTGCGCGAGCGCGCCGTCATAGAAGAAGACCGTGATCACTCGCCCCGACGGAAGAGGGATCCGATAGGCCTCTCGGGGATCGATGCCGCGGGCGTCGACGTCTCGCCACTCGCCTCCCGTCTCGCGCACCCGGGCCGCCTGGGAGGGAGCGAGGATCGTGAAGGCGATCCCGTTCGCGGCGAGGACCTCGAGCGTGTCCCCGTCGACCGCGGTTTCCGGCAGCCACATCCCCTCGGGCAGCCGACCGAATCGGAACTGGAAGTCGCGGATGCCCCACGCGACCTGCGTCATCTTGTCCCGGCGGTTGGCGAGCGGAAGGATCGCGTGGTTGTATGCCTGCGCCAGCGCCGAACCGTGTCCCGAAAATCGGGCACGGCTCGCGCGGTCGGCCTCGAGGATGGAACCGTACGTCTCGGGCGAGCTCGCCGCCAGCCACGAAAGAAGAGTCGGCCCGAAGTCGAAGCTCATGCGCGAGTAGTTCGAAGGCTGGCCGACGCCGTTGCCGCGATAACACTCCGCCGTGATCCTCTCGTTCCAGTCGTGGTAGGGATGCGCGGAGACTTCTTCGTCCACCTCGCCCGTCCAGGGATTTTCCCGCGGCGGCTGGTAGAAGTGGCCGTGAACGCAGACGAATCGGTTCATGATTTGGACGGAGTTTCCGGCTTCAGGAACACGGCCCCGAGCGGCGGCAGGGTGAGCTCGATTGAATGGGGGTGTCCGTGGGCGGGGACTTCGACTGCCTCGCAGCCGCCCAGGTTGCCCACGCCGCTGCCGCCGTACTCGACTGCGTCGCTGTTGGCGAGCTCCCGCCAGAAGCCGGCGGCCGGCACCCCGATCTGATAGCCGTAACGCGGAACCGGCGTGAAGTTGAAAGCGGCGGCGACGACATCCCCCGCGGAGCGACCGAGGCGCAGGAGAGCGACGACGCTGCGCTCGAAGTCTGCGCAATCGATCCACGAGAAACCGGCCGGCTCGAAGTCGCGCTCGTGCAGGGCGGGCTCCTCCGCGTAAATGCCATTCAGATCCCGGACCCAGCTCTGCAGCCCCGCGTGCGCGGGGTGCGCGAGGAGAGCCCAGTCGAGCTCCGCGTCGTGGTTCCACTCACGCCACTGTCCGATCTCGCCCCCCATGAACAGGAGCTTCTTCCCGGGCTGCGCCCACATCCAGGCGAAGAGAAGGCGGAGGTTGGCGAGTCTCTGCCAGTCGTCTCCCGGCATTTTGGTCAGAAGCGAGCCTTTGAGGTGCACGACCTCGTCGTGCGAGAGCGGCAGGACGTAGTTCTCCGAGAACGCGTAGAGCATCCGGAAGGTCAGCTTGTCGTGGTGATACTTGCGGTGGACCGGGTCGAGCTTCATGTATTCGAGCGTGTCGTGCATCCAACCCATGTCCCACTTCATTCCGAAGCCGAGCCCTCCGACCCACGTCGGCTTGGTGACCATCGGCCAGGCCGTGGATTCCTCCGCGACGGTCTCCGCTCCGGGCTCGGCGCGATAGACCTCCTCGTTGAACCGGCGGAGGAATGCGATGGCTTCGAGGTTCTCGCGGCCGCCGAAACGGTTCGGCACCCACTCCGCGCCGGAGCGCGAATAGTCGAGGTAGAGCATGGACGCGACGGCGTCCACGCGCAGCGCATCGGCGTGGTAACGCTCGAGCCAGAAGAGCGCCGAGGAGAGCAGGAAGCTTCGAACCTCGTCCCGGCCGTAGTTGAAGACCAGACTTCCCCAGTCCGGTTGAACGGCCTTGCGCGGATCGGCGTGCTCGTAGACGTAGCTCCCATCGAAGAAGACGAGCCCGTGCTCGTCGGATGGGAAATGCGACGGCACCCAGTCGAGGATGACGCCGATCCCCTCGCGGTGCAGGTGGTCGATCAGGAACATCAGGTCCTGCGGCGTTCCATAGCGGCTGCTCGGAGCGAAGAAGCCGGTGCTCTGGTATCCCCACGATCCGTAGAACGGGTGCTCCATCACCGGAAGGAGCTCGACGTGGGTGAAGCCGAGCCGGCGCACGTACGAGGCGAGTTCCGGCGCGATCTCACGGTAGGTGGGAAGGCGCCCCTCCGGCCGCCGCCAGGAGCCCAGATGGACTTCGTAGACCGATACCGCCGACTCACGCGCCGCGTGCGGAACGCGTCGGTCCATCCAGGCCGAGTCGCCCCAGCCGTAGGAGAG
>QHVV01000126.1:31928-39284 GCA_003222385.1 Acidobacteriota bacterium
CCGAGGGCGTGCCCGTCGGAGTCCCAGCGGTTGAAGTCTCCGATGACCGAGACGCTCTCGGCCTCCGGAGCGAAGACGCCGAAGTTCGTTCCGAGCAGACCGCCGGGAGATGCCGGGTGGGCGCCGAGCCTCTCCCAGAGGCGCGTGTGCGATCCCTCGTGAAAGAGGTGGAGGTCGTCGGCGGTCAGGAGCGAGAAACCGCGGATCGACCCCTTTGCGGGGTCGCCGATCGAGCCGACGGTCATTGCGACCGCGGACCGAGCAGCGTTCGGTAGGTCTTGAGGTGCCGGATGGCGGCGGCGGGCCGGCCGACCCGTTCGCAGACGCCCGCGAGGTTGAAATACGCGTCTGCGTGGCCCGGATCGAGCGCGATCGCGCTGTCGTATGCGTCGATCGCTTCGAGGTCCCGGCCCAGGTCTTCCAGCGCGACGCCCAGGTCGAATGCGGCGGTCGAGTCATCCGGCCGTGCCGCCAGCGCCCTCCGATAGTGCTCTTCGGCGGAGGCCGCGTCTCCCCTCTCGTGGCGGAGCCGCCCGAGGTTGACGTGCGCGTCGGCGTATTCGGGATCGACCGCCAGCGCGCGGTCATAGGCCTCCTCGGCGTCCGCGGGAGAGGTGCTTTCCAACCGGCACCCCCGCTCGTACCACGTCTGTGCGCTCTCCCCCGCTCCCCGATCCGGAGAGGGTCGAGGCGGGGGCGGCACGAACGGCAAATGGACGCCGTCGTCGGCGCCGCCGAAGTCCATCAGGATCTGGCCCGACTCCGGCTGCCAGCGGGCCGACCCGTCCGTGACAACGATACGCTTGCCCTCGGCCGTGATTTCCAGCGCCGCGAGGGAATCGGGGCCGGAGACCTGCCCGCGCAGCTTCGAGAGCGCGCGCTCGATACGCAGAGGTCCGATCCGCGTTCCCGCGAGACCGCGCGCAGCCGAAAGGAGCGTCAGGTCGTGGGAGGAGAACCGCATCTCCCCTCGCGGACCGCGCTCCGGCTCGAGCAATCCCGACTTCACCCACGCGCGCACCTGTGCCACCGAGAGGCCGAGCATGCGGGACACTTCGCGGGCGCCGTATGCGCCGCCGGGATCGGTTCCGGGCGACGGCTTCATGCCCGGAGAGGCCTCACGCGACTACTTGCGGGAGGACGCCGTCCGTTTTTCGGCGGCCGAGAGCGCACTCCGGGGAGGTTTTCTTTCGGCGGCCGCCGCGGAGCGGGTCGCGGAGGAAGGCGACTTGGAAGACCCGGCTCTTCGGGGCTTCCCGAGGCTCGCGCGAAGCGCTTCCATCAGGTCCACGATCTCGCCCCCCTTCTTGGGAGCGGCGCTGACGGCGAACTCTCCCCCCTTGACCTTTCGATCCAGCGCTTCCTGTACGCGCTTGCGGACTTCGTCCTCGTACGCTTCCGGACGGAACGAGTCCGACGAGCTCTCCTCCACCAGAAGGCGGGCGAGCTTCAGCTCTCCGTCTTTGACCTCGGCCGTGTCGAGAGGGACTTCCGAGAACGGCCGGACTTCGTCCGCGTACAGGAGCTGCTGCATGACGAGCCCCTCACCCGACGGGCGCAGCATCACGAGGTACTGCTTTCCGCGCGCGGCGTACTTGGCGAGGGCGACGCGGCCGCTCTCCTTCATGACCTCGGTGAGCAGGCGATAGGGCTTCGCGCCTCCCTTGTCGGGCCCCAGGTAGTACGGCCGGTCGTAATAGACCGGGTCGACTTTGTCGATCGGAACGAACTCCGTGACGTCGATCGTCTGGGTCGCCTGCTCCTCGAACGCCTTCAACTCTTCGTTCGTGAAGAGGACGTACTGGTCCTTCTCGAATTCGTAGCCCTTCACCATCTCGTCCCGCGCCACGATCGTCTCTTCCTTCGAGCAGATGTATTGCTGCTTCAGGCGGGAGCCGCACTTGCGGTGGAGCAGGTTGAAGGAGATCGCGGACGAGCTGTCGCTCGCCGTGTAGAGCTTGACCGGGATCGAGACGAGCCCGAACGAGATGCTGGCGTTTCCGAGTGCTCTGGCGCTCATGCTGCTTTGGATTCTAACACTTGCGCCGAGCTCGAACGGGCCTCCGGGTCAGTCCAGGTACCCGCGGCAAAGGTAGCACCAGAGCCACCCGCGCTGCCTTCGGAGCCATCCTCCCCGGGCTCTCGGCCGAATGAAGGGATGGCCGGTCGCCTCGAAGTGCTCGGTGTCGTGTCCTCCGTGCGACTCGCAGCAGCCCACGTAACCGCACGTCTGGCAGATTCGGAGGTCTTCGGTCCCTCCGCACGCTTCACACGCCTTCTTCGAAGACCGCAAGCCGGAAGAGGAAAGCTCGCCGGCTCCGTGAGTGCACTCGGCAACCGCCCGCTTCATGAACCGGTCCCGGCGGCTCGACTTGCGAGCCGATCGACGAAGTGTTCTTTCCACGATGGATCGAGCCGCGGGTGCGCGGAGAGACGCTGCATCGCCGCGGCGTCCCCCCGATCGAAGACGTACACGCGGGCGATGTCGTAGACCGGGATCGCCTCGGAATCCCGATGGATCCGCTCGAGGACGTCACCCTCCTGGAGCTCCCCCTCTTTCACGACCCGGAAGTAGATGCCCCACCGCCGCGCGGTCGCAAACGTTTCCACCATCCGAGGGTCTCCGAACCGGATCCCCAGCTTGTAACAGGGCAGCCGCGGTTCGGTGGCCTCGAGCACCGCGCTTCCCGCGCAGAAGACGTCGCCCACGTGGATCGGTTCCTCCGCGAGGCCGCGTACCGAAAGGTTCTCGCCGAAGTTCGCGGGCTCGAGCGGCCGCCCGAGCGCCGCGCTCCACCATTCGGCATCCTCGGCCGCGTACGCGTAAATCGCCTTGTACTCGCCGCCGTGGACACTGGGATCCGCCTGGCGGTCGCCGTCGAGGTTGAGACGTCGAACGGCGACGGGACCGTCCACCGGCGCCTTGAAGATCGAGGTGGCCACCTCTTTCCCTCTCCACCGGACGACGCGGGGCGTTCCGACCGAAACGGCCTCGATCTTCATCAACCTCGCTCCCGCTCGCTCGGGACCTGATCACGCGCCGACATCGGAATCAGTTCCATCGGTCTCGATCAATTGGTACGCACGGACAGGTATCCGGGATTCCATCAGGCGAGTAGAGCGCGGAGCTCGTCCGCGAGGCGCGGTCCGGTTCCCGCGTCCTCGTGCTTGAAGAAGGCGTAGGCCTCGCTCCACGCCTGACCGCGGATTCGCTCCGCCCAGGCACCGAGGTCCGCCGCGGAGTATTCGGAGCGGCGCAGGCGCAGGTACCCCCACGCGGCCGTCGACTCGTGCGGCGCGGCGAGCTCGTCGTCTTCCGCCCAGCAGAGAGCGGCGCGCGTCGAAGACAGCGCCCGGAGCACCTCGTCGTCGAACCACGACTCGTGTCGAAACTCGAACGCCGCGCGACAGGTCGGCGGGAGCAGGGCCAGGAAATCGGTCAGGCGTCCAACGTCCTTCTTCAGGTTCGGCGGAAGCTGGAAGAGCACCGGGCCGAGCCGATCTCCCAGGGTCGTCGCAACCTGTAGGAAGAACGAGACCGTCTCCGCCGCGTCTTTCAGCCGCTTCCGGTGGGTGATCTGCTGCGTCGCCTTCAGCGCAAATGCGAAACCGTCGGGCACCTGCTCCGCCCAGTTCTGGAGCAGCGCCGCCCGCGGCATCCGGTAGAAGGTGTTGTTGATTTCGACCGCCTGCAGGCGCGACGAGTAGAAGCGCAGCATCTCGGAATCCGGCAGGTCTTCGGGGTAGAAGCTCCCCTTCCAGGCCTTGTAGGAAAAACCGCTCGTACCGGTCAGGACGCGCATTAGGCGATTCTAGGCCGTGAGACATGCCGCCCTTGGTTGTGTCTGACGTCTTCTGTCTTCAGTCTCACGTCTCACGTCACGAGGCGCTAAGCTCTCTCTCGAAGGCGGGACCTGCCGTGAGCCTCGAAGACGAGCGGACGCTGCCCTATCGGGCCATCGTCGAGAACAGCCTCGACGCGGTCGCGCTCATCCGGCAGGATTCGACCACCTCTTTCGCGAGCGCTTCGGTCACGCGGGTGCTCGGATACCGGCTCGAAGAGTTCGTGGGACGGAGCATCTTCGAGTTCATCCACCCCGATGATCTCGAGCGCTCCCGGAAGCTCTTCGCGGACGCGCTCGACAGTCCCGGGAAACCGATCGTCGCCGAGGTTCGATGCCGTCACCGCGACGGCTCCTGGAGGTTGATCGAGGTCGTCGGAGTCAATCGCTTCGATGACCCGGAGGTGCGGGCGCTGGTCGCGAACTACCGCGACGTTACGCATCGGAAGATCGCCGAAGAAGAACTCAAGGAGTCTCGAGAGCAGCTTCGAAACCTTTCGCGCCACATCAATGCGGCGCGCGAGGAAGAGCGGACCCGGATCTCACGCGAGATCCATGACGAGCTCGGACAGAAGCTCACGGTCTTGAAAATGTCGGTCTCGAGGCTCCGGCAGGCGCTGCCCCGCGAGCCCGAGGCCCTTCGTTCGTCGGCGAGCGCCATCCTGGAGTCGATCGACGGGCTGCTTCGGACGGTGCGGGATCTCTCGACCGAGCTCCGGCCCGTAGTTCTCGATCACCTCGGCCTCGTGGAGGCGATCAAATGGCAAGCCCGGCAGTTCGAGTCGCGGACCGGGATCGCGTGCGGGATCCGGTCCCGTCTGGACGGGGTGGCGGTCGATCCGAACCGCTCGACGGACCTCTTCCGAGTGGTCCAGGAGGCGCTCACCAACGTCGTCCGGCACGCTCGGGCGACCCGGGTGCAGATCCAGTTGCTCCGGGAGGCAGGGGATTTGCTTCTCGAGGTCTCCGACAACGGCCAGGGAATCCAGCAGGAAGACGGGAGCCGACAGGCGTCGCTCGGACTTCTCGGGATCCGCGAGCGCATTCAGGCGCTCGGGGGAACCGTCGAAATTTCGAGCACCTCGGGCAGCGGTACCCGACTTCGCGTCCGGATCCCCCTGGTCGCAAAGGAGACCGGACATGAAGAAGATCCTGATCGTCGATGACCACCCGATCGTCCGAGACGGCCTGAAACAGATCCTCGCCGACACCGAGGACATGGTCGTCGGCGGCGAGGCCGGGAGCGCCGACGAAGCACTCGCCCTGGTGCGGGACGCCGACTGGGACCTCGTCGTTCTGGACATCACGCTCCCCGGGCGGACCGGCATCGATCTTCTCCGGGACCTGCGACGCGAACGGCCCGCGCTGCCCGTGCTGATGTTGAGCATTCACCCGGAAGAGGAGCTGGGCGTCCGCGCCGTCAAAGCGGGTGCCTCGGGATACCTGAACAAGGAGTGCGCGTCCGATGACCTGGTCCACGCGATTCAGCTGATCATGACCGGCAACAAGTACATCAGCCGCCGCCTCTCGGAGCGATTGATCGAGGAGATCCAGAGGGACACCAACAAGCCGCCGCACGAGACGCTCTCCGACCGCGAGTACGAAGTGATGGCTCTCATCTCCGCGGGCAAGTCGATGAAGGAGGTCGCGGCCGCGCTCTCGCTCTCCAAGAGCACGGTGAGCACCTACCGGGTCCGGATCCTCGACAAACTGAACGTCCGATCCAACGCGGAGATCACCCGGTACGCGCTCCATCACGGCCTCGTGAACTGACCGCCGCCTGACACTTTTTCCACCGGGCGTGACACGGGACCCTGCCAAAAAGAGGCATGCCCTGCTGAAGTAATTCCCTCCCGGAATCGCCGCCCGAAGCCCGACGCCGCACCGGAAAGGGGCCGACAGAGGACTCGAGCGCGGCCCGGCGACTGTCGCCGGGCCGCTTCCTTTTCCGTCTGAAGCGGTTCGGTTATGGAGGCGAGGTGGCGACGGGCCCGCGCGGTGGCTCGACCAAACTCCCCTCGACCTCGATTTAAGTCGCAGATGGTGCTGGTCTTGTCGTCGGGGCGAGCCCGACTGCGACATCTCTACCGGCGGAGGGCCCCGACGCTCTCCCCCGCGATGCTGCTCCTGCTCGCGGTGGTCCCCGGCGCCCTGGGACTCCTGCTGGCGCGGCGCGCATGAGCCGAAAAGAAAAGCGCCGCCGGACAGAAGCCGGCGGCGCTTCCGAGAGAAACGATCTGACTTAGTAGCGACCGCCCCCGTATCCGCCGGAGGCTTCGTTTCGCGGCCGGGCCTCGTTCACCTTGAGCGACCGACCTCCGAACTGCGTGCCGTCGAGCGCCAGGGCCGCCTTGCCGATTGCGGCGTCCTGGAACTCGACAAACCCGAATCCCTTGGACTGTCCGGTCGAGCGATCGACGATCACGGTCGCGGAGTCGGGCGTGCCGAACCGCGCGAAAGCGTCGCGGAGCTGGTCGTCCGAAATGTTGTAGGGAAGGTTGCCGACATAGAGCTTCATCGAATCCATCCTTTTGCCAGGGCTGTCCTGGCCTCGCCGGAGAGAAATTATTGTCGGTCGCGCCGCCGGCGCGGCGCACCGAATTCTCGTCATTCTGATTCGTTCGGATTTCGTCAGAAAGGATCTGAGAAAGGACGAGCGAGGCGAGAACGGGGTGCACTATAGCACAGGCCTCTTCTCGCGGAGGCGGTGCCGCATCCCCGCTGCCAGCCGCGTTCTTGAGCGCGCGCAACGTCGCTGTAAACGCAACGCGGAAGCGGATGCACGGGATAGGACGGTCAGAAATCGCGGCAAGGATTACGGTCCAAGAACCGGTTCACCGCCAGAGATCGGTCTGAGACCCGGCTCACTCTCTTCCGAGACCGGGAACGCGCCTTGCACGTGGCCCGGCCAAGCAGGCGCGCGGAGGAGGCGCTTGCCGGGTGGAAGGTGGAGATCGCGGATGCTCTCTTGTCGGTTCTTGTCCGAACACGGACGAACGTCGGACGATCGATCCCGATCAAGATCGAGAAAGACCGAGGTCGAGTACGACTTCCGTCCTTTCTTTTCCAGCGCCGGCGGGGAAGGGCCCGTCTCCGCTTTACGATCGGGAATACTCGATGTCTCGACGGCTCAGCGACTTCAAGCGGCATCACCGGCTCTGAGATGACGCGAACGCTCTCGCCGTATACGACTAAAGTCTGGTTAGACCCCGGCTTCGAAAAGTGTTCAGATGCGGTCGGAAGGATGGGGATGATGGCTGCCTGGCGCTCGGCGAGTTGAGAGCGCCACGCAGCCATTTTTTCGGAAGGAGGGTGCTATCTACAAACATGGTCTCCCGGTCGGGTCGACCGACTCCGCATCTGCAGCGGCCTCGAGGTGAGACGTGTCGAGGCGCAGACAACCCCGGCAAGGAAACTGATTGAACGCATTTGAGCACTGCGGAAGGGGAGATTGTCGACAGACCGAGTTTCGAATCCCGAGTTCGTCAATCGGATAACCGAAGCGAGGGAAAAA
>QHVV01000221.1 GCA_003222385.1 Acidobacteriota bacterium
GCTTCCGACTCCGGGGTCCTCGTCGGACGGCAGCTCGTTGTCGCCGCGATCTTCGCGGCGATCCGGCCCCTCGAACTCCTCCATCTGATCGGTCATGTCGTCCTTCTCTTCCTCCGTCATGGAGTCGTCGGCGGTGGGCGGTTTCGATTCCGTCATCGGGCCTCCGGTTGTCCGTCGAAAAAGTCGGGCGAGCGGTAGAATCGTCAAGCATAGTCCGGGGGGAGCCCACTCCGCGCCGACGAGAGCGCGCGGATGGCTGAGAGTTTCCGGCGCGCTTGCCCGGGAAGACCCCGTGAACCTGACGCGGGTAATGCCGCCGGAGGGAGGAGTTCGATGAGCACCCGGCCCGAAGCCGTTCCTTCCAACGAGGTCGTCCGCCGCGAGCCGCTGCCCGGCTCCCGGAAGGTCTACATGCCCGGACCCGGCGGCTCTGCCGTCCCGTTCCGCGAGATCTCCCTTCACGCGACGAAGGGGATTCGGGGCGAGGTCGAGTTGAATCCGCCGCTTCGCGTCTACGACACGTCCGGGCCCTATACCGATCCGGATGCCCGGATCGACCTCCGGGAGGGGCTCCCGGAGCCGCGGAAGCCGTGGGTTCTGGCTCGCGGCGTCTACGACGAGACCGAGCCGCGCCGCGCGAGCCGGCCGGACCTCGCGATGACGCGGGCGCGCCGGGTTCTGCGCTGCCGGGGCAACGCCACCCAGATGCACTGGGCGAAAAAGGGCGTCGTCACGCCCGAGATGGAGTTCGTCGCGATCCGGGAGAACGTGGAACCGGAGCTCGTTCGGAGCGAGATCGCGCGCGGCCGTGCGATCCTGCCGGCCAACGTCAACCATCCCGAGAGTGAGCCGATGGTGATCGGCCGCAACTTCCTGGTCAAGATCAACGCGAACATCGGCAACTCGGCCGTGACCTCCTCGATCGAGGAGGAAGTCGAGAAGATGGTCTGGGCGATCCGCTGGGGCGCGGACACCGTGATGGACCTCTCGACGGGTAAGAACATCCACGAGACCCGCGAATGGATTCTGCGGAACTCGCCGGTCCCGATCGGCACGGTCCCGATCTACCAGGCGCTCGAGAAGGTCGACGGCAAGGCGGAGGAGCTCACGTGGGAGATCTACCGCGACACGCTGATCGAGCAGGCCGAGCAGGGAGTCGACTACTTCACGATCCACGCGGGCGTTCTGCTGCGGTACGTCCCGCTGACCGCGAAGCGCGTGACCGGCATCGTCTCGCGCGGCGGCTCGATCATGGCGAAGTGGTGCCTCGCCCGGCACGAGGAGAGCTTCCTCTACACGAGGTTCGACGAGATCTGCGAAATCCTGAAGAGCTACGACGTCTCGTTCTCTCTGGGAGACGGCCTGCGGCCCGGTTCCACCGCCGACGCGAACGACGAGGCCCAGTTCGCGGAGTTAGAGACGCTGGGCGACCTGACGCGGAAAGCCTGGTCGCAGGACTGCCAGGTCATGATCGAGGGGCCGGGCCATATCCCGATGCACCTCATTCAGGAGAACGTCCAGAAAGAGATGGCGATCTGCGGAGAGGCCCCCTTCTACACGCTCGGCCCGCTCGTGACCGACGTCGCGCCGGGCTATGACCACATCACGTCCGCGATCGGCGCCGCGATGATCGGCTGGTTCGGAACCGCGATGCTCTGCTACGTTACCCCGAAAGAGCACCTCGGCCTGCCCAACAAGAAGGACGTGAAGGACGGGGTGATCGCGTACAAGATCGCGGCGCACGCGGCCGACCTCGCGAAAGGGCATCCCGGCGCGCGCCTGTGGGACGACGCGCTTTCGAAGGCGCGGTTCGAGTTCCGCTGGGAGGACCAGTTCCGCCTCGCGCTCGACCCCGAGACCGCGCGCGAGTTCCACGACGAGACGCTGCCGGCCGAAGGCGCGAAGCTCGCGCACTTCTGCTCGATGTGCGGCCCGCACTTCTGCTCGATGAAGATCACGCAGGAGGTGCGCGAATACGCCGCGTCACACGGAATCGCGGCGGAAGAGGCGCTGGAAACCGGCATGCACGAGAAGGCTCACGAATTCGTCGAAGGCGGGGCGGAGATCTACCGGAAGGAATAGTTCCAACAGTCAACTTCCGCCCTTTCGGAGTTCCCAGGACCGACTCGAGCCAAATTGCGCCAAAACTTCACACCAAATTTTTCCATGGCTCAGGTTGGCTTGCTCCTCCCGGAGCGATAGGGTCGAGTTTTGGTCTTACTACAGGAGGTTTGAACCATGACGGAAATCGAGAAACACGAACCGGGAATGTTCTGCTGGGTCGAGCTCGCCGCAAAAGACCGGCCGCGAAGAAGTTCTATACGTCTCTCTTCGGCTGGAGAGCGAACGACATCCCGATCGGTGAGGGTGCCGTGTACTCCATGCTGGAAAAGGGCGACAAGGAGGCGGGCGCGCTCTACGAGCTGGGTCCACAACAGAAGGGTGTTCCGCCGCACTGGAACTCCTACATCCGCGTTTCGAGCGCGGACGAGTCCGCCGCGAAAGCGAAAAAGCTCGGCGGGAAAATCGTCACCGAGCCTTTCGATGTCATGGACCGACCGGCGCCGTGTTCGCGGTCTGGGAGCCCAGGAGTCACGCGGGAGCGCAGGTGGTGAACGAGCCGGGCGCGTTCTGCTGGAACGAGCTCTACACGACGGACCCGAAGAAGGCCGGGGACTTCTATTCGGAGCTCTTCGGGTGGACGAGGGAACCGCTTCAGATGCCGACTGGCGAGTACACGATCTTCAAGAGAGGCGACTCTCAGGCCGCCGGAATGATGCGGATCCCGAAGGAGATGGGACCGACGCCGCCGCACTGGCTGGTGTACTTCGCGGTCGATGACTCCGACCGGACGGTCGACAAGGCCAGGGGGATGGGCGCCAAGGTCGGCGTGCCTCCGACGGACATTCCGAACATCGGAAGGTTCGCGATCCTGAACGACCCTCAGGGAGCGGGGTTCGCGGTCATCAAGCTCCAGATGCCGGCACAGGCGTAAGTCCGAGTCCGGGGCGGGACCGGCTGCGCGCCGGTCCCGCTTTTTTTGCGAGGAAGAATGGTCGAAAAGACCCGTCACGAACCGGGGTCATTCTGCTGGGTGGAGCTCGCGACGAACGACGCAGCGGCCGCGAAGAGCTTCTACACGTCGCTCTTCGGCTGGTCGGTCGACGAGCATCCGATGGGCGACGGCGCGACCTACACGATGCTGCAGAGGAAGGGCAAAGAGGTGGGCGCCCTTTACCCGCTGGGGCCGCAGCAGAAAGGAGTGCCGCCGCACTGGAATTCCTACGTCTGCGTCGAGAACGCGGACGACGCGGCCGCCCACGCGAAGGAGCTCGGCGCCCGGGTCGTGATGGAGCCCTTCGATGTCATGGATTACGGCCGAATGGCGGTCGTGCAGGATCCGGCCGGCGCAATCTTCTGCCTCTGGCAGCCCGGAGTGCACATCGGCGCCCGCGTCGTCAACGAGCCCGGATCCTTCTGCTGGAACGAGCTCTACACGTCCGATCCGAAGAAGGCGGCCGGCTTCTACACGGGCCTTTTCGGCTGGAAGATGAACGCCCGCCACATGGACTTCGGCGACTACGTGATCTTCGAAAACTCCGAAGGAATGATGGCCGGAATGCTGAAGATCGCCGAGGAGTGGAGTCCGGTGCCGCCGTACTGGCTGGTCTATTTCTCGGTCGAGGACTGCGACCAGGCCGTGGAGCGGGCGAAGCAGCTGGGCGCGAAAGTGACGATGCCGCCGATGGAGATCGAGACCGCCGGCCGGTTCGCTCTGCTCTCCGACCCGCAGGGTGCGGGC
>QHVV01000091.1 GCA_003222385.1 Acidobacteriota bacterium
TTCCCGCGCGTCCGCAAGGGTGAGATCGCTCGGCCGATCGGCCGCGACCCACGAGACCGCCAGAAGATGAAGGCTTTTCGAGCGACCGAGACGCCTCCGGCCGGCTCGCGAGAGGCGCGCACGCTCTATGAGATCGAGCGGGAATGGCCGGACCTCGCCATAACGCTGCTGCGCTGCCGGCTCGTCACGGGTCGGACGCACCAGATCCGGGTTCACCTGGCGGCGGCGGGGCTGCCGGTCGTGGGCGATCCGGTGTACGGGCGCCCGCGCTTCGACCGCGTCCGGGACCCCGGGCTGCGCCGGGCCCTGACCGGATTCCCGAGGCAGGCGCTCCACGCCGAACGGCTCGGCCTGCGCCATCCCGCGACGAACGAGAGGATGGAGATCGTGGCCCCCCTGCCCGACGACATCGGCCGGCTCCTCGGGATGCTCGATGCAACCCGAAGCGCCGGCCGGGGACCTCTCTAGCTCGTCTATCGATCGTCGCCGTCCCGCCCCTCCGATGCGGGCACGACCGGGCTGACGCGAACCAGGAATCCGGTCATGACCCAGCCGCGCTGGCTCGGCGCGAACCGGGGTGCGAGCAGCGAGTCGTTGATCTCGCGGGTGACCGCCACGCGGTTGAACGAAGTCGCTGGAAGGAAGAGCCTCGTATTGTCCGCAAATCCGTCTGACCCCTCGTCGACGTCTCCCTCGGCCGCAGAGACGACCCCGTCCCCGTTCTGGTCGACCCGGGCGACCTCCGCCGCGTACGCCTGGAACAGACGCTCGGTCAGATTCCTCGTGCCCGGCGCGAACGAGGCGGGACGCGCATAGACGTCCAGAAAGATCTCGTTCGCGAGCCCGCTCGGGATGAATCGCTGACGGAACTCGCGCTGGGAGTCGATCTCGGCGTCGAAGAGATCGGGATCGCGCGGGCGGTTCGGGTTGTCTCCGTACACGGACGCCTTGTTCTTTTTGCCCGCAGGCCCCGAGCCTGGAATGATCGAGGGACAGAGGGAGGAAGACCCTCCACCCTCGTCGTCCATGTTTCCATTTTCACCGGGCCGGGGAAACCCGCCGCCCGTGAACGGGAGCTCGTACAAAGGGTGAACCCAGTTGGTCGTGTAGTTGAACTCCCAGTAAGAGTGAACGTCGGTCTGCTGCATCGCGTTGTACGCGCCGAGACTCAGCTGAACCGGAACGACGTTCGTCTGCCGATCCGGGAAATGATCCGTGTCGCTCGGAAAGTGGACGGATCCGCCGTCGATCGTGAAGATGTTGCCCGGGACGTTGTTGCCCGTGCCGGTCGCCCGCAGTCGGGATGCGTCGGCGGCCGTGATCGTGCCGAACTGGGCGTGGCCGTCGGGGCGGGGCCGGGCCACGTTCGGGACGACGAGATCGTGGATCATCCATCCCTCGTACCACCCGCTCTCGTTGTTGATCACGAAGAGGCCCGAGATGTCGGTGAACATGTCGATGAATGCCCGCACGTCGTTCGGGTCGGTGGGCAAGCCGGGCTTCGGCTCGACGACCACCCGTATGGCGCCGATCGTCGGCAGACCGCAGTTGGACCCGGTCGCCGTGAGCATTGCGGTGTCGTTGACGCCCGGGATCCGGCTGGTGAAGACGTTCGGTTCGAATCCGTGCGTGTCGAGGAGGTAGTACTGGAAGAGCTGGCTCGGACTGTCCGCCTCGGAGTAGGCCTGGATCGGAAGAGTGCTATGGGGCCGTCCACCCATTCGAACGAGTTGATTCTTGAGGTCGAGCGGAAGGGACGCGACGTCCCCTCGGCTGGCGACGGTTGCTTCGTCCTGCGCGGCGAGCGGATTCGCGTGGCACGGCGCGGGCGGCTGCTCCGCGATCGCGCGTCCGCTTCCGACCAGTGAGAAAACGATCGTGCCGACCAGGATCATTGTTTTCACTGCCACGCTCTGTCTGTTTCCGAGAACGTCGATGCGCTTCATTTGTCGACCTCCGTTGAAAAGCAGCGCGGCACTGAACGCCGTTCTGCTGAAGCCGACAGCACGGTAGTCCCCGGAAATCGCGCCAGTCAGTTTCTAATCGCCTTCTCATCGTTAACGTCTCGTTAGTCGAATCGCGTTCTCGTCGTCAGCGTCTCGTGAGTCTCTGTGCAGATTCGTCGCTGACGGGACAACGGGAAACACATCGGTTCCCGGCCGACTCGACGCAGAGGTGCTCTACCGCTCTCTCAGGTCGGAGCGCCGTTCGCGCGCGAGGGCGCGGGTCAGTCAGTCGCGCGCCGGAAGACGGTCACCGGCTTTCCGTCGTCGCGATGGAAAGCCCCGTCGATGCGCATGCCCGCGGCAGCGAGCACGCGTCGACTCACCGCGTCGAGATCGTTCGAATAGAACGCCGCGGCGTCGGCGCCGGAGACGGCTTCGGCGATCGCGGCGGGCTCGAGCGGCCGCGAAGGCGGAATGTCACGGATCCACACCCGAGGCAGGTAGAGGCGCTCGCCGTAGGCCCACGCCTGTTCGAGTGCGACCGATCGCGGCGGCGGATTCATTGCCGCGAGAAAGCGCGCCGCGGCGACCGCCGGCTGCGACTTCCCGCGAAGGAGGACGACGCTCGCGCTCGCGCCGTACGCCGCGGCAAGCGCGAGCGCGACCGCCGCGATCCGAGGCGTTCTCGAACGCAAGCGGTCCCAGCCGATCGCCGCGGAGATCGAGACGAACGGGATCGCCGCCTGGAGATAGCGGTACTGCTTGTAACGAAAGAACGACAGGAGCACGACGATTGCCGCGGCCATCGCGAGGGGCAGCCGCACCCGCCGATCGCGCGCGGCAACGAGAATGAGAACGAGGTGGACCGGGCCCGTCCATCGCAGGACGTTCGCCGCGTAGTGGTACCACGGCTTCTCGCCGGTCGCGGACGGCGGAGGCGAGCCCGAGTGCATGATCCGCACGAACTCGGAGAGGCTCGCAAAAGGCCTTCCCCACGTCCACAGGTCGAAGAGGCCCAGCAGCAGAACCGCTCCCGCAGCGAATCCCGCGGCGATCCCCCCGATCCGCCGCGCGTCCCGTGAGTGGACCCACGCGTACGCCAGGACGGGAACGAGCAGAACTCCCTCGCTGAACCGGACGGCGCACGCCGCTGCGACGAGGAAGCCGGCCAGGCCGCCCCACAGAACGGGGCGCCGCCTCGCCGTCGCGAGCAGAACTGCTCCGAGAAAGAGCGCCGTCGAGATCGGGCGCGGATAGGGCGTGCCGCCGTACGCCCACGGCAGCCAGTGCGCGGCGGAGAGCAGCGCCGCGGCGACTGCGACTTCCCGGGAACACTCGAGCGACCGCGCGACCGCGTAGACGAGCAGGATCGCCGCGGTCGAGAAGAGCGCGGTCGGGACCGCCGCGAGGAAGGTCGCGAGGTGCGGCGAAAGCGGTCCGAGGCGGGCGACGGCCGCCAGGATCGGCGCGACGAGGACGACCGGGTGAAAGAGGCTCCGCAGCGACCAGGGTATGTAATCGAATCCGGTCGAGTGCGCGAGCGCGGTCTCGACGACCTCGAGGTCGTCGCCGCTGGCGAAGCCGTCGAACCGCCACGCGAACCCGAGCTTCGTCGCGACCGACACGACCGCGAGCGCCGCGAGAAGCGCGGCCGTCCGGCGCGGGGTCAGGTCTCCACTTGCCACATGCGGGGTCAGGTCTCCACTTGCCACTTCGCTTCGCGAAGATGGCGAGAACAGCTCGTGTCGTTCAGAAGGTCGGTGATCCGTGAATACCTGACCCCGCTAGGACTTTTTCTTGGAAACCACGACGACCGGCGGGATCTCCTGCTGGCGCACGAGCGCATTGAAGTCCGCGAGGTCCTTGCCGAGCACTCCATCCAAGTCCGCGAGGATCGACGCGAGCTTGCCCGACACTTCTTTGTAGTAGGTCCAGGAAGAGTCGGTCGGCTTCGAATCCGCCGACGCGACGGCGACCGCGATCCCGATGAACTGGTGGTCGAGCGCCGGCGGGAAGTTCAAGATGTCCTGGTTGGACTTCAGCTCCGGATTGACGAGCTTCTTCTCGATGACGGTCAGCTTTTCGGAGAGAGCTTTGCCTTTTTCTTTCAGCGCCGTCCCCTTGCCGAGCTTCTCGGCGCGGTCGCCGATCGCGGCGATCTGCGCCTTCGTGTCGCGAATCCTCCCGACGGCGTCGTGCGTTTCCTCGATCCGGTCCCGGACGTCGGAAAGCAGCCGGAACTGGCTCTTCAGGTCCTCGTCGGTCGCGGCTACCTCGGGATGACGGCGAACCTCGACTAACTGCGTCAGCGTCTGGCCCGCGTACTTCAAGCGGACCTTGTAGGTTCCGGGCGCGACGCGGGGGCCTTCGCGCGTCCCCCACACGACGGCTTTGGGAATCAGGGCCGGCTTCAGGATCCGCATGTCCCAGGTCAACCGGTTCAGGCCTGCTTTGGCCTCGATCGGCTTGTCGGCGGTTTCGTCCTCGGACGCGCCGGCCGCTCCGCCCGCGCCGGCCGCCTCCTCCTTGTCCTTGTCCTTCTTTTCGGTGGTGTAGGTGCGGATGACCTTGTCACCGTCCAGGAACTCGATCGTGAGCGGCTCCTTTTCGGCTGGCTTCTCCTTTAACCAGTAGGAAACCGAGACGCCGCCCGGAGGGTTCTTGCCGACCGCTCCGGCCGGTCCCTCGTCGTCGGAGTCCGACTCTCCCATCCGCACGGTGGGCCGCGGGCGGAAGAGGTGGACGCGCCCGCTCGCGATTTCGGTTCCAAATTCGTGGAGCGGCGTCAGGTCGTCGAGGATCCAGAACGACCGTCCCTGCGTGGCCACGACGAGATCCTTCTCCTTGACGGTCAGGTCGGTGATCGGCACCACCGGAAGATTCAACTGGAGCGGCTGCCAGCGCGCACCGTCGTCGAAGGAGACGTAAAGACCCGTCTCCGTGCCGGCATAGAGCAATCCCCGCCGCGTCGGGTCTTCCCGGATCACGCGGGTGAACGCGCCGCTCGGGATCCCGGCGTCGATCTTTGTCCAAGTCTTGCCGTAGTCCGCCGTCTTGTAGAGGTACGGACGGAAGTCATCGAACTTGTACATCGTGGCGGCAACGTAAGCGGTCGCCTTGTCGTGCGGAGAGACGTCGATCGAGTTGATCTGGATCCACTCCGGGATCCCCCTGGGGGTCACGTTCCGCCAATTCTTGCCGCCGTCGCGCGTCACGTGCACGAGGCCGTCGTCGGTTCCGGCCCAGATCGTCCCGGCCTCGTGCGGCGACTCGACGACCGTGAAGATCACGTCGTAGACCTCGACCCCCGTGTTGTCGCGGGTGATCGGACCTCCGGAGTAGTCCTGCTTCGACTTGTCGTTTCGCGTCAGATCCGGACTGATCTCCTGCCACGATTGCCCATCGTCCCGGCTCCGGAGCAGCACCTGTGCCGCGTGATAGAGCGTGTTCGGATCGTGCGGCGAGATCACGATCGGAGCGTTCCACTGGATGCGGTACTTCAGGTCCTTCGGCGCCTGCCCGATCGCCATCTGCGGCCAGGCCATGACCTGCCGGGTCTCCCCGGTCTTGTGGTCGTAACGCGTGATCGAGCCACCGTAGCAGCCGGCGAAGACCACGTCCGGGTTCTTCGGCTTCGGGGCGATCCAGCCGCTCTCGCATCCCCCGACGGAATACCAGTCCGTGAGACCGATCCCCTGCTCCCGGCTGCGGGAGGCGATCGCCACGGTCGTGTTGTCCTGCTGCGCGCCGTAGACCCAGTAGGGGAAGCGGTCGTCGGTCACGACCCGGTAGAACTGCGCGGTCGGCTGGTTCAGGATCGAAGACCAGGTCCGCCCCCCGTTGAAGGAGACGTTCGCTCCCCCGTCGTTCGACTCGATCATCCGCTGCGGATCGTCCGGATCGAGCCAGAGATCGTGGTTGTCTCCGTGCGGAACGCGGACGGGGTTGAAGGTCTTTCCGCCGTCGTTCGAGCGGTAGAAGCCGGTGTTCAGAACGTAGACCGACTCCGGGTTCTTCGGGTCCGCGTAGATGCGGCTGTAATACCAGGCACGCTGTCGCAGCTTGTTCTCGGTATTGACGCGCGTCCACTTCTCGCCGCCGTCATCGGAGCGATAAACGCCCCCTTTGTCCTTCGACTCGATGATCGCCCAGACGCGCTCGGGCCTCGCCGCGGAGATCGTGACGCCGATGATCCCGACGATCCCTTCCGGCAGTCCTTCGGTCAGCTTCTTCCACGTGTCGCCGCCGTCCGTCGACCGATAGAGGCCGCTCTCCGTCCCTCCGGAGGCGAGCGCCCAGGGCTTGCGGTACGCCTGCCACATGCCGGCGTAGAGAATCCTCGGGTTCGTCGGGTCCATGGCGAGATCGCAGGCGCCCGTCTTCTCGCTCACGGAGAGAACCTTTTCCCAGCTCTTCCCGCCGTCTTTCGAGCGATAGATCCCGCGCTCGGGGTTCGAGCTCCATACGTGTCCCTGGGCGGCGGCGTAGACGAGATCGGGGTTTTTCGGGTGCACGCGGATCCGGGAGATCTGATAGGTCTTGTCGAGGCCGCCCACGTTCTTCCACGTCTTTCCGGCGTCGGTCGACTTGTAGACGCCGTCTCCGTGCGAGACGTTCCCGCGGATCGCGGCCTCCCCCATGCCCGCGTAGATCACGTTCGGGTCGGACTCCGCGATTCCGATCGCGCCGACCGAGCCGGTCTTGAAGTCCTTGTCCGACATCGGCTGCCAGTTCGAGCCGCCGTCCACCGTCTTCCAGACTCCGCCGCCGGTCCCTCCGAAGTAGAAGACGAGCGGCTGCCCCCGAACCCCCGCGACCGCGTCGACCCGGCCGCCCCGGTGGGGCCCGATGTTCCGGAACTCGAGGCCTTCGTATAGCTTCGCGACCGTTCCCTCACGCGGCTTGTCGTCGTGTTTCTTCTCCGCGGCCAGGACGACGGCGGACAGAAAAAGAGACGCAGTGATCGCGCAGAAACCGCGAGAAGTCTTCACGAAGATTCCTCCGTTTGCGATGGATGAAGGGTTTCGATGGAGCCGGATTCTATTCGCGGCTACGAGCCCTGGGGAAGGAAGAGGTCCGGTCCGTCCGGGACCGTGGGGCGGGCATGGCCGGCCCCGCGTCTGTGGGCGTACGTCTCGAGGGCGGAGCGGAGGATTTCCACCGAGGCGCGCAGATCCGCTTCCTTCAGGACGTAGGCGATGCGGACCTGGTCCGCGCCGAGGCCGGGAGTCGCGTAGAAACCGCGCGCCGGCGCGATCATCACCGTTGCTCCGTCGAGCTGGAAGTCGGTCAGGAGCCAGCTCGCGAAGTCGTCGCCGTCTGCGATCGGCAGGCGGGCGATGAAGTAGAACGCTCCCTCCGGCTTCGGCAGGAAAACGCCCGGAATCCGCCGAAGCCCCGCGTCGAGGACGTCGCGGCGCCGCTGGTATTCGGCGACGACCCCGGACATGTACTCCGGCGGAAGGTCGAGCGCGCCGACTGCGACGAACTGCGCCAGGCCCGGCGGCGAAAGACGCCCCTGCGCCATCCGCAGGCACGCGCGGTGGACGTCCCGGTTCCGCGTGGCGAGGCAGCCCAGGCGGATGCCGCAGGAGCTGTATCGCTTCGAAAGGCTGTCGACGAGGACGACCGCCTCTTCGCAGCCTTCGAGCGCGAGGGCGCTGACGGTGCGCCGGCCGTCGTAGACGAACTCGCGGTACACCTCGTCGGCGATCAGGAAGATCCCGCGGTCGCGGCAGAACGCGGCGACGGCGTGGAGCTCCTCGGGCGAGTAGACGGTCCCCGTCGGATTGTTCGGGTTGCAGAGCAGGACGATCTTCGTCCGCGGCGTAGCGGCGCGCTCCCAGGCCTCGCGCGGCGGGAGATGGAATCCGTTCTCGACCCGGCTCGTGAGCGGCACGAGCGTGACGCCGGCCATCGCGGCGAACGCCGAGTAGTTCGTGTAGAACGGCTCGACCACGAGGGCCTCGTCGCCCGGGTCCGCGCAAGCCAGGAACGCGAAGAGGATGGCTTCACTGCCTCCGGTGGTCGCGATGAGCTCGTCGGGCGTGAGCCGGAGGCCGAGCCTCCGGTAATACTCGACCAGGAAACCGAGGTATTCGGGGGTCCCGCCGGACGGCGAATACGCGATGACCCGTTCGGAGTAGCGCGAGAGCCGTCCCCGAATGGCCTCGGGGGTCTCCAGGTCCGGCTGTCCGATGTTCAGGTGATG
>QHVV01000092.1:0-12198 GCA_003222385.1 Acidobacteriota bacterium
GATGCTGGCGACGCTCGTCGACGAGCCCTTCCACCGCCCGGGCTGGGTCTACGAGGAGAAGTACGACGGCTACCGGATCCTCGCGTACAAGGAGGGGCGGGAGGTGACGCTCCTCTCGCGCAACGCGAAGGACCGGACCGAGACGTTCTCCGAGATCGCCCGCGCGATCGCGACACTGCCGGAGCGCACGCTGCTGCTGGACGGCGAAGCCGTCGCCTTCGACCGCAAGCTCGTCTCGCGCTTCCAGCTCCTGCAGCAAGGCGACCGGCCCTCGGTCTACGCCGTCTTCGACTGCCTCTACCGTAACGGCCGGGATTTCCGGAACGAGCCGCTTCCCGTGCGCCGGGACGAGCTCGAAGAGGCGATCGGCGACACGCACCATCTCATCCCGTCGCGGCGTCTGGACGCCGACGGGAAGAAGGCCTACCGGGAGGCTCGGAAGAAGGGGTGGGAGGGAATCGTCGCCAAGGATGCCTCCTCGCCGTATTGCGAGGGGCGGAGCACGAAGTGGCTGAAAGTGAAAGTCCACCAGGAGGAGGAGTTCGTCGTCGGAGGCTACACGCCGCCGGCCGGCTCGCGAACCCACTTCGGAGCGCTCCTGCTCGGCGCATACCGCGGCTCGGAGCTCCACTACGTCGGAAAGGTCGGCACCGGCTTCCCGCAGAAGACCCTCGCGTCGCTTTATCGGAAATTTCAGCCTCTCGCGCAGAAGGATTCCCCGTTCGTCTTTCCCCCCCGCGAGAAAGGTGCGACCTGGCTCGCGCCCCGGCTCGTCGCGCAGATCTCGTTCCACGAGTGGACCGACGACCGGAAGCTCCGCCAGCCCGTCTTTCTCGGTTTGCGCGACGACAAGAAGCCGCGGGAGTGTGTCCTGCCGGAAGGGAAGTGAAGGCGGCGCGCCGCAAGGCATTGCCGGGCGACCGGGTCGCCCCGGAGAGCCTGCCGGTCCGGGTCTCGAATCCGGACAAGGTCTTCTGGCCGGACGAGGGCTACACGAAGCTCGATCTCGTGCGTTTCTACGACTTCATCTTTCCGAAGCTGAAGCCGTGGATGAAGGACCGCCTGATCTCGCTCAAGCGCTGCCCGAACGGGCTCGCCGGGAAGTGTTTCTTCCAGAAGGAAAAGCCGGATTCGATGCCGGCCGACACTCCGACCAAACGGATCGTCCACGAGAACGGGATTCGCAACTACGTCGTCGGCGGGAAGAAGGAAACGCAGCTCGCGCTCGCGAACCTGGGGTGCATCGCGGTGCACGTCTGGGGAGCGCGGGCGCCGTCGCCCCGGCAGCCCGACTGGCTCTGCTTCGACCTCGATCCGGACTCCGGGAAGTTCGCGGACGCCGCCCGCGCCGGTGTCCGGGTGAAATCCGCGCTCGACGCGCTGAAGCTGGTGTCGTTCGCCAAGACTTCGGGCAAGAAGGGCCTCCATGTGTTCGTGCCGATCCGGGTCGGCCCCGACGCGGACGAGGTCCGATGGTTCGCCGAAGTTCTCGGGACGAAGCTCGCCACCGCATATCCCCGAGAGCTGACGATGGAAGGCTCGATCGCAAAGCGCAAAGGGCGCGTCTATCTCGATCCGTTTCGCAACGGCTTCGCTCAGACGGTCGTGTCGCCGTTCTGCGTGCGCCGCTTTCCGCGCGCGCCGATCTCGACGCCGCTCGAATGGTCGGAGGTCAAGCCGACTCTCGATCCGGGCGTGTTCAACATCTCCACGTTCGAGGCGCGCCTCGCGAAGCCGGACCCCTGGGCCGATTTCTGGAAGAGCCGGCAGGACCTGAAGCCCGCCATCGCCGCGCTCCAGCGCCTTTAGAGGTTCGCTAGACTTTCCGCCGCGTGCGCGCCCTCGAAAAGCTGGTCGGGTTCCTCGGCCGCCACTTCGGCCCGCCCCGCCTCTTCCTCGCGGTCGCGGCATGGGTGCTCGCGCTCGGCGCCTGGGGCATGGTCGCGCGAACGTATCTCCCGATCGAGCACCGCCTGCGCTGGGAGATTCCGCTCGAGCTGCGCGCCCCGCTTTACGCGAAGTTCGATTCGGGGTGGTACCTCGCGATCATCGAGTGGGGTTATGGGAAACCGCCTCCCGACGGCAAGCCCTCGAACCATGCTTTCTTCCCGCTCTACCCGACCGTCTCCAAGGTCCTGCACGACACGTTCGCGATGGACGGCTTTCACGCGGGTCTCGTGGTCACGTACCTGTGCCTCTTTCTCGCGATGAGCCTTTTCTACCGCGAGGGCGTGGAGAGGCTCGGAGATCGGGACGCCGCCGCGTCCGTGGCGTTCTTCCTTCTGTTTCCCACAGCGTTCTTTCTCGCGGCCGTCTATGCCGAGTCGATGTTTCTTCTGTTCGCGCTCCTCGCCTTCCGGGACACCCGGCGCGCGCAGACCGCGAAGTCGGCCCTGTGGGGACTTCTGCTCGGGCTGACGCGCGCGTCGGCGCTCGCCGTGGCGCCGGCGCTCTTTCTCGCGGCGCTCGAAAAGCGGTCGGCCGACGGACGCCGGCCATGGGTCCGGGCGTTCGTCGCCGGGCTCGTGCCCGCCGCGACCGTCTTTCTCTGGATCTTCGGGATCGGATGGATTTATCGCGAGCCCGCGCTGTTCTTTCGTTCCATGCAGGGATGGCACCGCGGCACGAGCTCCCTTTCGGGGGTCGCGGCGTGGGTCCTTTCCATGAAGGTCCGTTTCGTCGACGCGGACTGGAAGCGCGACCCGACCTTCGTCCTCGACTACGGCGCCGCGCTCGTGTTCGCGGCCGTCGGCGTCTACCAGCTCGTGAAGAAGCGGTGGGCGGACGCCGCATGGACCGGCGGGGCGATCACCCTGCCGATGACGACCGGGCTTTCCGGAGGGATGCCGCGGTTCCTGATGGTCGTCTATCCCGTGTATTTCGCGCTCGCCGAAGGATCGCGCGGACGACCGCGGGCCCGGCTCGTCTGGTGGATCCTCTCGGGAGGAATGCTTCTCGCCGCGGCCGCACGGTTCGTGAACTGGCACTGGGTCGCGTGAACCCGGCCGAGTACGCCGCCATGTTTGCGGTCGAGGACCGCCACTGGTGGTACGTCGGCGTGCGGCGGGAGATCGAGCGATCGCTCGCAGCGGTTCGGCCGCCGGAAGCGCGCGCCCTTCGCGTCCTCGACGCGGGATGCGGGACCGGCGGGCTGCTCGCCAACCTCGCGACCCCGGCGTGGAAGGTCGGCATCGAGATCTCGTCGGAAGGGATCCGCCTCTCCCAGTCGCGGGGTCTGGCGGCCCTCGCGCAGGGGAGCGTTTCTGCGCTGCCCTTCGCCGACGGGTCGTTCGACGCCGTGATTTCGATCGACGTCCTCTGCCACTCGCGCGTGGAGGAGCGTCAAGCGCTCGAAGAGGCTGCGCGCGTGCTCCGGCCGGGGGGAGTCCTGCTCGCGCAGGTGCCGGCCTTCGACTTCCTCCGCGGCGAGCACGACGCAGCGGTCTGGACGAAGCGGCGTTACCGCCGCACCGAAGTCGCGGACCTGGTCTCGAAAGCGGGCCTTTCGCCGCGGCGCTCCGGGTACCGCAACTCGCTCCTCTTTCCGGCCGCCGCGGTGGCGCGACTGTTCCGGAAGCGAAACGTTTCCCGGGAGCGCGCGCGCTCCGACGTGAAGCCCGTTCCGCGGATCGTGAACGCGTGTCTCTCGGGCGTTCTCGCGATCGAGAGACGGTGGCGCGGCAGCTTCCCGTTCGGGCTCTCGGTCTTCTGCGTGGCCGAGAAGCCGGAGGTGACGCGGGATACCATCCGCGCTCCGGAGCCACCGGCGGCCGCGAAAGGATGGACGAAATGATCCCGGTCTGGGAACCGGTCCTGGACGGAAACGAGAGGAAATACGTCCTCGACTGTCTCGAGACGAACTGGATCTCTTCGCTCGGCTCGTACATCACCCGTTTCGAGGAGAGCGTCGCCAGGTACTGCGGCGTCCCTTACGGCGTGGCGACCTCCAGCTGCACGACGGCCCTCCATCTCGCCTTGACCGCGCTCGGAGTCGCGCCGGGCGACGAGGTGCTGATCCCCGACTTCACGCTGATCGTCTCGGCGAACACGGTCATCCAGGCGGGCGCCCGTCCCGTGCTCGTCGACGCGGACCCGAGGACCTGGTGCATCGATCCGGCGAGGCTCGAAGAGAAGATCGGTCCGCGCACGCGCGCGGTCATGCCGGTCCACATGTACGGCCATCCTTGCGACATGCCGGCGATCCGGGAAATCGCGCGTGCCTTCGATCTTCTCGTGATCGAGGACTGCGCGGAGGCCCACGGAGCCGAAATCGGAGGTCGGAAGGCCGGCAGCTTCGGCGAAGCGGCGTGCTTTTCGTTCTACGGCAACAAGATCCTGACCACCGGAGAGGGGGGAATGGTCCTCTGCTCCGACGCCGCTCTCGCCGAGAAGATGCGGCTGCTGCGCAACCAGGCTTTCACCCAGCCCCGGTTCGTCCATCGAGAGATCGGCTTCAATTACCGGATCACCAACCTGCAGGCGGCGATCGGGCTCGCGCAGACCGAAAAGGTCGAGGAGAAAGTGGAGAGAAAGCGCGAAATCGCGCGCTGGTACGCGGAGGCGTTCGCGGGCTCGGAGGACGTCGAGCTGCCGTGGGAAGCGCCCGGCGCGAAGAACGTCTATTGGATGTACGGAGTGAAGCTCGGAGACTCGTTCCGGCGCGGCCGCGACGGCGTCATGGCGGCGATGAAGGAAAAAGGGGTCGAGACGCGCGCCTTCTTCTGTCCGATGCACCGCCAGCCCGTCTTCGTCGGGGACGATCCCCGATTCCCCGAGACCTCCGGCGAATATCCGGTGTCGGACGACCTCTGGAAGCGCGGCCTCTATCTTCCGTCGGGGCTGGGCCTGACGCGCGGACAGGTCGAGGAGGTCGCCGCGCGGCTCGCGGAGTGCCGGGATTGAGCCGCCTCGGGCGGGCGGACCCGGGCGACCCCCGGGTCTCGATCGTGCTCGCCACCTTCAACGAGCGGGAAAATATCCTTGACACCATTCGAGGGATCTTCGAGCACCTGGGCTCTTCGGCCGAAGTGATCGTGGTGGACGACGATTCTCCCGACGGCACCTGGAAGCTGGCGCAGGATCTGGACGACCCGCGCGTGAAAGTCATCCGGCGGGTGGGAACGCGCGGGCTGGCTTCCGCGTTCAACCGCGGAATTCTCGAGAGCCGAGGCGGGATCGTCGGATGGATGGACGCCGACATGTGCATGCCGCCGGCGATGCTGCCCGGGATGGTGAAGCTGCTGGACGAATACGACGTGGTCGTCGGTTCCCGGTACGCGCCGGGAGGTCGGGACGACCGGGCCTGGCTACGCGTCATCGCGAGCCGCCTGATCAACCGGCTGGCGACGACCGTCCTGGGCTACGGGATCCGCGACTACGACAGCGGCTTCGTGGTCCTCAAGCGATCGGTCTTCGACCGGGTCTCGTTGATTCCGACCGGGTACGGCGCCTACTTCATGGAGTTCCTGTACACCTGCCGGCGGAAAGGGCTGACCGTTCGCGAAGTGCCGTATACCTTTCGCGACCGGCAGAAGGGGATCTCGAAGTCCGCGCCGAGCCTCTGGAGATTCTTCCGCACGGGAACCCAGTACGTGACCCGGATCTTCGTGGCGCGCATCCGAAGTCACGACTAGGCTTGTCGCGGGGACAGGTTTCAACCTGCACCCGCCGCAGTTCAAGGAGCCCGACTGTGCCGCATGTGATTCTTGGCCCAAATTTCGAGCGGCGCGACGACCGCGGCGTCTTCCGGGAGGTCCTGTCGGGCTTCCCCGCGGGAACCGTCGTGTGCGGTCGGATGAACGCCGGCGCGGTGATGGGAAACCACTACCACCGGCGCACGCGGGTCTTCTTCTACCTCTTCGCCGGGGAGGCCGACGTGCGGACCGTGGACGTCGAGACCGGCGCGAAGGAGCGTTTTTCGCTGGAAGGAAACCAGGGCGTATTCCTCGAGCCGGGGGAATCCCACGCGATTCGATTCCGCGTCGAGTCCGATTTCCTGATGCTCAAGTCGCTGCCGTACGATCCGGAGGATCCCGACACGTTCGAGTTCCCGGTGCCGGAGTGAATCAGCCTTCGCGCCGGATGTAGACAGTCTTCTCCACGCTCGCGTGAACCGCGCCGGCCACGTCGGTCAAATCCACGTTGTAGACGCGATCGATCGAGCTCTCGGTTTCGAGCAGTCTCCGGATCGTCACGATCTCCTCCTCCGAGATCTCGAAACGCGCGTAGAGCGTGCCGCGCCCCGGTTTCTTGAAACGGATCGTCGCCGCCTTGTCCCAGACGACGTATCCGGGACCCAGGATCTTGATCAACATGATCATGTAGTGCGGGTCGACGGCGCCATAAAAGCTTCCGCCGAAGATCGTTCCGACGTAATTGCGCGTGCGCCAGCTGAGGGGCAGCTTGACCCGGACTTCGCGGAAGTCGCCCGAGATATACGTGACGCGCGCGCCCGTACCGCGGAACGCGGGAAAGAAGTTGAAGCCCCAGCGCATCCGACGGGACGCCCACGACTCCGGCATCGCGCGGAATGCTAGGCTAAATCGATGTACGAACCGGGCTATATCGGGCTGCTCGAGTCGGGCGAGCTTCAGGAGCGCGTCGAGCGCCTCTTTGCTCTTCTCGCGTCGTGCACCGTCTGCCCGCGAAACTGCGGCAACGACCGGCTCGCGAACGTCCTTGCCTCGTGCGCGTCGGGGCTCGATCCCGTCGTCTCCTCTTATACCGCTCATTTCGGCGAGGAGCCGGTCCTCTCCGGGACGCGCGGCGCGGGCAACGTCTTCTTCGGCAACTGCAACCTCCGCTGCGTTTACTGCCAGAACTGGCAGATCAGCCAGGACTGGAAGACGCAGCGGACGAACGAAGTCTCCGTCGAGCGCCTGGCGGAGATGCTTCTCGAGCTTCAGGACCGCGGCTGCCACAACATCGGGTTCGTCTCGCCAACCCACTACGCGCCGCAGATGGCGAAGTCGGTGCTGCTCGCCGCTCGCGTCGGTTTGAGGTTGCCGATCGTTTACAACACCAACGCCTACGACTCGGTCGAGGTCCTGAGGCTGCTGGACGGGATCGTCGACGTCTATCTGCCCGACTTCAAGTACGCCGACGCCTCTGTGGGGTGGCTCTTCTCGAAGGTGCCGGACTATCCCGAAAGGTCTCGAGAAGCGTTGATGGAGATGTACCGGCAGAAGGGATCGAGCGTCGTCTATGGCGAGGACGGGTTGTTGAAAAGCGGCCTTCTCGTTCGGATGCTCGTACTGCCCAACGGCGTCGCCGGAATCGGTGAATCGCTCGCCTGGATCGCGGAGACGCTGTCGCCGCGCGTCGCGGTCTCGCTCATGGCCCAGTACTACCCGATCCACCGCGCCGCCAACGATGCGCGGTACTCCGCCCTCTCCCGCGAGATCACGGCGGGGGAGTGGGAGGAGGCGCTCGCCTCACTCGAAGCGAACGGTCTCGAGAACGGCATCCAGCAGGAGCTTTCGACCGCGGACCGCTACTACCGCCCGGACTTCACGAATCGCGAGACGCCGTTCCGGGACGTCCGCGACTTCACTTCCTAGAGACCTCCGAGAGTCGCTCCTCCAGCGACTTCAGCTGCTGGCGAAGACTCGCGATCTCCGCGTCCTCCTGTTCGATCCGTTTCTCCTGCTTTTCCAGCTCGTTCAGCAACATCGCGGGTAGCTCGTGGTACAGGACCGTCTGCGGCTGGCCGCTCGGGTCGTTGAGGACCAGCTCTGGAAGCACCTTTTCGACCTCCTC
Source organism: Acidobacteriota bacterium (assembly GCA_003222385.1). Lineage (GTDB taxonomy): Bacteria > Acidobacteriota > Thermoanaerobaculia > UBA5066 > Gp7-AA6 > Gp7-AA6. The sequence continues at coordinate 7,759 of QHVV01000092.1, forward strand.
CGCGACCAGGCCGTATTGAAGCGGGTCGTCGGCGTGCCCCTTGTACCGGAAGGTCACGGGGCGAAGCTTCAGCAGCGCGCTGCTGGCATCAGCCATGTCCTCGATGTCCTCCTTGAACCGGGCCGAGGAGGTGGGAATGCCGAGCTGCCCGGTGCCGCTGATCAGGACCGAGGCGCCCGAGACCGTACTGTTCAATACTCCCGCCACGAAGAGCCGGGTGTGGACGGAGCCGCTCCCGAGCCGGACGGTGCCCGACTCGCTCGCGACACCTTCGTTGCCCAGATACATGTTGTTGTTGCCGGACGTGAGATTGAACCCTGCGGCTTCGCCGAGCGCGATATTTCCGCCGCCCGTCGTGTTCTGCTCGAGCGCGCTGCTCCCATAAGCCGTATTGAAGTTGCCGATCGTGTTGTTTCGGAGCGCTTCAGAGCCGGACGCAGTATTTCCCGTCGCTTCCTGAGCGTTTTGGAGAGCCTCGAAACCCACAGCGGTGTTTCCGTCCCCGCCGGTGACCGATTGCAGTGCATGCCCGCCGAAGGCGGTGTTGTCTCCGCTGGCCGTCGACAGGTTGCCGGCACCAATGCCAAAAAACGTATTCGGGTTACTCGGATCGATTCCAGTGTTGTGAAACAGAAGGGAGAGGCCCGCAGTCGCCCGGACGGCCGCCGGAAACCGGAGAACGCCCGACACCGAGATGTCGGTGCCATCGTTCCGGAGGGCGTTGCTCGCGACCCAGGAGATCCCGTCGTGCCGGAGCGTCTGTCCGAAAGACCCGGCCGGCAGGAGTCCGCCGGGGCCGCCGTTCGACGCGATCGTGAGCGTCTGACCGGAGGGCGTGATCGAGACGTTGGATCCGGCCGCGAGCGTCACGGCGCCGGACAGCCCGTTCACTGTGTTCACGACGGCCTGCGGCGCGTAATAACCGTTCGTGTCGATGATGAGGTCAGTCCCCGAGACTCCGGCGATGACCGTCACGCCGCCGGCCGTTCCCAGCGGTACGACGGCAGCGTTGGCAACGGTCTGGCCCGCCACGTAGTTCAGAGTCGAGACGGTCGGCTGCGCGCCGCCCTGTGGATAGATCAGGATGAAGCCGGGCCCCTGTGTATTGGTGACGGTGACAGCGAGACCGCCTGAGCAGCTCCGGAGATTCCGCACTGGCCGGTCAGCGTGAAGTTGCGCGGGCTGCCCTGGGTCAGGGCCGGCGGGCCGTACGCTCCGGTGAAGCCGTTGCCGCGGGTGTCGACGATGCGGCAGGGGTTGATGCCGGTCAAGGCAAGGGGAGGCGTCGGCACCGCCTCGATCGATTCGACGCCAACTCGTGCGACGTCCGAATCGACTTTTTCCGGAGTCCGGATCGTGGCGGGCGGACTCCAGTAAGGCGGAGCCGCCCAGCTGGCGATGTCCTGGGCGACCAGGGCGAGCGGGAGAGACACGAAAGCGGATGCGACGACGAGCCGGCGCGCGGAAATCATCATCTTCCTCCTTACGGAAGAGAGGTTCGGAACTTGCGCATATTCTGGCTCCCCCACGATCCTTCGTCCCTTACGACGAAGGTCGCAGACGAGCTGAGCAGGAGGTCAAAACAGGGTTTTCTGGGGTGCCGCGCTCGGGCTCGTCGCGCTCGCGATAGCTGGATAAGTCGCGGTCAGGCTCTCCGGCGCGGCGCGCATTTCGCCGGTCAGCATCTGCTGGAGCTGGAGCGCGTTCGCCACGGCCTGGCCGCGGAAGTGGTTGTTCATGACGGCGAACGCGTTCGCATCGGCGCGCCGCGCGCGGCCTTCCCGGATCCGCTGGGCCCAGGGCTCGAGCTCGTTGCCCGAATAGAGGTAGTTGTATCGTTCTTCGTTCGACGTGTTCGGCCCGAACCACTTCGCCGCGTTTCGCCCGTGAAACCGGTAGTACGCGAGCGGACCCGTCACGTACGAGGTCCCGGGAAGATTTCCTTTGAGCCGCGGCTGGTCGATGTTGACGAAGCCGACTCCCTCGTCCTCCAAGAAGCGCAGCGTCTCCGGATCGTTCCAGGAAAAGTGGCGGAACTCCACGGCCATCGGAAAGACCGCGAAGCGATGAAAGATCTTCGCGAGGACGTCGCGGTTCTCCACCGTGCGATGGAACGACATCGGGACCTGAACGAGCACGCATCCCAGCCGGCTGGCGTCCGCGAGCGCCCCCATCGCGGCCGCCACGGCCCGTTCGTCCTCGATGCCGGCGATTCGTTCGTGGGTAAACGCCCGGTACAGCTTCGCGGTGAAACGGAAATCCGGGTTGTGCGAAACGCGGCGCGCCCAGTCGCGGGGCATGGACGGCGGGGGGACCCGGTAAAAGGTCGAATTGATCTCGTTCGTGTCGAAGAGCGACGCCATGAGCCCGAGGCGGTCGAAGCCGCGGCGCGCCGGCGGATAGACGATGCCCTCCCAGTCCTTGTACATCCAGCCCGCGGTGCCGACGCGAACGATCCCCGCGCCGCCGCCGCCCCCGTCCGTCACGGCGCGCCGCAGGCGTTGACGAGAGCGCCGTTCTCGTCCTCCGCCACGGTGAACCCTCCCTCGGAGATCGCCCGGTCCCCCTGCAGAAGCCGCAGACTGTACTCGCCCGGCTTCGAGAAGAGATCTCCGGTCTTCACCGTCGTCCGGAACCGCTTCGAGTCGATCTTCCCGGCGGGAACGAGCACCCGCATCACGCCTCCCGGCGCAACCGCTACGACCGAGACTTCTCTGGGCGGGGCGGAGGCGATGTCGGCCACGAGGGTCACGCGGTGGACGCTCCCGGTGAGCTGCCATCGCGCGCGGGCCGGTTCGTCGCCCGGCACGAACGCGGTGACGCGGTTCCGGGCGGGAGAGGTCTCGATCTCTCTGGGAACGCCGAACGGCACCCGCATCCAGAAGCGGCTGCCCACGGGCTTGCCGTCGAGCGTCGCCGGGTAGAAGCTTCCGGCGCGCAGCGCGGCATCCGAAGCGAGCGCGAAGACCATGAACGTCGTTCCCACGATCCGGACGTCGCGGACTTTTCCGGATCGGTCCACCAGCACCTCGTGGGTCGATTCCCCGCTCATCCTCGCTCGGCGGGTCGTTGGCGGATTTTCGGGCGCGCGGAGCATCTTCGGTCGCGCCGGAACGAAACCGGCGCAGGAAGACGCGGCCGGGACGGCCCGCGTCGAGCAGGCGGCCGCCGACGCGAGAAGGAGAAGCCCCGCGGCTCGCCGCGCTATTGCTTGCGCAGCGCCGCCGCGAAGTCGAAGCGCGACGGGTCGCGGGCCAGCCAGAACTGACCTCCGCCCGCTTCGCGGCCGTCCGCCAGAAAGCGCAGCGTCCACACCCCCTCCTCCCAATCCGCGCCGACCGGCGCCACGACCGCTACGTGGACGTCCGCGGCTTTGGCCGGCACGGCCACGGGGCTCTCGAAAATAATGTAGGGCCGACCCGTCGGCGACGTCGCTTCGGCGCGCACCGTCAGCTTTCTCGCCTTCGGCTGCGGTTCGACGTCGAGCACCGCCTCCGCGCGGAGCTTCGGATCGATCCCGCGGCGGATCGGGAAGCCTTCCGGCGCCGCCTTCGCCCCGGAGGCGTCGGCCGGAAAGATCGGCAGATCTCCCAGGATCGGCTGGGGAATCACTCCGCGCTTTTCGGTCTTGACCCGGAAGCGCACTCCGACGTTGGCCGCGATGTCCACCGGCTTCCCGTCCCGCATCGCCGGCTTGAACCGCCATGCCGAGACGGCGGCCACCGCGGGATCGACGAATCCCGGAAAGCTCGCCGCGAGCGGCCGCAGGTCCCGGATCTGGCCCTGCCTGTCGATCCGGCCGACGAGGAGCACGTTACCCTGCTGCTGGCCTTTGAGAAGCGTCTCCGGATATACCGCTTCCTGGTATTTCTGGATCTCGGCGGCTTTCGTCTGGGCGAACGCGCCGGTCGCGCCGAGAGAGAGGAGTCCGAGAAGACAGGCCGCCCGCTTCACGCCGGGACCGCTTCGAGCGCACGTCGCGCGTGGTACGAGGAACGAACGAGCGGCCCGCCTCGACCCGCACGAAACCCATCGCTTCTCCTTCGCGGCGGAGCGCGTCGAATTCGTCGGGCGCGTAATACCGCTCGACCGGCAGCCGCCGCTCGTGCGGCTGGAGGTACTGGCCAATCGTTGCGATGTCGCAGCCCGCGGACCTGAGATCCGCGAGAGCCCGCACGAGCTCTTCCATCGTCTCGCCCAGTCCAACCATCACCCCCGACTTCGTCCGCATCGCGCTTCCGGTCTGGCGCCGGAACGCGTCGGCGCGTGCGAGGAGCTCGAGCGAGCGCTCGTAGCGGGCCTGCGGCCGGACCCGCCGGTAGAGGCGCGCGACCGACTCGAGGTTGTGGTTCAGGACCTCCGGCGCCGCGTCGAGAACGGTCCGGAGCGCGCCCCAGTTTCCGCAGAAGTCGGGGATCAGGACCTCCACCGTGCATCCAG
>QHVV01000092.1:12215-13706 GCA_003222385.1 Acidobacteriota bacterium
CGTCTGCCCGAAATGGCCGGCTCCGCCGTCGGGCAGGTCGTCGCGGTTGACCGACGTCACCACGGCGTGGGAAAGGCCGAGCTCGTGCACCGCTTCGGCGACGCGTTCCGGCTCCTCAGAATCGAGCAGTCCCGGCGCTCCCTTTCCGACCGCGCAGAACCCGCACGTCCGCGTGCAGACGTCGCCCATCAGCATGAACGTCGCCGTCCGCTCCCGGGCCCAGCACTCGTGGATGTTCGGACAGCGGGCTTCCTCGCAGACGGTCACGAGCGAGAGCCGGCGCATCATCGCCCGCACCTGTTCATATTCGCCGGTCGTCGAAAGCCGCACCTTCAGCCAGGGGGGGCGCTCGAGGCGCGAAGCGCGCGGCAGAACCGGGAGACCGCTCATGTCCGGACGATCTCGGTCTCCCGCCCGAATACTTCGGCGAAGCGGGCCACGAGCGGGGCGACGACCTCGCGGACTTCGGGATGTCTGCCGAGGACCCGGTCGATCGAGGTCACTCCGCCGTCGCTGATTCCGCAGGGGACGATGCCCCGGAAGTACGGGAGCGGCTCTTCGGTCACGTTCAAAGCGAACCCGTGAGTCGTGATCCATCGGGAGATGTGGACCCCGATCGCCGCGATCTTGTCGTTGCCCACCCAGACGGACGACACCCTCTCCCGCGCGGCCGACCGCCCGCCGGACACGCCGAAATCGGAGAGCGTCCGGAGGAGGACCTCTTCAAGGTCCCGGACGTAGCGCCGGACGTCGCGCCGATCCGGATCGAGGTTCAGGATCGGATAGCCGACCAGCTGTCCCGGCCCGTGATACGTCACCTTGCCGCCCCGGTCCGCTTCGACGAGCTCGATTCCGAGCTCGCGGCGCCTCTCCGGCGTGAACAGGACGTCCGCCGCGGAGGCGTTGCGCCCGAGAGTAAAGACGGGCTCGTGCTCGAGAAGGAGCAGGGTCTCCGGTCCGCCCTTCGCCGCGCGCGCCGCCGCTTCTCTCTGGAGCACGAGCGCGCGGTCGTATCCGATCCGCCCGAGCCACACCGCCTCGACGCGGCGCGGCGCGGCCGGAATCCGGCTCTCGGCTGTTGCGGCGGCGTTCACCGTGTCCATCGGGAAAGAAGTGTACCGCCCGCGCCGAAGACTCCATACAGGAGGAGAACCGGGTCCCAGTATGGAACCCGGAATCGCCAGACGACGAGAATGACCACGTGCACGGCGGTCGAGACCGCGAGGACCGCGACGGCGAACGCGCGCACTCCGGGGCGCGGCGCGGCGGCGAATCCGACGGCGGCGAAGACATACAGCACGACGTACGCGAGGGCGCTCGCCTCGACGACGATCGCCGGCCAATACCAGGGCGTCGGATAGGGCCGCATCCATTCCCACGCCTTTCTCGCGAGGAGCCGCGCCCAACCGAGAGGGTCCGCGCGCCTTTCCGCCAGCGCCTGCGCGACGAATGCCCGAGCGCGCTGGGACGGTGAACCGAGGCCGCGCGCGC
>QHVV01000093.1:0-238 GCA_003222385.1 Acidobacteriota bacterium
TGCAATTGCACGACTCCGGCTGGAACGTCGCGAAGGGTGAACCGGCCGTCGTCTCCGGTCGTCGCGCTGTCCTCATAGTCCCTGCCCGAGGCGAAAATGCTGATGCCGCCGAGCCGCCCGGCGGGCAGGCCGGAAACGGTTCCCCGCACGAGGACGCCGCCTTCCATCTCGACGAGGACCCCGTCGAGCCGCTGGCTCTCCGCGAGGACGACGTCCTTCCACGAAGTGCTGCCGGAAT
>QHVV01000093.1:284-799 GCA_003222385.1 Acidobacteriota bacterium
CCCCCATGTTGAAGCTCCCGCCCCGCTCCTCGAGCGTGACCTGTGCTCCGGGAACCGCGGACCTCCTGTCCTTTCCGACGACCGAACCGGCGATCGATCCGCCGAGCGAGAGCGTGAGATCGACGGTCGCTTCGTCCTCGACTTCGACCGGACGCGAGACCTCGAGATAGTCCGGGTGCTCCGCGGCGACGGTGATCTTTCCTGCGGGGACGCCGTCGAGGCGGTAGCGGCCGTCGGCGTCGGTCGACACGGCGGTGCCGTCCCCCGCGAGCCGGGCGATCGCCGCGGCGCCCGGAAACTGCGACGCACCCGATCCTTCGAACCACGAGACGGACGCATTCGGTACGCCGGTCCCGCGACGGGGATCGAGAACGCGGCCGGCGACCGACGCGCCCTTCTTCAAGGAGAGGACGATTCCCTCCTTCGTCTCGCCTTCGCCGATCTCGATGCCGGCTACTTCGGCGGGCCGGTACCCCGGGGCCGACGCGATGACCTTCCATTTCCCGGGCGGCACG
>QHVV01000093.1:811-13286 GCA_003222385.1 Acidobacteriota bacterium
CGGACTGAAAAGCCTTGTCGCTCAGAATTCCGCCGAATCGGTCCCCGCGCGGCTCCGCGTACGACACGGTGAAGTCGGTCACGGGTCGGTTCGTTGCGGCGTCCTCGACGCGCCCGCGAATCGTGCCGCTCGTCTTCAAGACCAGGGAGAGGTTCTCGGACGGCGGAGTCACACCCCGCTGGAGCGTCGCGTATCCCTCCGCGCGCACGCTCAGATTCACCGCCCGCTCGGCGCCGAAACCGTCCAGCCGGAACCGGCCCTCCGGATCGGTCGACGTGTCGGCCGCCATCGTTCCCTCGGCGAAGGAGAAGACCTGGGCGCCGACGATCGGCTCCCCCTTGCCGTTGCGGACGAACCCGGCCACGGGCAGGCCGGGCGACAGGACGACCGGCGGCCAGTCGTTCGGACCGTCGGCGACCACGTTGACCGATGGAATCCGCTTCCTGGCATAGCCCTCGCGCGAGACCGCGAGCGAATACTCGCCCGGCTCGAGCCCGCCGACCCGGAACGAACCGTCGCGCCCGCTCGAGGCATCGGGCTTGTCCCGATCGGCCATCGCGCCGACCTGGAACATGAATCGATTTCCGCCTCTCTCCGGCCGCGACAACCGGATCTCCGCGCCGGCGACCGGCTGGCCCGCAGAGTCCACGACCCGGCCCTGCGCCCCGAGCCCGCGCCTCAAGACGAGAGAGAGATCCTTGACGACCTCTCCGGAACGCAACGTGACTCCGGCGCGGCGCCCCGGGACGTACCCCGGCCGGGTCGCCTCCAGGGTGAGGTTCTTCTCGGCGGAGAGGCCGCGCAGTCGAAAGGCGCCGTCCAATCCCGAGGTCACGCCCGGGCGGCCGAGAAGAGCTGCGGGGCCTCCGCGAAGGATCGCTCGAATCCCCTGCTCGGCAACGAAGCGCACCCGGGCGCCTGCGACCGGCGCGCCTTTCTCGTCCGTGACCCGGCCGGCCACGCCGGCTGCCTTCTGGAGCGCGATGGCGACGGTCCCGGGCGCGGAAACCGCCGCGACGACGCCGGGCATCGTGGCCGGCAGGTAGTCCGTTTTCGAGGCCTTGATCGAATACCGCCGGGCGGCGAGGCCCGCGATGCGGAACTTCCCTTTCACGTCGGTACGCGCTCTCCGCGAGATGGTCTCGCCGTCGCGGAAAGAAAAAGAGAAACCCGCCGCCGACGCCGAAAGGCGGACGCCCGGCAAAGGACGCCGGCTCTTCTCGTCGATCACGGTGCCGGTGACGGTGGCCGATCGCGCGAGCCGGAGCGAAACCTCGGGAGTCTCCCCCGTCTTCACCCGGACCGCGTCATTGCGCGCGGCGAGATCGTCTTTTCCGAACGCCTCCAGGGTCCGGATGCCCGGCGCGACCCCCCGGAGGCGATAAGTTCCGGACGCGCCGGTCTCGGCCGCCAGCGATCCGGCCAGGACGATCACTCCCTCCGCCGGCTTTCCCATGGGATCGAGGACCGTTCCGGAAATCGTCCCCCCGCTCGCGAGCCCGACTTTCTCGGCCCCCGCGCGCCGCGTCATGAACTGGGAGAAGGGCACCCGGCCGGGCGCCCGGACCGAGAGCCTCCCCGTTCTCCCCGGCGCGTTTTCGATCGAGAAGGCGCCATCGGCCGAGGTCGTCGCCTCGGCGTACCGGACGAAGTCCTCATCCTCCTCGAAGGGGGAACCCGCCCGGACGCGGACCTTCGCCCCGGACACGGGCGTGCCTGCCTCGTCGGTGACGCGGCCCGACACCTTCTCGGCCGCCGGCAGCTCGACATCGTCGAGCTCGACGTCTTCCGACGAGTCGTACGGGCCCGGAAGGAGAGCGCCGGCCAGCGCGCCGGGTAGCACCCGGATCGCGGCCTCGACTCCCGGCTTGTCGAGGACGACCCGGAAGCGGCCTTCGGAATCGGTCGCCGTCTCCCCGAGCGGAGCCGGCGTCGATCCCTTCGTCTCGTCCACGAGCGTCTCCTCGTCCGTCCGGTACGCCTCCCAGACCACTTTCGCGCCCCGGACCGGATTTCCGCCCGAATCGAGCACACGTCCGGACACCGTGGCCGCGCCGGCGGCGGGAGCCAGCACGAGGAGAGGCAGAAGAGCGGACATCCGCCCGAAGAGGCGCGCGATCATCGATTCCTCCGGAAGGTCACACTATTCTCTTTTCGCGAGGACGACGCAACCCGGCGCGAGGTTACGATCCCCGCGGCAATGGATCGCCCTCTCGCCGGAAAGATTGCCCTGGTGACGGGAGGCGGCGTCCGCGTCGGCCGGGCGATCTCGCTCGCGCTCGCGGCTGCGGGCGCCGACGTTTCGGTGCACTACCGGGCCTCGCGGTCGGAGGCGGAGACCGCCGCGGCCGAGATCGGCGCGCTCAAACGGCGCGCGACAGTCATCCAGGCCGACCTGTCCCGGCCGGAAGACTGCCGCCGGGTCGTCCGCGAGACGGCCGAGGGACTGGGATCGCTCGACTTCCTGGTCCATTCGGCCGCGAACTTCCACCGCGCGACGCTCCGGGAGACCGACGAGAACCTCTGGGACTCGGCGATGGACGTCAACGCGCGCGCCGGCTTTCTGATGGCGCGCGAGGCCGCGCCCGTTTTGCGCGAGCGCGGCGGCCGCATCGTCCTGATCTCCGACTTTCTCGCGGAGAGCCCGGCCCGGAATTACGTCGCCCACTCCGTTTCGAAGGCGGCGGTCGAGGGTCTCGTGCGGGCGCTCGCGGTCGAGCTCGGCCCCGAGATCCCGGTCAACGGGGTCGCGCCCGGCACCGTGCTCCCGCCCGAGGGGACGTCGGCCGAGGAGGTCGAACGGCTCGCCCGCCGCGTCCCGGCGAGACGGATCGGGACCGCCGACGACGTCGGCGCGGCGGTCGTGTTCCTCTGTGCCGGCCCGGCGTTCGTGACCGGTCAGGTCCTGCGGGTGGACGGCGGCCGCTCGATCGTCTGAGGCGAGAACTCCTCGTACTCTTCGCGAAGCCTCCGCGCGAATTCCCGCATCGCTTCGATGCGCGGCCCCGCGAGCGCGCGTCCGACCGCGGTCGAAAGCGGCTCCTGACCCGAGTCTTCGATCGATTGCGCGATCTCGGCGAAATCGAGGCGCTCCCGGTATCCCTCGAGGAGCTTCCGGGTCACGCCGTACGCGCCGAGCTCCTCGAGGCGCACGGCGTCGTGGACCACTTCTTCCTCGGGCGTGCGCGGCCCGCGCTCCAGCCGGCCGAGCCCCCGCCAGAGAGCCGCGATCGTGCGGGGCGCGATGCCGAGCGATGCGAGGAAGATTTCCGTGCGGCTCTTGTGCCCGAACCGGGAGACCCACCTTTCCTGTCCGGAAAATACGGCGAGCAGATAAAGGAGGGTCGGATCGAGGTCTTCGCGGCTCGCGGCGATCTTCTCGGATGCGGCCACGACCCGCGCCACGTCCCCGTAATAGGTCACGCCGTCGAGCCCGACCGCCAGAGGCTTGACATAGTCGGCGATGCGATCCCGGGCCGCTTCGTCCACGGCGGGATCGTAACTCCCGCCGTCCGGAGGCCGGAGACTTGCATGGCAAAGGCCGCGTGAAATGCGTCGCGGTCCTTCTGATCGTCAGCGTCCTGGTCTGCCCGGTCTTCGCCGACGACGGCGCACCGGCCCCCGAGACATCCGCCGAGGCATCGGCCGCCGTTCCCCCGTCCTCCGCGGCCGAACCGGGGGAGGCCGGTTTCCAGGCGTCTTTCGAGGAATCGTTCCTCGCTGCCGAAGCAGCCGAGATCGATGCGGATCTCGAGGCCCAGAGCACGGAGGCGCAACAGAAACCGCCGACGACGGAGGAGCAGCCCCCGAAACCCACGACCGAGGAACCGCAGAAACCGGAGCCGCCCAAGGAGCCTCCCCCGAAGCGGCCGTCTTTGAAGCCGGCCGATTTCTGGAAGGACGTGAAAGTCGAGGCGAAACGTTATGTCGCCGACTCTTACGCCATCCTCGTCGCGCCGTTCCACTGGAGCGTCGCGGACTGGGAGAGAGCGGCCGGAGCCGCGGTCCTGATCGGCGGGTTGATGCTCGAGGACAAGCACCTGGACCACGAGTTTCAGAAGAATCGTTCGACCTTCACGAATCGGGTGTCGCAGGCGACGACCGGCTTCGGAGGCGGATACGGCGTGAACACGGGATTCGCCTTCCTGATCGTCGGCTACGTGTTCCGGAGCTGGGACGTGCGCGAGACGGGGCGGGAGACCCTCGAAGCCGGCTTCCTGTCGAATCTGCTGGACAAGTGGGTCCTGAAGTACGCCTTCGGCCGCGAGAGGCCGATCAAATCCAACGGCAGGACCGTTTTCCGCCCGGGCTCTTCGAACGACTCGTTCCCGTCGGGCCACTCGACCGAGGCGTTCGCGGTCGCTTCCGTGATCGCGATGCGGTCGCCGGGATGGGTGCTTCCGACGATCGCCTATACGGCCGCGACGCTCGTCGCGTTCGACCGCATGAACGACCGGGTGCACTTCGCGAGCGACGTCGCCGCCGGAGCCGTCCTGGGGACGGCGATCGGCCGGTTCCTCGTGGCCCGGCACCGCCGCGCGCGGGCGGAAGCTCAGAAGACGACCCTGGAGATCGTGCCGATCAAGAGCGGTCTCGCCGCCCGGATCGGGTTCTAGGCGTCTAGGCTTCTAGGGCGCCGGTGGGCGGTCCATCCGCCTCCCGCGGAATCGCTCGAATCGATCCATTCGCCGCTCCCGGAGCTGTTCCCGCATCCGGACGAGCCGATCCCACTGTTCCGGCTTCAAGACCTGCTTCATATCGAGCACCATCAGGATCCGCGCCTTCTGGAGGCCGGCGCGGGCGTTCTCGACCGCTTCCACTTTCGCCGAGATCGTCTTCCGGTCGGCGTTGCCTTCGAGCGCGTCCTGGAGCTCTCCCTGGCGCTTCTCGAGCTCCGCCTTGCGGTCGATCAGCTGCGGCCGCGTGCGCGAAAAAATGCTCTCGATCTCGCGCGACTGGTCGTCCGTCAGGTTGATCTCCGCCGCGACTCGCGGCCGTTTCCACCACTTCCCTTCGGGAAGCTCGGGAGGCATCGCCACGGAGGAGGGGACGATCGAAGCGAAGAGCAGTGCGCCGGCCAGGATCTTCAAGACCGGCCCTCCGGCGCGGCAGCCGCGTCCCCGGAAGGATCGGGAGCGAGCGCGCCCCATCCACCCGGGGTCTCCTCTCCGCTCGCCAGTCGATCGACGTCGCGCAGCAGGGCGTCGTCGGCGCGGTCCTGGGCCGAGAATCCGGAGGAGTCTTCGGAGCGATCGACGATCCGGCCGGAGCCGTTCCGGCCGGTCAGGAGAACGGCGCACAGCAGGATCGCCGTCGCGGCCGCGGGCAGCGCCCACGCCAGGATCCGCGAGCGTCCGCGCCCCGGCGCGCGCTGACGGCTGACCGCCGCGAGTGTCGCGTCCTCGAGGGCGCGCCACTCTTCGGTGGAAGCGTCTTCGTCCTCCTCACCCAGGTCGCGCACCGCGCTTTTCCATTCGGCCAGGGCGCGGCTGCAGTGCAGACATTCGGAGAGATGCCGGGGCAACGCTTCGGGCACTCCGGCCGGAGGAACCGCCAGAGCGAACAGCTCCTCCTCGCCCAAATGGTGGTCCTCGGCCGCCGACGTCCAGCGTTCCCGCATGTCAGGCCTTCTTTCGCAGATCGCGGAGGCACTCGCGGATCTTGTGCGCGGCGCGGAAGAGATGGGACTTGACCGTTCCGGTGTCCAGGCCCGTGAGCTCCGCGATCTCCGGGATCGAAAGCTCTTCGAAGTGCTTCAGCACGAAGACCGTCTTCTGGCGGGGAGACAGCGTTTCGATCGCCTGGCGAAGCCGCTCCCGGATCTCGCGCGAGTGCGCGCGGCGTTCCGGAGAGGGTTCCGGGTGCGGAGCGCCTTCCCGTGACCCGCGTTCCTCGGAGTCCCCGGCCGCCTGGTGGAAGTAGAAAACGAGGCGCCGGCGCTTCAGCCGGTCCTTGGCAGATCCGGGTGAGCCAGGTCTCGAACGTCGAGCCCTCGCGGAACTCGTTCAGGTTCTGCCAGGCGCGGAGAAAGCTCTCCTGCGCCGCGCAATCCGCTTCTCCCGTATCGTGCAGCAGCCGGTACGCGACCCGCGTGATCCGGCGCTGGTACTGGCGGACGAAGTACTCGAAGCCACCCGAGTTGCCGGCTCGGATCTCCTGGATCAGGCGGGCTTCGTCGACTCCGGGTTCGGTTTCGCGAGGGATCATGGCCAGAGCGGGCACACCCGATAGACGAACGGCTGAGGTCCGGGTTTACGGACGGTCCGGTCGGACGGGTTCCGCCATTTCACAGAGAGCCCAGGATTTCTTCGCGCTTGCGGGCGTACTCCTCGGTCGACAACAGACCGCGCAGGCGCAGGTCTTCCAGCTCCTTCAGCCGCTCCGCGGTCGAGGCCGGCGCGGGAGTCGAAGGAGCGCTCGAGACTGTTGCCGTCGCAGCCGTCGCGGTCGTCGCGGTCGTCGCGGTCGTCGCGACCGCGGGCGTGGACGCCTGCCCCCAGATCGCGTTGCGAAAGGCTTCGGGCCGCGAGATGTCGGGGAACACGATCCGACCTCTCTCCGAGGCTGTCTCGAGCACGATGGAGCCGTATCCGAGCAATCGCGCCACGACGCCCTGGTCGAGCCTGATGTCCTGGATCTTCTCGATCGGCGCCTGCTCCGCCTCCCGGGCGAAGAGTCCGACTTTCCGCATGACGCGGCGGTTGGTGACGACGAACTCGTCCGCGGACGCTCGGATCCTCCGGAAGAGGAAGGTCACGGCCGCGGCCGCGAGAAACAGGAGGGCGATCCATCCGAAGAACGCGGAGCCTCCGGGCGAGCCGAGCCGCTGTCCGGCGATCCACCACCACAGGCCGAACACCACCGAGACGAGGAGCATGGCAAGCGCGGTGCGGTAGTAGATCCAGTGATAACGAGCCCGGTGCACGATCGTTTCACCGGGAGCGAGGTTCTTCTCCGCGTAGGACATCGACGCGCCTTCGAAGGGTAACATCCGGCGGGAATGATGGAACAGGTGATCCTGGTCACGGGCTGTTCCACCGGCATTGGAAGGGCGACCGCGCTCCTCGGGAAAGAGCGCGGCCACCGCGTCTTCGCCTCGGCGCGCCGCCGGACGGACCTGGCCGGGCTCGCGGAGCGGGGAATCGAGACGATCGAGCTCGATGTGACCGACCCGGCTTCGGTCGACGCGGCCGTCGGGGCGGTGCTCGGCGCGGCCGGACGCATCGACGCGCTCGTCAACAACGCCGGTTACGGCCAGTACGGCGCGGTGGAGGACGTGACCCTCCCGGAATGGCGCGCGCAGTTCGAAGTGAACGTCTTCGGCGCGCTCCGGCTCCTTCAGGCCGTTCTCCCGACCATGCGGGAGAAACGCAAGGGAACGATCGTCAATGTCTCGTCGGTCGCCGGCAAGGTAACGATTCCGTTCGCCGGCCCCTACTGCGCCTCGAAACACGCCCTCGAGGCCGTCTCCGACGCGCTCCGCGTCGAGGTGGCCCCGTGGAAGATCCGGGTCGTCGTGATCGAGCCGGGGCCGATCGCGACGCACTTCGGCGCGCGGACCCGCGAGGTCACCGCGCGGATTCTCCAGTCCGCCGGTCCCTACTCGCGTTTCTACGCGAACGCCGAGCGGGCGAGCGAGAGGGAATTCCAGCGCGGCACCCGCCAGCCCGAGCTGGTGGCGCGCGTCATCGTCCGCGCGATCGAATCGAGACGTCCCAAAACCCGCTACCGGGTGGCGCCCATGGCGAAGATCCTGGTCCCGTTGAAGGGTCTCGCATCGGACCGGTTCCTGGACCGGAGGCTGAAACGCGCGCTGAAGCTGCCCGACAGCATCTGAAGAAGGAGGAGGAGAGAGTCATGGCAGTTCGTATCAAGCAAATCACGCTGTGGAGGAGCGAAGTCGCCAATCGACCGGGCGCGCTCGCCGGCGCGCTCGGTCCGATCGCCGAGGCCGGAGGCGACCTGAAGGTGGTCATGGGTTATCGGATTCCGGGCGCCGAGAACCGCGCGGCGATCGAGGTCTACCCGGTGAGCGGTAAGAAGGTGACGACCGCCGCGCGTTCCGTGGGTCTGTCGGACTCCGGGATTCCGGCGCTCTTAGTCGACGGGGACGACCGGGCCGGACTGGGCGCCGCGATCGCCCGCGGCGTCGCGGAGGCCGGGATCAACATGATCTTCCTGATGGCGCAGGTGGTCGGCCGCCGGTACTCCGCGATCCTCGGGTTCGAGTCGTCCGCCGACGCGAAGAAGGCCGCGTCGGTGATCAAGAAGGCGAAGCCCGCGAAGAAGTAGCGGACCTCGGACAGCCAGAGGAGCGCCGTGAGTAAGTCAATGAAATGGGCCGTGCCCGTGCTCGGCCTTCTCGCCGTTGCTACGGTGGTCCTCGTGCGCCTGAATCCTCCCGAGGTTCGATACCCTCACGTCGGTGACGTGAGTCCGAGGATCGCGTCGGTTTTCACACAGGTGCGCAATCGCATCGGATCGACCGCTCCGGAAGTGACATTCCGCTTGATCGGCGACGACTCCCTGCACCGCCTTTCGGACTTTCGGGGCAAGGCTGTGCTTCTCACCGTCTGGGTCGCGGGGTGCGGCCCCTGCTGGGCGGAGATGCCTTCGCTCACTTCGCTGCAGGAGCTTCACGGATCGGATCGCCTTGCCGTCATAACCCTCACATCGAGCTCTCCTGAGCGAATCAGACAGTTCGCGGAGAAGCGCGGCGTGACGTTGCCCCCGCTGAGTGGTTATTCCACGCGGCTGAGCTGGGTGCACGAACCCCCCGGGCCGGAGACCAGACCGCTGATCGTTCTTATTGATGGTTGGATTCCGGACGTCGGGTGGCCGCTGACCATACTCATCGACGCTGAAGGGACGATTCGAGAGTTTGCCTTCGGAAGGCGATCGGACGAGCAGCTCCAGGCTGCGCTTCGTGGTTATGTCTAGTCGGTACCCCATCGCGGCGTGCGGAGTCTCCTGAGGTAATCGAAGGAGGAGCCGCGCGCCGCGGGAGCGTCGAGGTCGCTTTGCCGAGCCGAGCGCCGATGGCGAAGCCGGATCCCGAACGAATGAGGCCGACGTTTCTGGGGCCGGGCAGACTCGAACTGCCGACCTAAGGTTTAGGAAACCTTCGCTCTATCCAAACTGAGCTACGGCCCCGCGGGAAACGAGTGTACTAGCGGTCCGAGGCTCGGCGCGCCGGCACGAACTCTCGCGCGGGGTGAAGCGCCGGCGTCTCTTCGGGCACGCCGATGTAGAAGCCCTGTCCGTACGGGATCCCGATCCGCCGGCACTCTTCGAGGTCCTCGGGAGTCTCGATTCCTTCCGCGACGCAGACCGCGTCGATCCGTCGGGACAGAGTCACAAGCATTTCGACCACGTCGCGCTTGATCGTGTCCTGGTGGAGGCCCGTGATCAGCGTGTTCGCGACCTTCAAAAAGTTGGGCCGCAGCTCCGCGATGGACTGCAGCGACGCGTATCCCGATCCCGCGTCGTCGATCGCGATCCGGAATCCATGGTGGCGCAGCGTCGCGAGTGCTTCGCGGAAGACCGGGATATCGCGGATCGCCGAGCGCTCGGTCACCTCCAGGACGACCTGGTGCCGCAGGTTGATGAGCGGCGTAAAAGCCTGCAGCCCGCGCGTGGAGAGCCGCTCGATCGAGTCGGCCTCGACGTTCAGGAAGAGATAGCTCTCGGGCGTCGAGGCGTAGTGGTTCGCGGAGGATTCGAGACAGAGCTGTTCGAGCTCCCAGGTCGCCTCGTGCTCTCCGGCGAACTGGAAGAGAAGGTCGGGGCTTTCGAAAGCCGAGTCGAGCGGCCCCCGCGTCAATGCCTCGTGCCCGAAGAGCTCCATCGTGGCCAGGTCGAAGATCGGCTGGTAGACCGTGCGGATGCGGCGCTTCCGCAGGATCTCGTTGAACGCGTCGTGGAGCAGGGTCTGGCGCTCGCGCTCCTTGGTCGTGGCGACCGTGACCGCTTCGCGCAGCGCCCGGTAAACGAGCCGCTCCACCCGCATCTGCGGGTTCGCCCGGATGATGGCATGTCCGACGAAGACGCCGATCCGCTTGTGGATCCGGGTGCCGAACGCCTCCTCGAGCGTGCCCCGCAGAGACTCTTCGACCTGCCGGGCCTTGCGCTGCAGCCGGGCGGGAGCTCCGTCACCCGCCTCGAGGCTGGTCAGCACGTAGAAATCGGACCCGCCCGTGCGGTTGACCGCGACGAAGTCTTCCGTCGCGAAGATGGTCCCGACCATTCTGCGGAGTGCCTTGGCCGTATTCCGGAGGAGACTGTCGAAGACCTCCCATCCGTACGTCTCTTCGATGTGGCTGTATTGCTCGACGTCGACGTAGAGGACCGCGAGGTCGCGGCTGTCGAGGAGGCGGTCCCGCAGCGCGTCGATGATGACGGGCACGGTCGGGAGCTCCGTGATCGGGTCGAAGAGGAGGCTCTTGTGCCGGACCTGCTCGTTCTCGGATGTCAGGAACGAAGGGGGACTCTCGCCCCGCTGGTCCAGCAGCCTCCGGACGGTCTCGAGCAGCTTGCGGCGGGTGAACGGCTTGGTCAGGTAGTCGTTCGCCCCGACCTGCATTCCGGTGATGAGGTCCCGGATCTCGCTCTTGACCGTCATCATCGCGATCGGGGTCTGGCGCGTCTCCGGCGCGTTCTTCAAGGTCGTGCAGACCTCCCAGCCCGACAGCTCCGGCATCATCACGTCCAGGAGGATCAGGTCCGGCTTGGTTTCGAGCGCCAGATCGACGCCCTCCCGCCCGTTGCGCGCGACGAGAACGGAATAACCGGCGTTGGCGAGGATCGTCTGGACGATCAAGAGGATGTCCTCGTCATCGTCGACGATCAGGATTCTTTCTTCGGCCATGGTCAGTTTTTGGGCTTCGAGCCGAGCGGGGAGCTCCGATTCATAGTACCAGCACCGCGTGGATCCGGCGACCCGGGAGCTTCGACCGACCCTGGAGGTCCGCGAGCTCGATGCAGAACGTGAGACCGGTCACTCGGGCGCCGAGTCGCTCGACGAGCTCCGCCGCCGCGGCCGCCGTGCCGCCCGTCGCGAGAACGTCGTCGACGATCAGGACGGGCTCTCCCGGCGAGAACGCGTCCGCGTGGACCTCGAGGACGTTCGAACCGTACTCCAGGCCATAGGAGATCCTCTCGGTCCTGCCGGGAAGCTTCCCGGCCTTGCGCGCCGGCACGAAACCGAGGCCGAGCTCGCGCGCGAGCGCCGCTCCGAACATGAATCCCCGCGCCTCGATCCCCACGACCTTCCGGGCGGGGATCTCCCGGAACGGGCCGGCCATCGCGTCGATGGACGAAGCAAACGCTTCGGGCGACGCGAGGAGCGGAGTGATGTCGCGGAAGAGAATACCGGGCGTCGGAAAATCCGGCACGTCCCGGACGAACCGGCGGAGCTCGTTCACGTCGTGATCTGGAACGACTCGAATCGCTCGGGCTGTCTCTCCTCGACCCGCAGGTCCGTGACGCGTCCGCCGAGCGGGCCCTTCCGGATCTCGTCGAGATAGCGCGCGACCGCGGCCTCGTCGCCTTCGACGACCGTCTCGACTCTGCCGTCTTCGAGATTGCGCACCCAGCCGCGGACTCCGGCCCGGCGCGCCGCGCGCTCCGCGAAGAAGCGGAACCCCACTCCCTGAACGCGCCCCGATACGATCGCGCGGCGGGCGATCAAGCGGACGTCCGGCCGAACTTTCCGAGGAGCGGCACGAACACGACCTCCTCGCCGTCCTCGCGCGCGAAGTCCGTCTTGCGGCGCCGGACCACGCGGATCCTCTGCCGATCGGCCGGACCCACCGGCGCGACGAGACGGCCGCCCACCGCGAGCTGCTCGAGGAGAGTCTCCGGGATTTCGTGCGTCCCCGCGGTGACGAGGATCCGGTCGTACGGGGCGGCGGCCGGATATCCGTAGGTTCCGTCGAAGGCCTTGACGGAGACGTTCTGGTAGCCGAGCTCGCGAAGGATCGAAGACGCCGCCCGCGCGAGCTCGTCGATGCGCTCGAGCGAATAGACGCTGCGGGCGAGCCGCGAGAGCACGGCGGCCTGGTACCCGGACCCGGTGCCGATCTCGAGGACTTTCTGTCCTTCCTGGACTCCCAGGCGCTGCGTCATCAACCCGACCACCGAGGGCTGCGAGATCGTCTGTCCGTGGCCGATCGGCAGCGAATGGTCGCCGTACGCCTTGCCCCGCAGCGGTTCCGGCACGAACCGATGCCGGGGCACCTCGAGCATCGCCGCGAGGACCCGCGGATCGTCGACGCCCCGGGCCGCGACGAACCGCTCGACCATCTCCCGCCGGCGCCGCTCGCCGTCCTCGCGCGGTCCGGAGGGGAAACGCTCTGTCTGGAAGGGCACTGGCCGGGATGTTAGCAGCCGGCGCCGGCCGGGCTCCGCGAATAACCGCGCTAAAATGAGTGTTTCCCGTCCGTTGCATGGAGGGACTGTTGACGCCTCGAGAAAC
>QHVV01000093.1:13393-18745 GCA_003222385.1 Acidobacteriota bacterium
TGAAGCAGGGACTCGGCTGGAGCTACCACGCCCCCTGCGCGGGGCACGACGCGATCCAGCTCGCGCTCGGCATGACCTTCCGGCCCGGGAGGGACTACCTGTTCCCCTACTACCGCGACCTGACCACCTGCGTCGCGGCCGGCCTGACCGCCGAGGAAATCCTCCTGAACGGCATGTCGAAAGCGGCGGACGTCGCGTCGGGCGGCCGGCACATGTCGAACCACTTCGCGAAACCGGAGATCGGGATTCAGAACGTTTCGTCGTGCGTCGCCAACCATGCCCAGCACGCCGCGGGTCTCGGCCGGGCGGTCAAGACTTACGGCAAGGACTCGATCGTCTTCTGCTCGATCGGCGAGTCCTCGACCTCCGAAGGCTACTTTTACGAAGCGGTGAACGGCGCTTCGCGCGAGAAGCTGCCGGTTGTCTTCGTCATCCAGGACAACGGCTACGGCATCTCGGTGCCGAAGATGGACCAGACCGCGAACCCGTCGCCCGCCGACAACTTCTCGGGCTTCCTGAACCTCAAGATCTTCCACTGCGATGGGCTCGACGTCTTCGACTCGTTCCGCGCCATGCGCGAAGCGGTGGACTACATCCGGACCGGAGCCGGGTGCGCGATCGTCTATGCGCCGTGCGTCCGGATCCATTCGCACTCCAACTCCGACCGCCATGAGCTCTATCGGTCCCCCGAGGAGCTGGTTCCGCCGCGCGCTCATCGAGAACGGCCTCGTCTCCGAAGAGGAGATCGTTTCGATCGAAGCCCACAACCAGCAGACCTACGAGGAGGCCGCGGACCGCGCCAAGCAGGCCCCGGATCCCACGCCCGACTCGATTTTCGACTACGTCGTGCCGGAGCCGTGGAAGCCGGAGAAGTGGCCGGAAGGTCTGCCCGACGGGTCGGGTGAGCCCCTGACCCTCGTGCTCGCGCTCAACCAGACGCTGAAGGAAGAGTTCCGCCGGAATCCGCACACGTACATCTGGGGACAGGACGTCGCCTATCGCGACAAGGGCGGCGTCTTCAACGTCACGAAGGGCATGCAGCAGGAGTTCGGGCCGCGGCGGGTCTTCAACGGCCCCATCGCTGAAGACTTCATCCTCGGGACGTCCGACGGATTTTCGCGGCTCTCCGAGGAGATTCGCGTGGTCGTCGAGGGCGCGGAGTTCGCCGACTATTTCTGGCCTGCCGCCGAGCAGATGGTCGAGATGTCGCACGAGTACTGGCGCACGAACGGAAAGTTCGTGCCGAACGTGACCATCCGGATCGCGTCGGGGGGCTACATCGGAGGCGGGCTCTATCACTCCCAGAACATCGAAGGCTGGTTGACCACGCTGCCGGGGATCCGAGTCGTCTACCCGGCGTTCGCCGACGACGCGGCCGGGCTGCTCCGGACTTCGATCCGGTCCCGCGGGATCACCCTCTTCCTCGAGCCCAAGTTCCTCTACAACAATCCGATGGCGCGCGCCGCGGTCCCCGCGGAGTTCGCGGTGCCGTTCGGAAAGGCCCGCCGGCGCCACGAGGGAACGGATCTCACGATCGCGGCGTACGGCAACCCCGTCCACTTCGCGCTGGAGGCCGCGGCGGAGCTCGAAAAGGAAGGCCGGAGCCTCGAGGTCATCGACCTGCGGTCGCTCGTCCCCCTCGATCTCGACGCGGTCGCGGAATCGGTGAAGAAAACGAGCCGGCTCCTCGTCGCGCACGAGGACAAGGTTCACGCCGGCTTCGGCGGCGAGATCGCCTCGCAGATCCAGGAAGCCGTCTTTCCCTGGCTGGATGCGCCCATCGGCCGCGTCGGCTCGACCTTCACGCCCGTCGGCTTCAACCGCATCCTCGAGCGCGCGATCCTCCCGTCGACCGAGAAGGTGCTCGAAGCCGCCCGGAAGGTCCTGACTTACTAGGACCGGGGCGTCACCGGCTCGCCGAGCGGCGACAGCGCCGACGCGATTCCCTCCAAGAGCTCCATCGCGTGGTATGCCGTCAGGTCCAGGTGGACCGGCGTCACCGAGATCGACTTCTCGGCGACCGCGATGATGTCGGTGCCCTCTTCGAGCTCTCCCACCGGGATCGTGGAGCCGATCCAGTAGTACGGCCGCCCACGCGGGTCGGTCTTCTCGATGACGGTCTCCCCGTATCGGCGGGTCCCGAGCCGCGCGACGCGGACTCCGCGCACCTGCCCCGCCGGAACGTTGACGTTCAGGAGAGTCTTCGCCGGGAGCGTTTCGCCAAGAAGGCGCCGGCCGAGGCGCGTCGCGAACTGCGCGGCGGCGTCGAACGTGAACCCGCGTTCGATTTCCTGGGAAACCGCGACCGAGGGGATCCCGAGCAGCGCACCCTCGAACGCCGCCGACACCGTGCCCGAGTACGTGACGTCGTCCCCCAGGTTCAGCCCCAGGTTGATCCCCGAAAAGAGGAGTTTCGGCCGCTCGTCGCGCAGGAGATGGAGGACCCCCCAGTTCACGCAGTCGGTCGGCGTGCCGTTGACCGACCAGCGGCGGTCGCCGATCTCCTTGGCGCGCAGCGGCGTGTCGAGGGTCAGGGCGTGACCCGCCGCGCTCCTCTCCTGATCCGGCGCCACCGTGTAGACGTCGCCGACCTCCGCGAGCGCGGCGGCGAGCCGCTCGATGCCTTCCGAAAAGATGCCGTCGTCGTTGGTGACGAGGATCCGCGGCCGGCTCACGAAGCCGGTTCTTCCGGGATCACGATCCAGAGAATGATGTAGACGAGGATTCCGGGAAAGGCGGCCGACAGGACCGACACCAGGACGTACAACACCCGAACGAGCGTGACATCGAGCGCGAAGTGATGGGCGAGGCCGGCGCAGACTCCGGCGATCATCCGCTCCTTCCGCGAACGGCGCAGAGGCACCGGATGCGGACGCGGCACGGACGGCGGGATGGCACTCATGCCGTCGCCTCTTCGGGGGGTGGCATCAGGAACATCAGGATGATGTAGGCGACGATACCGGGAAACGCGGCCGACACGACCGAGATCAGGATGTACAGCACCCGCACCACGGTCGGGTCCATCCGCAGATATTCCGCGAGGCCGCCGCAGACCCCCGCGATCATCTTGTTGCGGTTCGAGCGGGTGAGCCGCCGGGGCTTTACCTCACCGTCCATCTTCTCCTCCTTCGTAGACCACGCGGTTCTTCTCGGTCTCGTTCAACGTCACCCGGACGAGCCGGGCGGGGGCGACCCGACCCTCGAGCTGCTCCCAAATTCCGATAACGATGTTTTCGGCCGTCGGGTTCCGTCCGGAGAGGAAATCCACGTCGAAATTCAGGTGGCGGCGGTCGAGCCGGGTGATGACCTGCTCCCGGACCGTGCGCTTTAACTTCGCGAAGTCCATGACGTAGCCGGTCTCCGGATCGATCTTCCCTTCGACCGCGACCTCGAGCCCGTACGTGTGCCCGTGACCATTCGGGTTGTTGCACTTCTCGAAGACCCGGCGGTTGGTCTCCTCGTCCCAGTCGTCGCGGTGCAGACGATGGGCGGCCGAGAAGTGCGACGCCGAGACGAGCCGGACCTTCATGACCCGATTATCCGCCGTTGCAGAACGGGCTAAGAACCGGTCGATATCGCCGCCGCCCGAGTCGGCCCTTCGGGAGGGACGAGGTGCCTCACCTCGTCGTCACGGTCACGGTATTCGACGCTCCGACATTCCCTTGCGTGTCGTACGCGTTCGCGAGGATCTGATAGCTCTTGTTCATACCTCCGGGGACCTGCCAGCTACAGACATAGGGTGTCGCCGTGTCGGAGCAGACGACGTTCGAACCGACGATGAAGTCCACCCGACTGACCGCGTAAGTGCCCGGCACGACCGAGGCTTGGATCGCCACTATGGACCTCGCCTGCACGATGCTCCCGTCCGCCGGGCTCGTGATCGAGATCTGCGGTGGCGTGCCGCTCGGCGGTGCGACAGGCGTCGCGACGGCGTAGGCGTCGAACTCGTCGACGAGGTGGCTGGTGTCTTCGACCTGGAGCAGCATCCAGTACGCGCCGGGAGTTTCGAAGAGACACGTTCCCGTGGCTCCCTGGGTTGCCGTCAGGGTCCCGCCGATGCAGTTGAAGTGGTAGCTCTTGATGTTTCCATCCGGATCGTAGCTTCCGCTGAGATCGATATTCACCGTCAGCGGAGCCGGGCCGCTCAGCTTGTCGGTCGTAGCGACCGCAACCGGCGGTTCGCCCGTCGCGCCGCCGATCCGGACGACGGCGCTCGGCCGGTTCGAGGTATTGAGCTCTCGATCCATGGCTTGAACGGCGATCCGATAAACCCCGGCCTCGTTCAGAATGACGCTCGTCGACGTGCCGGTGAGGCAGCACGTGCCGGTCGAGCCGTATTGCTTGCTCACCCAGATGTCCCAGCTGACCGGCCCGTTCTCGGGGTCCGTGACCGGGAAATTCACGGTGATCGTGCTTCCCGGCGGAGCATCCGTCGGCGACACGGTCAGGCTTCCCGAAGGCGGGAGACCGGGGCTGGCGGCCGGAGAGACCGTCACGTTCTTACGGCGGTGATCCGATCCGCCGCGCCCGTCCGCGACGGAAGCGTCGTACGGCATGATTCCCGTCCGGGCGAGAGAGGGCGCGGAAAACGAGGTCCCGGTCGCGGCCGGAAAAGCGATGTCGAGCATCCGGCCGAGGAGCCACGACTGCCCAATGTCCGGCGAGGCCTTTGCCCAGGCCATCCGGAGTGGATCGTTGTCCGCGTCGGAAGCGCTGGCCGAGAGAGAGACCTGGGTCCCCGCCGATACGAAAACATCCGGTCCGATCGTCAGCACCGGAAAGTTGTTGAGCCTGGGGGCGAGAACGAGAGGATTCAGCAGCGCTTTCGCGAAGTTCAACCGGCCGGCGGTCGACGTGGTCTGCGCTTTCGCATCTCTCAGCGTGTCGTAACTCCCCGGATCCAGGACGGCGTCGCGAGCCTCGTCGGCACCGAGCGCCGGATTCTTCTGAAAGAGAGCCGCGAGAACGCCGGAGACGTGCGGCGTCGCCATCGAGGTCCCGGAAAGAGTCCTGTATCCGCTCGCATCGCAGAGGGAACAGTTGCCGGTCGGGACGGTCGAGAGCGTGCTCACACCGGGCGCCGCGATGTCCACGCTCGCGAGCCCGTAGTTGGTGAACGAGGCGCCTTTGTCGCTCTGGTCCGAGGCCAGAACCGAGATGATCCCGCGATTGTCGTACGCGGCCGGGTACATCGGAAAGGCGTCCGCGTTCCGATTGCTGTTGCCGGCCGCGCAGACGTGGACGATGCCGGCCGCCTCCGCATTCGCCATCGCATCCTTCAAAGCCTGACTGAAGCCTCCGCCACCCCAGGAGTTGCTCGTGAGGCGGATGTTGAAGCCTTGCTGCTTGAGC
>QHVV01000093.1:18771-29328 GCA_003222385.1 Acidobacteriota bacterium
CGAGTTCAGGAACTTCAGAGACATGAGCTGGACTTTCCAGTTGATTCCGGCGATCCCGATTCCGTTGTTGGCCGCGGCTCCGATCGTTCCCGCGACGTGCGTTCCGTGCCCGAAATCGTCCGACCCCCCCTTCGAGCAACTTCCCCCGAAACAGTTGAAACCGTGCCCCCCGCCCTGGTCCGTCCAGAGATTGGGAGCCAGGTCGGGATGGTTGAAATCGATTCCCGTGTCGATGACAGCGACGATCACGCTGCTCGAGTCCGTCTGGTGATCCCAGGCGGCCGGGCAGGAGATCTTGGACATATCCCACTGCTGGTTCCAGAGCGGGTCGGTCGGAGTGGCCAGCGCCTCGACGACGAAGTCGGGCTCGGCGTAGAGGACGTTCGGCCTCGCGCGGTACCGGCTCACGGCCTCGGCCACCGAAAGCCCGGGCGGATTCTCGATCACATAAAGATCCGGCGTGTCCGGCAGCGCGCGGGAAGACGGGGTTCCCGGAAGGAAGTCCCTCGGCGAGCCCGTACGGAACCGAACGAGAACTCTGGAGGGGTGATGGGCGAGGCGTCCGTCCCTGCGCGTCACCATGGCTTCTCGATCGCCTGGTGAGACCGACGTCGAGACGCTCGTGAGCCGCTGAGCGTCGAGCGCGCACAGAAACGGGCTCAACAAGACGAGGAAGGCAATGACGACAGACCTCGGCCGAAGCCGCCGACTGGAGGCGAAAGCGTGGACCATGGCATCTCTCCTTTGAAACGGGGGTCGTAGACCTCAAGTCTCCCGAGACTTTGGTCTAGTCGATTCGAGGAGGCGAGCAAGACTGACGCCAAGAGCCCTTGCGTGCTTCTCTCAGAGGCGTCGCGGAGACAGGAACGCGATCGAAGGCGTGGTCTAGGCTTGAAATTATTGGTCGGGAGGCCGGGAACCCGAGCGTTGATCAGGGAGTCGGACGAAACCGTGATCTGATTTGTCGGTTACCGAAGGAGATAGACATGCACAAAGTCATCCGGACGGCATTGGCAATGGCGATCGCTTCCACCGCGAGTCTGGCGGTGGCGGCTCCGGACACGGGCGGGGAAGCCCAGGTCCGCGCGCGATGCCAGGAATTCGCGGCAGCCTGGAATCGGCACGACGCCAAGGCGATGGCCGGCGTCTGGGCGCCGGACGGAGACCTCATCAATCCGTCCGGCCGAATGGCGAAAGGACGTGCCGACGTAGAGAAGCTCTTCACCGACGAGCACGCGGGCGTCATGAAGGGGACGACCTTCACCATCACCGGCATGACGGTACGGCTGCTCGAGCCGGACATCGCCTTTGCCGATTGGGACGTGGAAATCTCGGGAATGCAGTCCCCGGACGGCACCGCCGCGCCGGTGCTAAAAGCCCACGTCAACTCCGTGATAACGAAAAAATCGGGCCAATGGTGGATCGTTGCCGGACGGCCGGTGGTCTATCAGACCGCGCCCGCCTCCGCACACCCGATGTAGAGGTTTGGTCGGGACGCCGGGGTTCGAACCCGGCCAGGCCGTGCACCTCGCCACACTCCATCGCTAAGTGGGCGTGTTTGCAGAGGCGGGCGTCCTAACGGTGCGACGTTGTTCGGCGAGTTGTGGGACTCGATGGGCACCGCGATGGGCACCGGTCGGCGAAAGGGGTCGGGCAACCCGCCCCTCTCGCACTCTGGGGCTTCTTCCCGCGGTGATTACCGGCTCACAGATCTGCCGACTTACGTCCGCTCGCCTCGGGCCGTGGCACCTCAGGCCTCCGTCTCGCCTGGACTTCCGCGGCGGCCCTTTCGATGAGCGAGGCCACAGCCTCTGGCTGCGAGACGTAGATCGCGTGGCTACCGGCGACCTCGACGACCGTCGAGCCGGCACGTTTTGACATTAAGCGTTGTGCAGCGGGCGGAATCATCTTGTCCTCGGTGACGACCAGGTACCAGCTCGGCTTCGAGCTCCACGCCGGACTGGTGATCGTGCCGCTGAGTGCTTCGACGCCCCATGGGACCTGTGAGTCCGCCATGAATGCGGCCTTCTCTGGCTCCACGTCTGCGGCGAATGAGGCAGGGAACTTTGCCTTGTCGAGGATGAGGAACCCGTCCTGAGGCGGAACAATCGGCGGCACGGGAGCTGCTGGCGGAGGGTCCGTGATGAGGCTGGACACCGATTCGCCCTTGTCCGGCGCGAAGGCGGTGATGTAGACAAGCCCAGCAACCTTCGGGTCATTGCCAGCTTCGGTGATCACCGCACCGCCATAAGAGTGGCCAACGAGAATCACCGGGCCATTCTGGTCAGCGATGACGCGCCTAGTCACGGCGACATCGTCGGCGAGCGAGATCGTCGGATTCTGGACGATGCTGACCGCGTAACCATTCTTCTTCAGGATCCCGTAGACGCCCTCCCAACCCGAGCCGTCGACGAAGCCACCGTGAACGAGAACCACGGACTTGGGTACTTCAGCCATGATGATCTACCTCCCGCAGGAAATCCTATTCCCCGAGACACCGCGATGAGCACCGCTAGGATTTTTGTTGGGGATTTGTGGTCGGGACGCCGGGATTCGAACACTAACCTGCACCAAACAGAATCAGGAGTTTAGGCCCGACGTATCCGAACCTGTGTCCGAACGCCGGATCTCCCTGACGTTGCTCGCGCCGTCCTGCGCCTCCAAGTAGGTGCGGCGCCACCGAGCCAATTGTCGCTCAGGCCGGCGGTGGAAGGGAACGGCCGGAGCAGCCGGACTACCCTAAGGTGATAGTCGTCGACAGGTCTCTGTGAGAAGGATGATCAAGGCTGCGGCGAATGTCAGAAGCCCACCCAAGAACGTCAACACGGCGGCTCTCTCACCAGGTCGTCCTTTGCTCTCGCGTACTCGGACCACTACTCCCGGGAAAACGTTGTCGAACGAAAACCAGAGAGCGCCGATTAGCAACCACGACAAGACGATGATCACGATTGAAGGAGCGAGCCGAGTTTTTGCGATCGTCGGCATGGAGCTGGCGACGATAGCCAGAACGTAAAACATCCACGCTCGCAGGAACCAATACCAGTTCTTGTGCTCGCGCGCGAAGGATGTAACTTCCTCCACTGCGCCCGCGCACCACGCCGCGCTCGGACCGGTCGCAATTACGGTCGCGCCACTGCCGGCGAACGACGGTCCGAACTCGATGAAGTAGGAGCTGCCCTCGTCCTGAAAGCCGTGGAGATCGACGGTTATCCGATTTAAGACCGAAGGGAGGTCAGGTACCTGCCGCAGTTCCTCGACAGTCTCCGATTCCAGCGTTTGCCCGCGGAGTTTCGCCGTTATCTTGGCGCTTTTTCTCTCTGACGGAAGATCTGCCAGCAGCCGCGCGATAAAGAACTCCAAGGCGGGCAGATCGCACCTGTACGGCGGTAGCCGACGTTCGCGCCTGAAGCTTCTCTCCATACTTGGAATGTGTCCGAAGTTGTGTCCGAAGCGTGTCCGAACTTTCTCTCCAGAATCGCCAACCGAAGCCAACCGAGCGCAGGGCGATAAATTCGTGAAAACCCGCGCCAGAGTTGGGTTTCGTGAGCGTCCGTTGCAAAACCGCGCGATCTAATTTGGTCGGGACGCCGGGATTCGAACCCGGGACCCCCTGAACCCCATTCAGGTACGCTACCAGACTGCGCCACGTCCCGACCGGAGGCGCGCATTTGAGCAGGCGCGCGACGCCGTGTCAAACGCAGCGCACCACGATCGCGGGGACTCGCTCTCCTCAGCCCTTCTTCGGTTTGTCTTTTTCGAGGAGCCGCACGATTTCCTTCAGCTCCTTGATGACGGCCCTGCGCTCCGGAAACGAAACCGGCGGTGCGGCGGGCACGGGCGCGGGCTTCGGAGCGGGCGCCGGCGGCGGCGCGGCGGAGGCGCGCGGTGAAGGAGCCGGAGGCGGTGGAGGCGCCACGGGCGTCGAAGCCGATCTCGGGACGACGGGAGAGGAAGGCTCCGGTCTCGCGGCGGCGGCGGACGGCCTTCCCGAGTCGTCGAACCGGCCTTCCTGGATCTCCGCGTCGAGCCGCTTCTTCGCGCCGGCCACCGTGAATCCCTCGTCGTAGAGGAGTTGCCGGATCCGCGCGATGATCTGGACGTCCCGCGCGGTGTAGAAGCGCGTGGCGCCCTTTTCTTTCTCCTTCCCCTCGGAGAGCGCGGAGAACTCGGTCTCCCAGTACCGCAGCACGTAGGGCGCGACCTCCGCCATCCGACACGCATCCGCTGGTTTGTAGAGTTGTGGTTCGCCCTTCGCCACTGCGCGTACTTTATCGCTGTCGCCGGGGCTTTGAACTCTTTTTGCCGGGGCGCGATCGCGAGCGCACGTTGATCCGGAGCGGAGAGCCGGTGAAGTCCGCCGCCTTGCGCAGGACGTTCTCGATCCGGCGGCTCTCGGAGAAGTGGAGCGCCTCCTCCCGGTTGCAGACGAGGGTGAACGTCGGCGGCGCGACCGCTGTCTGCGCGACGTAGTAGACGCGGAGGCGGGTTCCGCGCGCCGTGTGGGGAGGCGAGTCTCGCAGCGCCCGCCCCAGAACCCGGTTCAACTCTCCGGTCGTGATCCGCCGGCGCCGGTTCTCCGCGGCCCGCGCGGCCTCCGGAAGGACCGAGCGGATGCCTCGGCCGGTCCGCGCCGAGACCCGGATCAATCGCGCGTATCCGGCGAACGGCAATCGGTCGCGGACCGCCGCTTCGAACCTCTTCGAAGCCTCGGGCCCCTCCTCCGAAGCCAGGTCCCACTTGTTCGCGACGACGACGATTCCCTTCCCCTCCTCGTGCGCGAAGGCGGCGACGCTCGCGTCCTGCGCGGTCGGACCCTCGGAGGCGTCCAGCACCAGCAGGGCCACGTCGCATTCCTCGACGCGCTTGCGCGCCTGCACGACCGAGAGAACCTCGGGGCCGCGCTGCGTCCGGGCCTTGCTGCGGATCCCGGCGGTGTCCACGAGTCGGAAGAGATGATCCCCCCGCGTCAACGCGACGTCCGAAGAGTCGCGCGTCGTCCCCGGGATCTCCGAGACGATCGCCCTCTCTTCACCCAGCAGCGCGTTCACGAGCGACGACTTGCCGACGTTCGGCCGGCCGACGACCGCGAGCGCGATCTCGCGTCCTGCGTCGGTCGAGGGAGTCTCCGGTTCCGCCTTCGGCGCGCGCGCGGCGATCGCCTCGACGAGCTCGTCCACGCCGATGCCGTGCTCGGCGGAGACGCCGTAGACCTCGGCGAAGCCGAGCTCCCAGGCTTCGGGCTCCCCCTCACTTCCTTCGCGGCGGTCCACCTTGTTCGCGACCACGAGCGTCTCGACCCCCGCGTGGCGGGCCGCCTTCGCGGCCGCGCGGTCGCCCGGGAGCACCCCGGCGGAAGCGTCCATCACGAGAAGCACGAGGTCGGCGCGCCGGATCGCCGCGAGCGCCTTGTCCCGCACCGCCGCGGGGATCTTCTCCTTCCCCTCCGGATCGAACCCGCCCGTGTCGAAAAGGCGATAGGTGCGGCCGTCGGGTAGCGGCGCGTCGACCTCGAGGACGTCGCGGGTCATCCCGGGCAGGTCGTGGACGAGCGAGCGGCGCCGGCGCAGCAGCCGGTTGAAGAGCACCGACTTGCCCACGTTCGGACGCCCGGCGATGACGACGCGAAATGCGCTCACGCCGATTTCCGGGAGACTCCTCCCTCGAGTTTGAGCGAGAACCGGGGATGCTGGAACGGATGAACGTCCGGAAACCGCTTGAAGATCCAGCCGGCGAAGATCTCGCGGCCGCTCTCGAGCACGGCGATGCGCGCCGCCGGGTTCTCCTGGCCGATGCCGGTCGACGTGATCTCCTCGGCGCTCATCGAAAAAGACGGCAGAAACACGTCGGCCCGGATCACGAGATCGGTCGCGAGAAGCGGCGCGGCGCCCCCGATCGGAACGTCGAGCACGCCTTCTATGCCGCTCTCCGAGTCTTTCCATCCGATCTGGACGCCCGAGTACGCGGCGGTCACTTCGGGCGGGACGACGAGCCTGGTCGGGACGGTCTCGCCGAGCTCCTTTCCGCCGGACGTGCTTTCGCGATCATGGGATGCGGCCATGCGGATCGACGGGTCGGGATGGCCTCGATGCCGACATCCGCCCCCCGACGCGGCGAAGAGGCCGAGAAGCAGGGCGCCGAACGCTCGCCTGCTCATCGCCGCGCGCCGCGCCGGCGCGGTTCCGGGGCGGTCCGCGACGGTCCCCGGCGCAGCCTCCCACGGGCTTCCGCGCGGATGACCTCCGTCCCGCCGAGCCGGAAGTCCAGGCGGCGCCGGACCTCGTCGATCCCCTTCAGCTGCACCCGGATCCCGTCGCCCAGGCGGAAGATTCGGCTGCTCGACCGCCCGCGAAGGCGGTGCTGCTTCTGCTCGTAGACATAGAAGTCGTCGCCGAGGCTCGAGACCGGGAGAAGTCCTTCGACGAAGAAATCTCGCAGCGTCACGAAGAGGCCGAACGCCGTCACGCCCGTGACGTAGGCGTCGAACTCGCGCCCGATCTTGTCCTTCATGAAAACGATCTTCTTCCAGAGGAGACTTTCCCGCTCGGCGGCCTCGGCGCGGCGTTCGCGTTCCGAGCAATGGGAAGCGACCTCGACGAACCGCTCGTTCACCGCGTCGAAGTCTTTCGGTGCGACGGGGCGGCCGGTCGCGAGCAGGCCCGAGAGCTGGCGGTGGACGACGAGGTCGGGATAGCGCCGGATGGGAGACGTGAAGTGGCAGTAGTACGGCGCCGCGAGCGCGTAGTGGCCCCGGCACTCCGGGCTGTAGACCGCCTTGCGTTGCGCCCGGAGCAGGAGATCCGAGAGAAGCCTCTCCTCGGGTTTTCCCTCGATCGCTTTCAGGATCTTCTGAAAGGCGGAGGACGGAAGCTCCTCGAGATCGCCTTTCAGCTCGTAACCGAAGCTCTCGAGAACTTCGCGCAGGTCCGTCAGGCGGTCCGGATCCGGCCGGTCGTGGACGCGATAGATCGCGGGCTGTTTGGCGAAGAGCAGGCGCTTCGCGACCGCCTCGTTCGCGGCCAGCATGAACTCCTCGATCAACCGGTGCGCGACGTTGCGCGATTCCGGCACGATCCCGACGACGAGCCCGGCGTCGTCGAGAACGACGTCGGCGTCCGGGAGGTCGAAGTCGATGGAGCCCCTCGCGTCACGGCGCTGTCGAAGAAGCGAGGCGAGCTCCCCCATTTCCCGGAAGTTCTCCAGGAGCGGACCGTAGCGGTCCCGGTCCGCCGGCGACGGCCGGGTTTCCAGCAGTCGGGCGACCTCCGTGTACGTCATGCGTTCGGAGCTCCGGATCACTCCCTTGACGAACTCGGCTGAGCCGACCTTTCCCTTTCGGTCGATCTCGAGCAGCGCGGAGAGCACGAGCCGGTCCACGCCCGGGTTCAAGGAGCAGAGGCCGTTCGAGAGCCGCTCCGGCAGCATCGGGAGGACGCGGCCCGGGAAGTAGACGCTCGTTCCACGCGAGCGGGCTTCGTCGTCGAGCGCAGTGACCTCCCGGACGTAGTGCGAGACGTCGGCGATGTGGACTCCCAGCCGGTAGCCGGCGTCCGTCCGGACGACTTCGACCGCATCGTCGAAATCCTTAGCCGTCTCGCCGTCGATCGTCACGATGCGGTGGCTGCGGAAGTCGCGCCGGCCGAGGAGGTCCTCCGTCCGCACGCGGGGCGGGAAGCGCTCCGCTTCCGCCACGACCGGCTCGGGAAAGCGCGGCGGCAGACCGTGCGACCGGAGCACGATCTCGATGTCGACGCCGGGCTCCCCGAGAAACCCGATCCGCTCCTCGACCACGCCATGCGCGACCCGGCGCGAGTCGGGAAACGCCGTCAGCCTTGCCTCGACGATCTCCCCTTCACGCGCGCCGTGAGACTTGCCGTCCGCGATGCGAACGACCGCGTCGATCCGGGGATCGTAGGGAAGCACCTCCGCGCGCCCGCCGGCCTTCTCGAACCTCCCGACGACGCGCTCCCGCGCGCGGTCGAGGACCCGGACGACGGCCCCCGCGATCCGCTCGTCCCCTGCGTTGCGGCCGCGCGACCGGGGACGCTCCTCGCGGGCCAGAACCGTGTCTCCGTCCATCGCGCCGCCCATGCCGGCGCGCGGGATGAAGAGATCCGGGCCTCCGTCGACGAGAACGAATCCGAATCCTTCGGGGCGCACCGTGATGCGCCCCGAAACCTGATTCGTGAACTCGATCGCCGAGTATTTTTCGCCGCGAACCCGCACGATCTCGCCCCGCCGTTCGAGCGATCCGAGCAGCTCGCGGAACGCCTCTTCGTCGTTGTCGGCGACGTGCAGCTTCCGCGCGAGCTCGCTGAACGAGAGGATCCGGGATCCCTTCTCGCGGAGCCGATCGAGGACCTCCGAATCGCGCGGCAGCACTTCCGGCAGTGTATCCGACGCTCCCGATACGACTTCCGGGCACGGTTCATCGAGCGTTCAGGTGCTCGAGCTCGCCGAAGTCGTACGACTCTAACTAAAGGATCTCTAAAGAGGAGCGCTCGGGGCGTGCGAGTTGCAGGCGCCCGCGGCGGTCGCGGATGTTTTTCGACGGGAAATCGAAGGAGGCGAAATGAGACGGAATCGAACGATGAGTGTCGTGTCGGCGGCGCTGCTGGTCTTTGGCTTCGCGGTCTTTCCTGCGACAGTCGATGCCGCCGGGAAGAACAACTATTTGGTCACGATCCTGCGATCGAACGAGGCCGAAGACAACACGGTCGACGAGCCCGACCCGCTGCTCCAGAACTCGTGGGGCATCGCCGCCAGCGGCAGTGGCCCGTGGTGGGTCGCCAACAACGGCTCCATGACCTCCACGATCTACAACGGGGACGGCCACAGTTTCCCCCTCGTGGTCACGGTGCCCGGACCGATCACGGGCGAGGTCTTCAACAGCTCGAGCTCGTTCCCGCTCGCCAACGCCGAGAAGGCGCTCTTCATCTGGGCGAGCGAGGACGGCAAGTTCTTCGCCTGGAATTCGGGCAGCGGAACGATGGCCGAACAGATCTTCAGCGACGAAGAATCGTCCTACAAGGGACTGGCGATCCACGGCGAAACGCTCTTCAGCACCGATTTCGCCGAGTGCAAGGTGGAAGCGTTCCAGTTCGTCGACACGGCGGTGATGGAAGTCCCAACCTCCGGGAAATTCGCGGATGCATCCATTCCCGGCAGCTACTGCCCGTTCGGCATCCAGGCGGTCGGCGACTCGATCTTCGTCACGTATGCCCTGAAGGGCGGAGAGGACGACATCGCCGGACAGGGTCACGGCCTCGTGCGCGAGTTCGACACCGACGGGAACCTGATCTCGCAGGTGGCCAACCACGGCCTGCTGAACTCCCCCTGGGGCATCGCGCTCGCCCCGACTTCGGGCTCGGGCTTCGGCAAGTTCAGCGGCTGCCTGCTTGTCGGCAACTTCGGCGACGGCCGGATCAACGCCTTCTGCAAGGACGAAGAGGGCGAGTGGTTCCACGCCGGCCTCCTGCGCCAGGGCAAGAGTCCCGTCGTGATCGACGGACTCTGGGGCATCGGATTCGGCAACGACCACAACTCCGGCCCGAGCACGACTTTGTACTTCGCGGCCGGGCCGGACGGAGAGGTGAACGGTTATTTCGGAAAGGTCGAGGCGGTTAACTAGTCCGAAAGGAGGAGGTTGTCATGTTTCGACGCACACTCCTGTTGGCTCTCGTCATGGTCGCGGCCGTCGGGACCGCCCGCGCCGCGAATTCGAATGGTTCGGGCGGTGACATGCCGGCGTTCTACGACGATCAGCTCTTCACGATCAACTTCAAGGAGCTGTCATCGAGCGCCGAGGTCGCCACGCTGCTGCACAATCGCTCGATCAACACCATCTACATGTGCGACACCTGTGAAGGTCTGATCGGCGACGGCGGCGACTTCGTGAGCGTCCTCGACGCGATTCAGGGGGACGGTTTCAATCCGCTCTGGCAGGAAGTCCAGGTCGTCTTCAACGCCGGCTTCGCGCCGCGGCAGTTGACTTCGGATACGGAAATCGAGACGGCCGCTTCGGGCGCCAATCCGGAGATCACCCTCGTCCCGACGGACGAGGTCTACCGCTGCAGCGTGGTCGGTCCGAAGAAATAGCTCGATCGCCGAAGGACTGATTGGATATGTCGCGGGGACAGGCCCTTCGGGGCCTGCGCCCGCATCAGTCCATCTTCAGACCGCGCACTCCCCTTCCTTCGTCTCCATCCGGTACTCGGCGTCCTCGCCGAGATCGACGAAGTCCATTGGTTGGGCGTTGGACTCGGTGATGCCTTCCAGGTCGAGCAGGAGCTCCCTCACCCGCGCGACGTCGACGCGCCCGAAGAACGCGGTCGCGGTCTCTAAGTCGGACCGCTCCGCGCGATAGAGGTCCACGAGGCGGTCGATCGCGTGGGTCATCCGCCGCGCCGGAATTCTCGCGGCGACCTTTCCGAATCGCGCTCCCCGGTCATCGACGGCGCCTCCCACCATCACGAGATACTGCGGAATCACCCGATCGCCGAGCCGGCGCGTGCTCCCCTGGAACCCGATCCCGGCGATGTGATGGCGGCCGCAACCGTT
>QHVV01000094.1:0-8072 GCA_003222385.1 Acidobacteriota bacterium
CGTCGTGGTACGCCGAGTTCATCGTGAATCTGCTCCGCGAGCGTGCGGAAGCATCGGGCCCGTAGGGCGTCTCGTGCCCATCCGCCGACAGGCGTCGTGTAGAGGAGCTCGTCAATGAATCCTTTTCCAGTTCTACTCCTCGCGTTTCTCATCGGAGTGATTGCCGGACTACGCTCGATGACCGCGCCGGCCGTCGTGGCCTGGGGCGCCCGCCTGCACTGGCTCAAGCTTCAGAGCTCGTTGCTGTCCTCCATGGGATCGATCGTTGCCGTCGTGGTGTTCACGTTGGGCGCTCTCGTTGAGCTCATCTTCGACAAACTCCCTTCGACACCGTCCCGCACAAAAGGCTCGGGACTAATTGCTCGCATCGTCTTCGGCGGCGTGACGGGCGCGTCTGTCTCGTTGTCGGGATCGCAGTCCATGGCACTCGGCGCCATTCTCGGCGCGGTCGGAGGGATTGCCGGCGCGTTCGGCGGCTACCAGGTTCGCACGCGCCTGGTCCGCCTGCTCAACGTTCCGGATCTGTTCGTCGCCTGCCTGGAGGATGCGGTGGCGATCGGTGGAGGTCTTTTCATCGTGTCGAGGTTCTGAAGATTGAGATCAGGGTGGATGTCCCGGGTTCGGCCTCACTTGCCGGTCCAAACGCGACTCCAAATCGGCGGTCTCCCACGCTCCCTTTGACACCCGCAGACGATTTCGATCTCCCGGTCTTCCGCTCACCGGGAATCCCCAGCCGGCGCGGGTGTAGTGGACCGGCCTCGCGGAGATCACCGTGCTCTCCGAGAAAGGAGGACGCCTCGGCCATCAGCGCGTCGTGCATGGCGAACGTCGCCCTCGGGAGGTTCGAGGAAGCCATCACAGCGGGCGAGCACGGTGTCGCGGTGGCGCATCGCGCGCCCTTCTTTCTCGGCGTCCTGGGGTGGGCACTGGCGACGTCGGGCCGCGGCGAGGCCCGGACGATTCTCGACGAGCTGCGAGCCCGACCCGCGGACTCGCCCACCGCTGTCTCCGAGGCCTGGCTGCTCGGCGCGCTCGGGGAGATCGACGACGCGTTCGACGTGCTCGTACGGGCAGAAGAGGAGCACCAGGGCCTCCTGTGTTACACCGGACTGCCCGGCTTCGATTCCCTTCGTGCGGATCCGAGATTCGGGGCGTTGCTGGGAAGGCTGGGGTTGCCGCGCGAACAGAGCCCCGGCGCGTTGTAGTCTCTTCGGCAATCTGATGACTCTTTCCGCCGGGACTCGCCTCGGTCCCTACGAGATCCTCGCACCGTTGGGCGCGGGCGGGATGGGGGAAGTGTACCGGGCGCGGGACACGCGGCTCGAGCGCACGGTCGCGGTCAAGGTGCTGCCCCAGCATCTTTCGGAGAGCTCGGAAGTGCGGCAGCGGTTTGAGCGGGAAGCAAAGACGATCTCGCAGCTCTCGCATCCGCATATATGCGCCTTGTACGACGTGGGGCGCGAGGGCGAGACCGAGTACCTGGTCATGGAGTACCTGGAAGGCGAAACGCTGGCCGACCGGCTGCTCAAGGGCTCGCTCCCGACGGAGCAGACGCTACGGTACGGGATCGAGATCGCGGACGCGTTGGACAAGGCGCACCGGCAGGGGATCGTGCACCGGGATTTGAAGCCCGGCAACGTGATGCTGACGAAGTCGGGGGTGAAGCTGCTCGACTTCGGCCTCGCCAAGGCGATGACGGCGTCGACACGGCCGTCCGGGTTGACATCGCTGGCGACGATGATGGGGACGGCGAACAATCTGACGCAGGAAGGCACGATCCTCGGGACGTTCCAGTACATGTCGCCGGAGCAGCTGGAGGGGAAGGAGGCGGACGGACGGACGGACATCTTTGCGCTCGGCTGCGTGCTTTACGAGATGGCGACGGGGAGGAAGGCGTTCTCGGGCTCAAGCCAGGCGTCCTTGATCTCCGCCATCATGAAGGAGGAGCCGGCGCCCATCGCGATGCTCCAGCCGATGATGCCTCCGGCGCTCGACCGCGTCGTCAAGACCTGTCTCGCAAAGGACCCGGAGGACCGCTTCCAGACCGCCCATGACGCCAAGCTCCAGCTCCAGTGGATCGCGGAGGTCGGGTCCGCCGCCGGAGTGCCGGCGCCGGTCGTCGCGAGGCGCAAGAGCCGGGAACGCCTGGCCTGGGCGGGCTTCGGAATCGCCACGATCGTGGCCATCGCGTTCGCAGCGGGATACGTGCGACGCGCCCCGCGCCCGTCGCCCGGCATCCGGGCCACTCTTCCTTTTCCAGAGAAGATGTTCCTGGGAGAACTGGCCCTCTCTGCCGACGGCACGCGCGTCGCCTTCACCGCATCGAAAGCCGGCGGTCAGCCCGCCCTCTGGATCCGCGACCTCGATGGGTCTTCCGCGCAGCCGGTCGCCGGCGCGGAAAACGCCTTCTTCCCTTTCTGGTCGCCCGATGGCCGCTATATCGGATTCTTCGGCGACCGGAAGCTGAAACGCGTGGATCCTGCCGGCGGCACGATCCTCACGATCTGCGATGCGGACCGGGGCGTGGGAGGGACGTGGAACCGCGACGGGACCATCGTCTTCGCGCCCGTACCCACGTCTGTCCTCTACCGGGTGGCGGCGAGCGGCGGGAAGCCCGTCCCCGTGACGAAGCTCGACCCGTTGCGCCACGAGACGGCGCACCGCTATCCGCGATTCCTGCCGGACGGCCGCCACTTCCTCTACATGGCGGCAAATCTTGCGGGGCCTCCCGACGATGCCGCCAACGCGATCCGGGTCGGATCGCTCGACGGGCACGTCGACAAGGAGCTCGTGCGGACGCTCTCCAATGCGGGTTATGCCTCGGGTCACCTGCTTTACGTCCGCGAGGGCACGCTCCTCGCGCATCGCTTCGACCTGTCACGTCTCGAGGTCGAGGGAGACCCGGTCCCGGCCGTCCAGAGGGTCGGCCTGAGCAACTGGCAGAGCCTCTCGCTCTTTTCGGCTTCCGATAGCGGCGTTCTGATCACGTCGCCGAGATTTGCCCCCTCCTCGCGGCTTCTCTGGTTCGATCGGAGTGGGAAGGAAGCTGGATCTGTCGGGGAATCCGCGCCGTTCGGGTCCGCGCGCCTTTCTCCCGACGGCCGGAAGCTTGCCGTGGACGCGTACGATCCGGTCCACGACACGTCGGACATCTGGATTTACGACACGGCGAGCGGCGTCGGCACGAAGTTCGTCTCCGGGACACAAGCGCACGAGGTCAATCCGGTCTGGTCTCCAGACGGCAGCCGGGTCGTTTTCGCTTCCGACCGAAAGGCCAAGGGAATAGGTAATGA
Organism: Acidobacteriota bacterium; assembly: GCA_003222385.1. Lineage (GTDB taxonomy): Bacteria > Acidobacteriota > Thermoanaerobaculia > UBA5066 > Gp7-AA6 > Gp7-AA6. The sequence goes on from QHVV01000094.1 coordinate 3,294, forward strand.
CTTGTGGATCAAGCCCCTCGACGGAGGAAAGGAAGAGCTCCTGGTGGGAGCTGCCGACCAGCGAACACCGGAAGACTGGTCCGGTGATGGCCGCTTCCTCTCCTGCAACGTCGTCCCGGTCCACGGCAGGAGAACCAACCAGCTCTGGATTCTCGACACCGGCGCGGGCAACCGTGCCTCGCCGTTCGCGGCGGAAGCGCTCAATCAGGGGGACAGCCGCTTCTCTCCCGACGGCCGCTGGATCGCCTACGACTCCAACGAGTCCGGGAGCACCGAGGTCTACGTGCGCCCGTTCCCCGCGGGATCGGGAACGTGGCAGGTCTCGACGGCCGGCGGCGCTTTCCCCCACTGGAGGCGTGACGGGAAAGAGTTGTTCTTTCTGAGCGGGGATTTCAAGCTCATGGCGGTCCCCGTGAGCGCCGACGCGAAGTTCCACGCCGGCACACCGGTTCCACTTTTCGCTGTCCATCCTTCGGGAGCCGGCACGGTCTACGACGTTTCTTCAGACGGACAGCGCTTTCTCGTCAACAGCGTGGCTTCCGACCTGGGTTCGCCGCCTCTCGACCTCTTTATCCATTGGACGGCCCTTTTGGGGAAGAACCAATGAGGGATCGGTGATCGGTTGTTCATTGACGCTCGCCTGCGGCTGGGTCCGTAGCGTCGATAAGCTGAGGTAACGTCCCACCCTCACAACATCGCGCCGACGCTGATTCGTTGTCTGAGATAGGCTGACGAGCAAAACGCCGAGGAGGATTCTTATGCGCGTTCTGCGTTTGGGTGCCTGGATCTCTGTCGCTCTTCTCGTGGGTTCCACGGCAGTTGCGCTGCCCGATCCTCCGAAAACCGCGGCCAGGCCGACCGCCAGCAACTCCGTCGTTCAGACAAAGGAGTCGCAGTCGGCCATGACTCCGGCCAGGGCGCTCGATGCCTTGAAGGAGGGGAACAAGCGTTTCCGCGCCGGGACTTCGGTCCAGAAGAACCTCCTCACGAAGGTGAAGGCGACCGCCGCCGGGCAGTATCCCTTCGCCGTCGTCTTGAGCTGCATGGACTCGCGCGTCCCGGTGGAGACGATCTTCGATCAGTCCTTCGGAGACCTCTTCAGCATCCGCGTGGCCGGAAACGTGGTGAACGTCGACAACCTGGGCTCTCTCGAGTACGCGACGAAAGTCATCGGGGTCAAGCTCATCGTCGTCCTCGGCCACACCAGTTGCGGCGCGATCAAGGGAGCAATCGACAACGTGAAGCTCGGCAACCTGACCGAGCTCGTCGCCAAGATCCAGCCGGCGATCGCGGCTTCCGGATCGGGAACGAGCAAGGACCACGCCTACGTGGACAAAGTGGGCGAGGAGAACGTGCGGCTTGCCATGAAGGAAATCCGCGAAAAGAGTCCCGTCGTGAAGGAACTCCTCGACTCCGGCGCCGTCCGCATGGTCGGAGGGATGTACGACCTGGAGACCGGCGCCGTCACGTTCTCCGAGAACTAGACGGCGAACTGCGTCCGCCAGTTGGCGGTGATGGCCGGGGACCCCTTCCGCTACGGCAGCTGATACTCGCCGTCGACCTGGTACGTCATGGTGCCGTCGGGATTGGGCGTGCCTTTGAAGGTGCCCTTGCCCTTGATGCCCTTCAGCTTCCCGGTGCCGCCCGTATAGGTCCAGGTCCCCGCGCTGCTCACGGGCTTTCCGTCCTTCGACGTGCCCGAACCCTCGTACGTGCAGGTCGCCATGTCGCCGCTCGTCGTCGTGGCCACGTGGTACCCGTGGAATGAAGTCGTGTCGCCGACGATCTCGTCCAGATCGGTGGAGATGCCATCCTTGTAAGGCAGGCCTGCCACCACGAAGCCGGTCCAGGTGCACTGGCCTCGGCCGACCGCGAAAGAGTGGTTGGGCCTGTCGGTCAGAGCCACCGGGGAAAGGGGATCCGATTTGCACGTCGCCGTGCCGGAAGCCTTCGTCTGCGCGGAAAGGCCGGATGCCACAAGAGCGCCCAGGAGCGAGAGCAGGACGAATCGGGTCCTCATCTGTTCCTCCTCGATTTGGCGCCGAGTCTATCCAGAATGTCGCCGCAACGTATGATTCGCTGATCCGAACCCGACAGGAGGCAACGATTTGACGCTCACGGCGGGCTCCCGTCTCGGCCCCTACGAGATCCTCGCGGCGATCGGCGCGGGCGGAATGGGCGAGGTCTACCGGGCGCGGGACACGCGCCTGGAGAGGACCGTCGCTCTCAAGGTCCTGCCGGAGCATCTGACGTCCGATCCGGATCTGCGCCAGCGCTTCGAGCGCGAGGCCAAGACGATCTCGCAGATCTCTCACCCGCACATCTGCGCGCTCTACGACGTCGGCCGCGAGGGAGACCGCGACTACCTGGTCATGGAGTACCTCGAGGGAGAGACCCTGGCTGCGCGGCTGGACAAGGGCGCGCTACCCTCCGAACAGCTCCTGCGCTACGGCATCGAGATCGCCGACGCCCTGGACAAGGCGCATCGGCAGGGGATAGTGCACCGGGATCTCAAGCCCGGCAACGTCATGCTGACGAAGTCCGGAGTCAAGCTCCTCGACTTCGGTCTGGCGAAGTTCCAGGCGGCCGCGCGCGACAAGGGCCTTTCAGGGGTATCGGTCCTGGCGACCGAAGCCCAGAAGAGCCAGCCGCTGACGGAGCGGGGTACGGTGCTCGGCACCTTCCAGTACATGGCGCCGGAGCAGTTGGAAGGGGGAGAGGCCGATGCCCGCTCGGACATCTTCGCGTTCGGCGCCGTTCTCTACGAGATGGCGACGGGGCGGAAGGCGTTCTCGGGCAAGAGCCAGGCGAGCCTGGCCGGCTCGATCCTGCGCGACGATCCGACTTCCGTCACCGAGATCGCCCCGATGATCCCGCCGGCGGTCAACCGGGTCGTCAAGACCTGCCTTGCCAAGGACCCCGAGGACCGCTTCCAGACGGCGCACGACGTCAAGCTGCAGCTCCAGTGGATCGCGGAAGGCGGGTCGCAGGCGGGTCTGCCGGCGCCGGTCGCCGCCCGGCGGAAGAGCCGGGAGCGCCTGGCATGGGGCGTCGCAGCGGCGGCACTCCTCGCCGCGGCTGCGCTCGGATTCGGCTTCGTCCGCCGGGCGCCCGCGAAGCCGCGCGCGGTCCGGTTCGAGATCGTTCCGCCCGAAGGCGTCATCGCGATCGATGCTCCGCGGATCTCGCCCGACGGGCGTTACCTCGCGTTCAATGCGACGGACTCCGAAGGAAAAACCCGGATCTGGGTCCGGCCCCTGAACGCTCTCGCGGCGCAGCCTCTGAATGGGACGGAGGGATCGGCGCGGCCTTTCTGGTCTCCCGACAGCCGCTTCCTCGGTTTCATCGCGGAGGGGAAGTTGAAGAAGATCGAGGTGACGGGCGGACCGGCCCAGAAGATCTGCGACGCCCCGACCGGCGCCGACGGGAGCTGGAGCTCGCAAGGAGTCATCCTCTTCGACGGCACCGGGAAGGATCCCATCTACCGTGTGCCGGCCGGCGGCGGAACGCCGGCGGTGGCCGTGAGAACGGAAACGTCCGGCAAGGACGGCCAGGTCGGCTGGCCCGAGTTCCTACCGGACGGCCGTCACTTCCTCTTCATGGCCATTGGCGTGAAGCCGGAGGACAGCGCCTACCGAGTCGGGTCGATCGACTCGACCGACTCGAAACCGTTTGCTCCGGCCCAGACACTCGTCACCTTCGCTCCGCCCGGATACCTTCTCTTCGTTCGCGACAAGACGCTCGTCGCGCAGCGCTTCGATCCGAAGGCCGTTCGGACGCAGGGAGAGCCCGTCCCGTTGGCCGAGCACATCGGCACCGACAGTGTCGGTCTGGCGACCTTTTCGGTGTCGCGAGACGGCACGCTCGCTTATCGAACGGGAGATTCCGGGGCGAGGCTGCTGTGGGTCGATCGCTCCGGCAAAGAGCTCGACGCTCTGGGGGATCGCGGCGAGTATTCCAACCCGAAGCTCTCCCTCGCCGGTGACCGCCTGGTCTTCGACCTGAACGATCCGCGCAGCGGGAAGAGCGACATCTGGATCCGGGATCTCGCGCGCGGAGTCAATTCGCGCTTCACGTTCGGCGACGGCAACAACGGCGTCCCGATCTGGTCTCCGGACGGCGCCACAGTCGTGTTCCGCTCGGACCGCAATGGAAACTACGACCTCTTCGAGAAGCCGGCGAGCGGCCAGGGCGAGGAAAAGATCCTCTTGAAGAGCGCCGAGCAGAAGTTCGCCTGCGATTGGTCTCGAGACGGGCGGTACATCTCGTACGCCTCTCAGAACCAGAAGTCGGGCTGGGATGCGTGGGCGCTTCCGACGTTCGGCGACCGCAAGCCGGTGCCCATCGTCGCCGGCCCGTTTAACCAGTTGATGCCTGTCTTCTCGCCGGACGCGCGATTCGTCGCGTACCAGTCCAACGAGTCTGGCCGCGCCGAGATCTACGTCCAGTCCTTTCCGGTCGCGAGCGGCAAGTGGCAGGTATCGAGCTCCGGAGGCACAGACCCTTCATGGAGTTCCGACGGGAAGACGCTCTACTACCGCGCGGCCGACCAGAAGCTCACCGCGGTGGAAATCCAGGCCGAGGAGAGCTTCAAAGCCGGCATCCCGCGACCGCTCTTTGCGGCAAGGGTCCAGCCGGGAGTCGCGCGGAACAAGTACGCGGTCTCCGGCAACGGAGAGCGGTTCCTGTTCGTCGCCCCGCTCGGGCGCGAGGCCTTGACCCCGACGACGGTCGTGCTGAACTGGGGCGCCGAGCTCGGGCGGTAACGCTTCTAGTCGA
>QHVV01000094.1:8096-13346 GCA_003222385.1 Acidobacteriota bacterium
CGACGGCGCCCACATCTCCGTCGTAAATCATCTCGTATGGGAACCAGTAGATGTATTCGTCGCCGTAGTCGTCGATATAGGAGTAGCCGATATACGTCGTACCCAGGTCCTGGACCTGCGCCAGCACGCCGGGGTAGGACACCAGAACTATTCCGTTCGACTCACCCCTCTTCGTCGCCATCTTTTTCGTGGTCTTGTATTTCTTGACCGGTACATCTCCCTTCTCGCTGTGCTTCACGTTGACGCCGGCGACCTTGCCATCTTTGACGGTGACCGATGTCGTGTATTTGCCGTTCTTGTGGATGACGTGGTGACCGTTGGTCTTGATCTTGTCGCCGAGGAGTTTCTGACCCGAGAGGTGGTTGTGTTTTGCCTTCCCCTTGCCCTTCCCCTTTCCTTGTGCATCAGCGGAACCGGCCATCGCGATCAAGCCGATGACGGCAAGAATGGCCACTAGAGAACGATGAAAGCGAGTCATGTAGACCTCCAATCCATGAAATTGACCGGGCGATGAGGGATGCTTCGATCGCCGCCCCGATTCACGAGATTTCGACGCAAGCCGGATGCCAGCCGGTTCTCCTGAAAGGGGCGGAGTCACGAGCAGGAAAGGTCAGGTTCTCATGCGGGCTCACCTTCGAACTGAAAGGGCTGCCTGCACCCGCGGGATGACAACGGTCCCCCACCGGAGACGCTTCCGGAGGCCAGGCCGCTCGGAAAGGCACCTTTTGCCGGTCCTCCGGTTCGATTCGCGGACGGAACGGGAGTTGCACAACATCGACAGCCGGGGAGGAGCACGATGAAGAAGACGTTGAGCACAACCAGCCTCGGGGCCGTTCTCCTGCTGGGCCTTCTTTCTTCTCCCGCGACGGGCCAGGTCCGCGACGAGTACGGCACAACTTCCCAAGTCCGCGACGAGTACGGGGAGATCCGCCAGACAGTCGCGCGGATCTCCTTCCTTGCCGGCGCGGTGTCGTTCTCCCGCGGCGACGACCCCGACGACTGGCAGCCCGCGGACCGCAACGTTCCGATGACTCTCGGCGACCGGATCTATACCGGCAGCCGCAGTCGCATCGAGCTCCAGGTCCACGGCGGCGACTTCGTCCGCCTGGGCTCGCGCACCGACTTCGCCGCGCTCAACCTGACCGATGACACCAAGCAGTTCTCTTTGAGATCCGGAGTGGCTTCGATCCAGATCCGGCGCCTCTCCGAATCCGAAATCTTCGAGATCGACACGCCCAACGCCGCCGTCACCTTTGAGCGGCCGGGCGATTACCGCGTGGACGTGGACGAGAACGGATTCACGCGCATTTCGGCACGGAGCGGAGGCGCGACCGTGGCGGCCGGAGGGGGCCAGATCCCCCTGTACTCGGGCGAAGCGATGGAGATCGAGGGGATCGACGCGCCCCGTTACGACGTCGTGGCGTTCGCCCGACCGGACGCTTGGGATTTGTGGGTGAGAGACCGCCAGGACCGCCGGCTCCGCGCCCGCTCGTACCGGTATGTCAACGCCGACATCGTGGGCGCGGACGACCTCGACGAGTACGGCCGCTGGGAGCAGGTGCGAGACTACGGGTGGGTCTGGTCTCCGACGAACGTCTCCGCCGACTGGGCCCCTTACCGCTCCGGCCACTGGATCTGGCAGGACCCATGGGGCTGGACGTGGGTGTCCGCCGAGCCGTGGGGCTGGGCGCCCTACCACTACGGCCGCTGGGCGGTGATCTCCTCGCACTGGTGCTGGGTGCCGGTCGCGCCGACCACCCGATTCGTCGACTACTCGCCGGCTCTCGTCGCCTTCGTCGGCGGCGGGCCCGGCTGGTCCGCTTCGATCTCGATCGGAGGCGGCGGATTCGTCGGATGGTTCCCGCTCGGCCCGCGGGATCCCTTCTCCCCCTGGTGGGGGGACCGCGCCCGCGCGGGCTACTCGGGCGGCAACGTCGTTTATGACAACAGGACGTACGTGACCGTGGTCAATCAAAACGTCTTCGTTTCCGGGGGCGTCGTTTCGGGAAACATCGTGCGCGACCGGACGGTGGTCAGCCAGTTTGCCGCAGCTCCCGTCGCGCGCGGGCCGATCCCGGTCGTTCCGACGCGGGACTCGCTGCATGTCGCCGTTCGAACGGAAGCGGCCGCCGCGCCCCGGCCTCCCGCGGCGATCGTCTCCCGCATGGTCGTCGCGCGTACGGCGCCTCCGCCCGCGCCACCGACGTTCCAATCGAAGCTCGCCGTGATCAAGGAGAACCGCGGGGCGCCCGTCGCGCCGGCCGCGGCGGCGACGATTTCGGTCGAGAACCGAGGACGCCCGCAGGCCGTCACGGAAGTCCGTCCGGTGGTCGCGCAGCCGGGGCGCGTCACACTGTCGCCCAAGGAAGAGGGGGCCGGAGGGGCAGCGCCGCGGCGCGCCGAGCCGGTCACTGCTCCTCGTGGCCGGGCAATGGCCACGTCGGAACAGCCCGGCCAGGCCCGTCACCGCTCCGGGCGCCTCTCCATCGGGGCCTTCCGTTCGTGAGCCCGCCCTCAGGCAGGTCGTTCCGCCGGCCACTCCGGCTCCGCAACCTCAGCCGGAGAGAGGGCGCGGGAGGAGCTCCATCACCCCGCTGCCTCAAGAGCCGAGCGTTCCGCCCGAGGAGAGAATCCGACCCCAGCGTTTTCCGACGCCCGCTCCGACTTCCGTTCCGCCGCCGCTGCCGCCCGGCATCGAGCGCCGCCGTGTTGCTCCAACCCCGGAGGCGCCGGCGCCGTTGCCGCCCGGCCTCGAGCGTCGTCGCATCGTCCCTACGCCGGAAACGCCAGCGCCCGTGCCAACCGAGGTCGAGCGCCAGCGCCAGCGACGGCCGGGGGAGCTTCCGCCGGGCCTCGAGCGGAAGCGAGAGCAGCCCACGGCCGTCCCCGCGCCCCCGCAGCCGAACCTCGAACGCCGCCGGGAGGTGACGCCCCCGCCCGAGCCACCGCAATACCGCGAGGGCCGACCGGAAGGGCGCCGCGACGTCGGGCCTCCTCCTCCGACGCCTCAGGGCGAGGCACGGCAGCCGGTCCAGCGGGGCCGGAACGTGACGCCGAAGCCCGAAGATCAGAAGGACAAGAAACCGAAAGAGAAGAAAGACGAGCGGGAGAGGACCCCGACTCCCGGAGGGTCCTAGGGTTCGTGCACCCGGTCAGCCGGACTTTCTCTTTCGCAGGCGCGGATCGAATGAGAACCGCGCCTTCTTCCCGATCGCGATGTGCCGCGCGTCGGGGTGTCGAGGGTTCCAGAGCCAGTTCTTCTCTTCGGGGATGATGGTGGAGGGCACGATCAAAACGGCCGTCTCGAGAGACTTCGCCCACTCCGTTCCGATGGCGGCGAGCTTTTCCGGCGCCGGATACGCTCTCCAGCGGGCGGGCAGCTCCGGAATCGTGAGCTCTCGCCGGCTCATGACCCCGGGCACGTCGGCCCAGATCGAAACCAGGTCGTCCGGAGCGTCCTCGCGTCTCACGTTCACGAGATACTCGAGCGCCGCGAGCGAAAGAGTGGCCGACGTGTACACCATCGGAATGCCCTTCGCGTTCCAGCGTCCTCCCCCCAGTCGCGCGCCTTCGCCCTGGAAGTCGGCGTGCCCTTCCCGAGCAATTCGCCAGACCCGCAATCAGCTGTAGACGCCGGAGGCGATCCGGAGGAGCAGGTCCTCGACCTCTCGCGCGCCGAGGTCGGTGTCCAGACGGTCGAGCGGAGACTGGTTCGCGAGCGCGCGGTTGTTTCGCTTCAGCCAGCCGGCCGCCTTCTCGCGCGTCCCGAGCGTGACCGCGGCGAGAGCGGCGATCCGACCGATCCGCATGAGCCGGTCCGACTCGTCCGGCCGAAGCCGCCGTTCGGTCTTCCTCCGGGCCAGCGTCCGCTCGGGCAGGCGGAGAATCGTCGTGAGCGCCCGGAGCCCGATTTCAAGGTTGGAGCTCAAGACGTCCACGGACTCGTATCGGAGTCCTCTTTCTACCCTCTCCCTCAGATCATCGAAGCTGCGGACCGTGCCTCCGAGAGCCCGCGCGCCCCCCAGAGTCTCCGCGATCCGACGGGCCGTAAGCGCGCTCTTTCGTGCCATGTGGCGATGCTATCACAGCCAAATGGCATGCACGCCTTCGAGTCGCCGACTGCCGGACGGAGCACGAACCTTCCAGAACCTTCTTGCGTTTCAGCTCGGCGTCGCTGCCAGTCCCGAGGACTCCAGCCCCGAAGAACTCAGAGCCTCGAGAGCTCACGGTAGAGTCTTCGAGAAATTCGGGGCCGAGGTTCTCAGGAGAGAGAAATGAACGATGAACGTCCGACGCTCGAACGAATCATGCACGTGGCCTCGGGCGGCTGGGCTCTCGCGATCCTGGCCGCCGCCGTCCACCATTCCGTCTTCACGCACGTTGAGGCGGGGGCCGACACGGTCGAGGCTCTGGCGAAGAAGGCGGGCGTCTCGGCGCGGGGCGCCGGAACGCTTCTCGATGGGCTCGTCGGTCTCGGATTTCTGACCGTTTCGGCGGGTCGATACCGCAATGCTCCCGACGCGGCTCAGTTCCTCGTCGAGGGAAAGCCGTCCTACTTCGGAGGCTTTCCCAAGGTACGGCTTGCCGAGTTCCCGGACCTGGTCGCGTTGCCGGAAGTGGCGGGAACGGGGCGGCCGGAAACGGCCGATACCACGGACGTTGCGGAGAGCCCCTTTTGGGCGGAGCTCGTGCCCGCGATCGCGGTGCTCTCCGTGCCCGTCGCGACGGCCGCGGCGGAGCGGCTCGAGCTGGCTCGAGCCGGCCCTATCTCGATCTTCGACGTGGGCGGCGGCTCCGGGATCTACTCCGCGCTCTGGCTCGGCATCAACCCGGAGGCGCGCTCGACCCAGTTCGACTGGGCGAACGTCAACCGCATCGCGAGGGACTTCGTCGATCGCCGCGGCGTCGGCGACCGATTCCGCATGGTCGATGGCGATTTTCACAAGGCAGATTTCGGGACTGCCGAGCATGACGTGGCCGTTTACTCGCACATCGCGCACCAGGAGTCGCCGTCGGAAAACATCGCCACCTTTCGCAGGATCAAGAGGGCCTTGAAGCCCGGCGGCTCGCTCGTCCTCTCGGACTTCGTCGTCGATGACGACCGCTCGGGCCCCTCTTTTTCGCTGATCTTCCGGACGGTCATGCTCCTGCGTACCAGAGAGGGACAGACCTGGAGGCGCGCGGACTACGAGGCGTGGCTGCGCGAGGCCGGCTTCAGCAGCGTGTCGATTGAGCCGACGGGGACGCCGG
>QHVV01000095.1 GCA_003222385.1 Acidobacteriota bacterium
CACGAGCGCCGCCGTCACCGGTTCAGTCCTCCAGATGATCAACCACGGCCTTTCGACCGGCGCGCTTTTTCTTCTCGTCGGCGTCCTCTACGAGCGGACCCACACTCGCGAGATCGCCGACTACGGAGGGATCGCGGGCGCGGTTCCCGTCACGACGGCGCTGTTTCTCGTCGCGACATTCTCGTCGATCGGACTGCCCGGCCTGAACGGGTTCGTCGGAGAGTTCCTGATCCTGCTGGGGACCTGGACGTCGGTCCACCGGTGGTGGGCGGTCGCGGCGGCGACCGGCGTGATCCTTTCCGCGATCTACATGCTCTCGCTGGTCCAACGGGTTTTCTGGAATCCGGTCACGCGCGAAGAAAACCGCCGCCTCCCGGAGATCCGGCCGACCGAGGCGATCGGCGCCCTGGCTCTCGTAGTGGTGATGGTCTGGATCGGCGTGCGGCCGAACGACTTTCTCGACCGCGTCCGGCCTTCGGTCGAACAGTTACGGCGGTCGGTCGCGACGAGGAAAGTAGCCACGACATCGTCGTGGCCATCCCGAGCCCTTCGCGTTCGCTCAGGACAGGCTCCGCGAGGGATCCCTCAGGAGATCGCCCGATGACGCCGAGTTTCCTCGCGCTCGGTCCGAACGATCTCGCCGCGGCGTGGCCCGAGATCTCTCTCGCCGTCGCCGGATGTCTCGTCATCCTGCTCGACGCCTTCGCGCCGTCTTCGCGCCGCTCCTTTGCGACGCTCTCGCTCGCCGCGATCGCCGTCTCGATGTGGTTCCTGGTCACCGCTCCCGCGGGCCTCTCGTTCAGCGGCCGCTACGAGACGTCGGACCTGACCGCCGCGGCCGGACTCTTCGCCGGCGCGACGGCGGCCATCGCGATCCTGACCGCCCGACCGTACCTGGAGCGGGTCGGTCAGGCGAAGGGCGAGTTCTACGCCCTGCTGCTCTGGGGACACCTCGGAGTCCTTCTCCTGACGCGCGGCCTCGATCTGCTGGTGGTTTTCATCGGCCTCGAAACTCTCTCGCTCTCGTTCTACGTGCTGGCCGCGTTCTTCCGAGGGATCGGGGCCTCCTCGGAGGCCGGCCTGAAGTATTTCCTGACCGGAGCGTTCGGATCGGCGTTTACGCTCTACGGGATCGCGCTCCTCTTCGGAAAGTCGGGCAGCGTCCGGATCGCCGCCCTCTCGCGCCCCGACCTGGCTGCGGATCCGCTCGTGGCGTTCGGGCTCCTGCTCCTGCTGGTCGGTTTCGGATTCAAGATGTCGCTCGCGCCGTTCCACGCGTGGGCGCCCGACGTCTACCAGGGCATGCCGACGCCCGCCGTCGCCTACCTGTCGGTCGCGCCCAAGGGCGCGAGCCTGATCGTCCTCTACCGGGTCCTGACGGCCGTGTTCCAGACCGGAATGCCGGATCGATTCCGCACCGCGATCGCCGCGCTCGCCATCCTGTCGATGAGCCTCGGCAACGTGGTCGCGCTGGCCCAGCGCGACATCAAACGCCTGCTCGCCTATTCGGGAATCGCCCACATGGGGTACGTCACGATCGCGCTCGCGGTCTTCGGCCGCGACGCGCTCGCAGCCGTGATCGTCTACTTTTTCGCCTACGTCGTCTCGAACGCCGGCGCCTTCGCCGCGGTCGCGGCGCTCTATCGTGACGAGACGAAGCCCCACCCGGTCGGCCTGCTCGCCGGAGAAGGGCTCCGCTCACCGTTTGCGGCCGGGGTGCTGGCGCTCTGTCTCTTCTCGCTGGCGGGGATTCCGGCCACGGCCGGATTCATTGGGAAGTTCTTCGTCTTCAAGTCCGCAATCGAGCAGGGTCTGTACGCCCTGGCGGTGATCGGCGTCGTCAACAGCCTCGTCTCGATCGGCTACTACCTGAAGGTCGTTTACGTCCTGTACATGCGGGATCCGGTGGACGAGGAAGGACCGCCCGCGCTCGCCGCTTCCGATCGGCTGGTGCTCGGTCTCTGTGCGGCGGGGATTCTCGGACTCGGCGTCTTCCCGGCGGGTCTGTGGAATCTGGCCCGCCGGGCCGCCGCAAGCCTTCCTTTCGGGCCATGAGCCGGAATTCCGCTGTCTCCCGGCCGGCCCGCGACCCGCGGGAATCGGTGTCGGAGGCGACCGCCGCCCGCCTGTCGGTCTACGTGCGCTGCCTGGCGGCGCTCGAGGGCGAAGGGGTCGATCACATCTCCTCGCAGGAGCTCGCGAAGAGGTTCCACCTGAACTCGGCGCAGATCCGCAAGGACCTCGCGACGTTCGGCGAGTTCGGCACGCGGGGCGTGGGCTACGCGACCGGCGCTCTCAAGCGGCACCTGATCTCGATCCTGGGCCTGGACCGGACGCGCCGCGTCGCGATCATCGGCGCGGGCCGGCTCGGCTCGGCGCTCGCGGACTACGGCGGTTTCCGGTCGGGGGGCTTCCGCATCGCGGCGCTCTTCGACAACGACCGCGCCCGGATCGGCTCGAAGAGCCGCGCGGGAGTCCCGGTGCACGACATCCGACGATTGGCGGAGATCGTCGCGCTCGAAAAGATCGAGATCGGCGTGATCACCGTCCCCGCGTCGGCCGCCTCGGAGGTCGCGCGCAAGTGCTGGGAAGCGGGGCTCAAGGCGGTCCTGAACTTCGCGCCGGTCCGACTCGATCCTCCTCCCGACGCCTTCCTCAAGAACGTCGATCTGAAGATCAATCTCGAAACTCTCTCTTTCTACATCGCGCGCGCATGAGCGAGAAGTCGGAGAGCGCAAAGGAGAAACGAATGCCTTCCAAGCCGAAACCGGCCTCGCCGGCGGCCCGCGCCGTTCCCGGACCGAAGCCCGTCGCGCCGGATCGGGCGGCGCCCAAGCCGAAGCCGGTCGCGGAGGAAAACCTGAACCCGTACGAGTTCGCGCTGCTCCAGTTCGAGCGGGCCGCCGACCACCTGGGCCTGGACACCGGCGTCCGGGAGGTCCTGAGCACGCCCAAGCGGCAGTTGATCGCGTCGGTTCCGGTCAAGATGGACGACGGGTCGATCAGCGTCTTTCACGGATACCGCGTCCAGCATTCGATCGCCCGCGGACCTTCCAAGGGGGGCATCCGGTACCACCCCGACGTCACGCTCGACGAAGTGAAAGCGCTCGCGATGTGGATGACGTGGAAGTGCGCCGTGGTCAACATCCCCTTCGGGGGAGCCAAGGGCGGGATCACGGTGGATCCCAAGAAGCTCTCGCTCGGCGAGAACGAGCGGATGACCCGGCGCTATACCTCCGAGATCTCGATCCTGCTGGGACACGACCGCGACATCCCCGCGCCCGACGTCTACACGAATCCGCAGACGATGGCCTGGATGATGGACACCTTCTCGATGACCAAGGGTTATTCGACGCTGGGCGTCGTGACCGGCAAGCCGCTCGCCGTCGGCGGCTCCGCCGGCCGCAACGACGCGACCGCGGAAGGCTGTTTCGTCGCGATCGAGGAGGCCGCCAGGAGGCTGTCGCTCCCGCTGAACGGCGCGACCGCCGCGGTGCAAGGCTTCGGCAACGCCGGCGCCGCCGTGGCCCGCTTTCTGGACGAGGCCGGCGTGCGGGTCGTCGCCGTCTCCGATTCGAAAGGGGCGGTCTACGACAAACGCGGTCTCGCGCTGGACGCGGTCTCGGCCGCCAAAGAAAAGAAGGGCAGCGTGACGGCTGCGCGGGGCGAGAGGATCACCAACGACGAGATCCTGGAGCTGCCGGTCGACATCCTCGTGCCGGCGGCGCTCGAGGGCGTCATCACCCGGAAGAACGCGGCGCGCATCAAGGCGCAGATCGTCGCGGAAGCGGCCAACGGCCCGACGACGCCGGACGCGGACGACATCCTGCGGGCCAAAGGCACGATCGTCATCCCCGACATCCTCGCGAACGCCGGCGGCGTGACCGTTTCGTACTTCGAGTGGGTCCAGGACCTATACTCCTTTTTCTGGGAGCCGGACGTCGTCCGCACCCACCTCGAGCGCACGATCCGCCGGGCGTATGACGAGGTGGACGGCATGGCCCGGCGATACAACACCGACCTGAGAACGGCCGCCCTCATCCTGGGCGTGGGGCGGGTCGAGGAGGCCACCCGGATCCGGGGCCTGTTTCCGTAGAGCGACAGCCCCGGTTAGTCGCGGATCAGGATCGCCCGAACCGGCGACGCGTCGAGGGCGTCGAGGCGCAGCGGCAGCGCGACGAGCTGATACGTCCCCTCCTCGATCGCCTCCAGGGCGAGATCCTCGAGGAGGGCGACCCCGCGCGAGAGGAGCGCCCGGTGCGCCGGCAGATCCTCCGCGTCCGCGGGGTCGATCGAAGGAGCGTCGGTTCCCACGAGGATCGTGCCGGTGTCGGCGAGGCGCAGCGCCGCGAGAGGCGACAGGAAGGTGCGCCCCAGGCTCCGAAAGAGAATTCTCTTGACCCTCAGGCTCTTCTCGGGCAGGTCGTCCGGGCCGATCTCGCCGCGGCCGGGCAGATCGACTACGCGCGCCGCGCCGATGTACGCCTCCAGCGGGACCCGGCCGATGGTGGATTCGCCCGGAAAGACGTGGCTCGGGGCGTCGGCGTGGCTGCCGAGATGGGCGCTCATCGTGAAACACGTCGATTCGAACGGGGAGCCTTCGGCCAGGCCGCCCGTGCTCCGAAACGAGAATGGGACGTCACCCGGCCACGGGACCGTCCGCTCGTCGATGCGGCGCGAGATGTCGAAGATCCTCAGCGCATCCGGCGGACCGTCTTCTTCTCGGCGTACCTCTCCGCCACGTGCGGATCGTAGCCGCGGTGACGGGGGTTCAGGGGAATGTCGCGATACTCGGCGTCGCACCGGTAACAGATCGTAACCGCTCGGATTCTCCTCGCGACGATCCAGTCGACCAGAACGGTCGCGAGGAGGACCGGAGTGAACCAGATCCACCCGAACCGCCAGCCGACGAGGAGCGCCAGGCCCAGCGAAACCGCGAGAAGCAGGCATCCGACCCGCTGGTCGAAGTCTTTCTGGACAAAGAAGGCGCGGTGACCGCAGAACGCGCAGCGCTCGATCGAGCCGTCCGGCGCCGTTCCGCCGAAGTTTGCGGAGTAAGGCTCGCCGCACGACTCGCACCGGAAGTCTCCCGATTCCGACGGAGAATGCTCGCGGGCGCGGACGCAGGTCGGGCAGTAGTGACGGGCGCGCACGCCGACGTTACGCGGGGAATCCCGTCGCCACCGTCAGGTACGAAGACAGAAGCTCCCCGATCAGGACGAAGACCAGCGCCACGTAGAGAAGGCCGGTCGCTGCCTGGTTCGACTTCATTTCCGCGGTTCGCCAGATGAAATACGAGAGCGCGAGTGGCCCGATGAGACCCCACACCACGCGAAACAGGAAGAACAGCGCGTCCCGGTCGAGCGAGAGAAGGGCCTCCAGGCCTTCCGGCCGCGGATTGACCGCGATCGCCGCGCCGAGCAGAACCGCGCGAACCGCGGCGAACGCCGCGAAGAGCGCCGCCCCGCGCGCCAGGAGCTGGAACGGGAGAGCGCGCGATACCAGGTACCAGTGCCCCAGGTTCATCGTGAGGAGGACGGCTCCGAAAAAGAGTCCGCCGACCGCGGCGCTCGCGATCGTCCATCCGCTTCCGGGCGAGAGCGGCGCGAGGAAAGCGACCCGTCCCGCCGACAGGAGCGCGCCGAGAGCTCCGCCCAGAAGGAGGGGCCGCGCGAGAGCCGCTCGACCCGAGTGGGCCGACAGAGAGTACGCGGCGAGGAGCCCGGCGCTCGCCGCCCCCGCCGTGAGAGAAAGCCCCGTGGGGTGCAGGAGCAGCGCGAGGCCGATCAGCACGAAGGCGATCGCCCCGTGAAGGGAGAAAAACCCCTTTCCGAGAGTCTTCGGCGGGAAAAACAGCAGCAGGAGAGCGGTTCCCGCCGCCGCTTCGAGGAGAAACAGGCCGAGTCCCGCGCGCGTCACGGCGCCGGATCTTATGCCGCGAAAATCGGACTGGCGGTCAGCGATCGCCGGCCGTCTCACCGGCGAGCGCGACGATCTCCCGGGCGATGCGCGCCGCGGAGTCGACCAGCCCGTGATCGCCGTCTAAGATCTCGACGAAGCGGGAGCCGGACGCGAGCCGGCCGGAGGCTTCCCAACCGGCCCAGACGCTCTCGACGAGATCGTAGGGAACGCTTTCATCCCGAGTCCCCATGACGACGACGACCTGCACCGGCGGCGGCTCGGCGTCGCTCTTCCGGTTCGCCAGTTCTTCGAAGAACCGGCGGTGGATCGGCATGTCGCGGCCCCGGGCGTGATGGAAAAACGAGAGGGGATCACCGGGCGGGAGCTTCTCGATCCACCGCCGTCCGAACCCGACGGCGGGCGCGATCAAGAGGAGAGGGGCCGCGAGGCCGAGCCGGCTCGCCTCCAGCGCAGCCAGGGCGCCGAGAGAGCTTCCCACGACGACCGCGGGATCCTGCTGCTGCCCAGCGGCGAGGGCGGCCTGCGCGATCGCTGCGAAGTCGAGATACCGGAACGACGGGACGTTCAGGTCCGGCGCGACGATCCGAAACGCATCCGGATCGAGGAGCGCTTTCAGAGCCGTCACCTTTCTCCCGTCGGGCGAAGAGGCGAATCCGTGCAGATAGAGAATGCTCTTCATTCGCGGGCCGAAGGATAGACTCCCGCGCACTCGGAGGTCGCACATGACGCGCCGAATCACCCGCCGCGCCGCGGCGAAGCTCGTTCTTTCCGCCTCGGCGGCGCTGGCGCTGCCGAATCCGGTCGCCGGAGATTCCCCGGGTCGGACGTCGCCGAAGATTGCGCTTTCCCCGAAAGAACGGAAGCTGCTCGCGAAGTCCATTGGTCAGCTGCGGAGCGCGGCGCACAAGATCCGGGAAATGAAGATTCCGATGGGCACGGAGCCGGCGTTCGTCTTTCGCCCGCAGCTACCGGGGAAATGAGCCCCGATGAAGCGCTCGACGGGACCGTCGCCGAAGCCGCATTCCTCGTCCGCTCGCGGCAGCTTTCCCCGGTCGCGCTGACGGAGGCATCGCTCGCGCGCCTGGAGACCACCGGAAAGTCTCTGAACGCCGTTGCGACGCTCATGCGCGAACGCGCGCTGGAGGAGGCCCGGACCGCGGAGCGGGAGATCGCCTCGGGACGGTATCGCGGTCCGCTGCACGGCATCCCTTACGGAGCCAAGGATCTCCTTGCGACGAAGGGCGTGCCGACGGGATGGGGCGCGCGGCCGCTGCAAGGACAGACGTTCGACGAAGACGCGACGGTGATCCGGCGCCTGCGCGAAGCGGGCGCGGTTCTGGTCGCCAAGCTCGCGATGATCGAGCTCGCAGGAGGCCTCGGCTACAACACGCCATCCGCGTCGTCGAGCGGCGCCACGCGCAATCCGTGGGATCGCACTCGATGGAGCTGCGGGTCGTCTTCGGGATCGGGATCCTCGACGGCTGCCGCGCTGGTCGGTTTCGCGATCGGGTCTGAAACCTGGGGCTCGATCCTCTGTCCGTCGGCGTTTGGCGGGGTCACGGGACTTCGTCCGACGTACGGTCTCGTTCCGCGGACCGGCGCGATGGCGCTCTCGTGGACGATGGACAAGATCGGCCCGATGGCGCGCTCAGCGGAGGATTGCCGGCTGGTCCTCGGGGCGATCGCCGGACATGATCCCGCCGACCCGTCGTCGCTCCCCGAACCGGTCGGCTCTGACAGGAGCGCCGCGCCGCCGCCGTCGGACGCGCGTGGGTATCGGATCGGAGTCGTGCGACCGGCGTTCGGAAAGATCTACGACCGCGAGGTCGAGGCCGCGTTCGAGGAGGCTGTCCGCGCGGTCTCGAGCCTCGGCGCGACCGTTTCGGATGCGAAACTGCCCGATCTCCCCTTCGACGAGACCGCGATCCTGATCATCACGGTCGAGGGAGCCGCGGCGTTCGAGCCGCTGATTACCTCCGGGCGGGTGCGCGAACTCGTCGAGCCCGGCGCGAAGTGGGCCGGTGACGCCGCGAGAAGCATCAGTGCCGTGGACTACGTCCGCGCAATGCAGGCCCGACGGCTGATCCAGTTGGCGCTGGGCGAGATGTTCGAGAAATACGATCTGCTGATCTCACCGACCATGCCGATCCTGGCCGCGCCGCTGGCCGATAGCCTCGAGAAGGCGTTTTCCTACGCCGATCCCGTCGGATCCGGAGGAAACCTGGCCGGGCTGCCGGCCCTGTCGATGCCCTGTGGTTTCTCGAAGGCCGGGCTGCCGATCGGGCTGCAGGTTGTTGGACGCCCGCTGGACGAAGCGCGAATTCTGACCCTCGGCCGCCTGTACCAGGAGAATACCGAGTGGCACCGCCGCCGCCCGCCCCAAGAGTCGCCGAAGCCCTCCTAAAACATCGGAAAGAGCTTTTCGCGCTGACGGCGGGAGGGCTGAACCAGCGCTTGTGGTTTGCTCTCCTTTGGCTCTGGAGCTCTCGTTGCCCTTGTCCTTCTGACGACCGCTGCCAGCATCTTACGGAAGT
>QHVV01000096.1 GCA_003222385.1 Acidobacteriota bacterium
CCGGAGGCCAGGTCCCGAACCCGACGTACGAGCAGGTGTCGTCGGGAGTCACCGGGCACGCGGAATCGGTGCAGGTGATCTACGACCCTTCGAAGATCACGTACGAAAGGCTGCTCGACATCTTCTGGCACAACGTCGATCCCTTCCAGGCGAACGGCCAGTTCTGCGACCACGGCAATCAATATCGCTCCGCGATCTTCTACAAGGACGAAGCGCAGCGCAAAGCCGCGGAGGCTTCGAAAGCCCGGCTCGAGGAAGAGCCCCGGTTCAAGGGCAAGATCGTGACGCAGATCGTGCCGGCTTCCACGTTTTATCAGGCGGAGGAGTATCACCAGGACTTCTACAAGAAGAACCCCGTGCGCTACCACAGCTACCGCACGGGTTGCGGCCGCGACGCCCGCTTGAAAGAGATCTGGGGCGAAGCGGCGGGAGGCCAGAAGTGAAGACGAAGATCGCCGCCGCGATCCTGGCGGGCCTCGCGCTCGCGCTGGCCGCGCCGGCGCAGAACGCGGCCAGGCAGAAAGGCTGGATCGCCGCCAACTTCCGGAAACCGTCGAGCGCGGAGTTGCAGAAGACGCTCACGCCGCTCCAGTACCACGTGACCCAGGAATCGGGCACGGAGCGAGCGTTCGCCAACGAGTACTTCAACAACGAGCGCCCCGGCATCTACGTGGATGTCGTCTCGGGCGAGCCGCTGTTCTCTTCCCTCGATAAGTACGACTCGGGCACCGGCTGGCCGAGCTTCACGAAGCCTCTCGAGAAAGGGAACGTCAAGCCGGATAGCGGCCGGCTGCTCGGGGGGTTTCTAGGGATCGAGGTGCGCTCCGTCCACGCCAACTCGCACCTGGGCCACGTTTTCAATGACGGGCCGCCCCCCGCTCATCTGCGCTACTGCATGAACTCTGCGGCGATGCGGTTCATCCCGGCGGAGAAGCTCGCGGAAGAGGGCTACGGCCAGTACAAGAGCCTCTTCGAGAAGGCGTCTCCGAAGAAGTAATCGAAGACCGGCGCTCTACGGCTTCGCCGCCGGCAGGTAATCGGCCGGAATCGGGTTCTCGCCGCGTTCCGCGTCCCAGATGACCGAAGCGATCCACCAGCGGCTGCCGTCCCGCAGGAGCTGGATCGAGTTGATGCCACGCTCGAATGGCTTCGCGTCGGCGGGGGCGTGGCGCGACTCGTATGTCGAGAAGATCTGGCAGACGTTGCCGAAACAGTCGGTCCGCCTCGAGATCTCCCGCTCGAAGAAACCGGCCGCAGGCGTCCCCTTTTCCTTCCGCGCGGCGACGCCCTTCTGGTAGCGCTCCGCGAACGCGTCCACGTCCATCACCGTGAAGTCCTCGCCGGCGCGCTTGGGCGGCACGAACATCCCGACGTAGAGGAAGATCCCGCGCATCCGGTCGAAGTCCGGCGACGCGTCGGGCCCGTGACTGACCGAAGCGTAGAGGGCCGACACGATCGCGTCGACGGAGGCGGCGTCGGCGGGCGCCGCCGGTTCCCGGCGCCGGATTCCCTGGGCGGCGGCGAGCGTCGGAACCAGCAGCAGAAAGACCGCGAGCAGTCGGGATTTCTTCATCATCATCCTCCCGGAACGATTCGAGGGTATCGCAAACCCGGCCAGCGGCTAGACTCGTCGCGGAGGAAGAAATGCGCATCCTCTCTCCTCGAATCCACGGGGTGATCGATCTCGTCTTCGTGCTCGTCCTCGTACTCGCTCCGGTGACGATCGGCCTGGGAGGCTCGCCGGCCGCGATCGCCTACTCGCTCCATCTGCTGCTGACGCTCCTGACCCGGTTTCCGATGGGGATCTGGAAACGGATACCGTTCTTCTTTCACGGGATCGTGGAGCTCGTGGTCGGGGTCGCCCTGCTCCTTCTTCCGTCGTACGCCGGCTACGGTCCGGGCTCTCCCGCGAAACGGTTCTATCTGGCGATGGGCGCGGCGATCCTTGTCGTGTGGGCGCTCACCGCGTATCGGAGAACCGAGGCGACCGCGGAGGCGTGACCGCGAGCAAGCGAGCTCTCGCGGGCTTCCTCTCGCTCGTCGCAGCCGGGCTCGCCGTCTCCTGCTCGGTATCCAAACGGCCCGCGCCGCCGGGCGCTCGCGACCGCGCTTCGCTCGCGGCCCGTGTCCGCGAGGAGCTCGTCTTCTCCTGGCGGGCGTACGAGCGGTACGCGTGGGGACACGACGAGTTGAAGCCGCTCACCCGAGCCCCCCGCGACTGGTACGGGAGCGAGTCTCTTCTCCTGACTCCCGTGGATTCACTGGACACGCTTCTCCTGATGGGCCTGGCCGAGGACGCCGACAAGGCGCGGACGTTGATCGTCGACCAGCTCTCCTTCGATAAAGACGTCTCGGTCAAGAACTTCGAGATCACGATCCGCCTGCTGGGCGGTCTGCTTTCCGGTTACGAGATGACCGGCGACCCGCGCCTCCTGAGGCTCGCCGACGACCTCGGAACCCGGCTCCTCCCGGCGTTCGAGTCACCGACCGGTATGCCTTACATGTTCGTGAACCTGAAGACGGGCAGGACGAGCGGTGCCCGATCGAATCCGGCGGAGATCGGGACGCTCGTGCTCGAGTTCGGCACGCTCGCGCGCCTGGCGAACAAGCCGGTCTACTTCCAGAAGGCGAAGAAGGCGCTCGTCGCCCTCTTCGAGCGTCGGTCGAAGATCGGCCTCGTCGGCGAGGAGATCGATGTCGAGACGGGCGAGTGGACGAGCCGCGCGAGCCACGTGGGCGGCGGGATCGACTCCTATTACGAGTATCTCGTCAAGTGCGCGGCGCTCTTCGGCGACCTCGACTGCGGGCGAATGGCGCGCGAGAGCCTGCGCGCATTGAACGACCGGCTCGCCGACGACTCGGGAAACGGGCTGTGGTACGGGCAGGTGGACATGACGACGGGGGAGCGCACGGCCACCGAGTTCGGCGCCCTGCACGCTTTTCTTCCGGCGGTGCTGGTTCTGGCCGGGGACCTCGGGCGCGCCCGACACCTGCAGGAGTCGTGTTTCCGGATGTGGACACTTCGCGGGATCGAGCCGGAAGTCCTCGACTATCGGACGATGCAGGTGACGTCTCCCGGATATCCGCTGCGGCCCGAGATCGTCGAGTCGGCCTATTACCTGTACAGCTCCACGAAGGACCCGAAATACCTCGACATGGGCCGCGCGATCTTCGAGGCCCTCGTTGCCCGCTGTCGCACCGACTCGGGTTACACCGTGCTCAAGAACGTCGTGACCGGCGAGAAGGGCGACCTGATGCCGAGCTACTTCCTGGCCGAGACGCTGAAATATCTCTATCTCCTCTTCGCGCCGGAGGGAACGCTCGATCTCGAGAAGGTCGTCTTCAACACCGAGGCGCACCCCTTCCGCCGGCGAGCGCCTTAGGATTCCCGACGAGGAGGTTCCCATGAAGCGGTCATCTTTTCTTTTCGTCTCCCTCGCTTCGCTGGCGATGTTCTCCTTCGCGCCGCCGCCCTCTCGAGCTCCGGGAGGCGCGACCGTGGCGGAGGTGCGGCGCGCGATCGATGCCGGCAACGCGACCTGGGAGAAAGCGTTTCGGACGCTCGACGCGGCCGCGATCGCCGGGACGTTCGATGCGGACGGGGTGAACATCGGCGCCGACGGAACGTGCAGCCGGGGAGGTGCCGCGATCGAGGCGGGAATGCGGTCGTTCTTCGAGCGCTCGGGTCCGGCGACGACGACGAAGGTCGACGTGAAGCAGGTCGTGGTCGACGGCGATCTCGCGTACGAGTGGGGGCACTCGGAGTTCCACTTCGGACCGAAGCCGGGCGGCCCGGCCCAGCGGGCCGGGCGCTACCTGACCGCCTGGAAGCGGCAGGCCGACGGAGGGTGGAAGATCTACCGCAATGTCGGATTGCCGAAGGAACCCGACTAGCTCGCCGAGCGCGAGAACCTAAGAGGCAACCGCGAGGACGAGCCAGCCCGAAAGGGCCGCGAGCTTTTGGTCTTTCGTCCAGGGAGGTCCGACGGTCTTTCCGACCGCGTTCACGAGACGCTCGAGATCGGCGATCGGCGTCCTGAGGTCGACCGCCGCGCGGGCCCAGATCTCCTTTTCGGGAACGGGGGCGACGGGCAGGTTCAGGCTCGCGGCCGCCGTCGAGAGGGCTTCCCGGAAGTGTTCTCCGTCGGCCGTGTGAATGCGGGCGTGCGAGGCGAGCACTTCCGCGAGCGGCGGCAGAGGCCGGCCCGAGGCGAGGAGGAGACCGCATCCGACGGTCTCCCGCCCGTCGCGGCGAAGATCGTCCCGGACTTCCTGGAGCGCCTTCGAAGCCCGCAACCTCGAGCCCTCTTCGCAGCGCTCCAGATACTTCCGCGCGCGGTCGAGCTCCAGCCCTTCCGCCGCGTGGTAGGGCTGCATCGAGCCCGTGATTTTCGGATCGGCGATCTCGATCCGCCGCCGGTCGATCACCTCGGGCGCGCGCGGCGTTCCCCCGACGGCGACGAGCGCCGCCCAGCCCGAGTGGGCCCGCAGCCCGATCGCGGCGCGACGGTCGCTCAGTCCCGGATCACCTGGATCTCATTGTCCACCGAATGGGCGGGAGAATTCCCCGGGCATTCGCCCGCGGTTCATCGGGCCCCGCCGGCCCATTGCGGTCAGCGGCCGGGGAGCCTCTTCTCGAGGTCGCTCATCCGTTTTTCGAGCTCTGCGATCCGTTTGCGCATCCGCGAGAGACCCTCGAGATCTCCGAGCAGAGGACGGGTTTTCTCGAGGTCGGGCATCACCCAGGCGTGACGCCGAAGATGGTCCCCGAGATCGCCGAGGTCGATCGATCGCTCGCCCTTCGTCTCTTCGACCTGGACCGAGACGCTGCGCGAGGCGCGCCCGCGGACGAGGTCGATCCGGGCGGTCTCGCCTGCCTTTTTCCGACGGATCCCGCTCGAGACGTCTCCGGTCCATCCGACCCGCTCGCCGTCCACCGCCGTGATGACGTCGCCGACCTCGATTCCCGCCTTTGCCGCAGGCGTGTCGGGATCAACCTCGCCCACGAGGACGCCGGCGTCCCGCGGCGCGCCAAAGTGGGCGCGCAGCTCGGGTGTGATCTCGACGAGTCTCACTCCGAGAAAACCGCGGCGGCCGACGTGGACGACCACCGGGTCGTCCGAGTCGGAGTCCGAGTCGACGACCATTTCCCCGTGGTCGCCCGTCGTGACGACGACCTTCTTCTCGATCTTCTTCTCGGGGACGTCTTTCTTCGACCCGCTGTCCCGGGCGGACCCTCCCACCGCGGGCAGAACCGTCAGAAGAGCCAGAAGAACGAAGTTGATGGCGGATGCGATCATGCAGTCACCCTCCGAATCGAGGAGACGATCCGGCCGGTCGAAGGTTTCGCTCCTTTCGAGGCGCCGAAAACGGCTGGATAGAATGGCGGCTCCGGCGTCGGGGCCGGGGGAGGGAACCGTGAAATCGAAAGCAGTGCGGATGGGCGTGCTCGCGGCCTCGATCGCCGCCCCTCTGTTCGCCGGCGAAGGAATGTGGATGCCGCAGCAGGTCCCGCAGCTCGCGCCGGAGCTCGCGAAAATGGGGTTGAAGCTCGACCCCGCCCGGCTCGCCGACCTGACCGGCGACCCGATGGGGGCGATCGTCTCGCTCGGCGGATGCAGCGCGTCGTTCGTCTCGCCGCAGGGGTTGATCGTCACCAACCATCACTGCGTCTACAGCTATCTGCAGTACAACTCGTCTCCGCAGAAGGACCTCATCGAGAGCGGATTCCTCGCCAGAACCCCGGGTGAGGAGATCCCCGCCGCGCCCGACGCGCGCGTCTGGGTGACGACGTCGATCGAGGACGTCACCGATCAAGTTCTTCGGAGCTCGGGGGAAAAGCTGTCGGACCTCGAGCGGTATACGCGGGTCGAGCGCCGCCGCAAGGAGCTCGTGCGCGACTGCGAGAGGGAAGGCGGCGTGCGCTGCACGGTCCCGTCCTTTTTCGAGGGGTCGAAGTACTGGCGGGTCAAGCAGCTCGAGATCCGCGACGTTCGCCTGGTCTACGCGCCGCCGCGCGGGATCGGCAACTACGGCGGTGAAGTGGACAACTGGATGTGGCCTCGACACACCGGCGACTTCGGTTTCCTGCGCGCGTACGTCGCGCCCGACGGCAAACCCGCCGACTTCACCAAAGAAAACGTGCCCTACCGGCCGAAGCACTTCCTCAAGGTCTCGACGGCGGACGTCGACCCGGGCGACCTGATGATGACGATCGGTTATCCGGGCAAGACCTTTCGGTACGAGCTCGCGGACGAGGTTCGCGAAGCGCAGGCGTTCGATCTTCCGCAGTCGATCCGATACCGCAAGGAGCTCATCCGGATCCTCGAAGAGGCCGGAAAGGCGAACAAGGACGTGGCGATCCGCGCGGCCGCGCGGTTGAGGAGCCTCGAGAACTACCTGAAGAAGTACGAGGGAACGCTGGAGGCCTTCGAGAGGGCAAAGCTCATCGATCAGCGCAAGGCCGAGGAAAAGGAGCTCGCGACACTCGTCGCCGGCGACCCCGCGGCGAGGCGCCGGCACGAGGAGGGTCTCACGGAGATCGCGCGGTGGAACTCGGTTCAGATGAAGACACGCGAACGGGACGCCGTCCTGGAATGGCTCTTCACCGCTTCGCCAATGCTCTCCCAGGCCAACACTCTCTGGCGGCTGGCGGGGGAGCGCCCCAAGAGCGACATCGAACGCACGACCGGATACCAGGAGCGCGACTGGAAGAGGCTGAAGGCGGGAGTGGCCCGGGCCCAGCGCACGATCGAGCCGGGAAGCGACCGCGCCGGTCTGCGCTTTTTTCTGATCGAAGCGGCGAAGCTTCCGAAAGGCGAGCGCATCGCGGCGATCGACGACGCTCTGGCTTCGACCGGCGAGCGCGAGACCTCGGCGGCGGTCGACAAGCTCCTCGACCGCCTCTACGGCTCCACGAAGATCGCGGACGCCCGGGAGCGCTCGGCCATGTTCGAGGAGACCCGCGCGCAGCTCGAGGCGCGGAAGGATCCGATGATCGTCTTCGCGAAGGGGCTGCGCTCGACCCTGGACGACAAGGAGAGCCGGGACCACGAGATCGCCGGAGCGATGATGCGTCTCCGTCCGGATTACGTCGCGCTGCTCCAGAAGCTGCGCAAGGGGCGGGTGTATCCCGACGCCAACGGCACGCTGCGGGTTTCGTTCGGGAAGGTCGAAGGCTATTCACCGCGCGACTCGATTCAGTACGCCGCGCAGACGACCCTGCACGGGATCGTGGAGAAGGAGACCGGGCAGGATCCGTTCGACAGCCCGTCGCTCCTGCTCGCCGCCTCGCGCACCCGGAAGCTCGGTCCCTATGTGGATCCGGAGCTGGGAGACGTGCCGGTCGACTTTCTCTCCAGCGGCGACATCACCAACGGAAGCTCAGGCTCCGCGACGCTGAACGCTTCGGGCGAGCTCGCCGGCCTCGCGTTCGACGGGAACTACGAAGCCATGGGCTCCGACTACCTGGTCCTTCCCGAGGTCACCCGCACGATCCATGTCGACACGCGATACATGCTTTGGGTCATGGACGCGGTCGACCACGCCCACAACCTGATCCGGGAGATGGGCCTCCCGGTCCGCTTCCCGGGAAGCGAGACCTCGACGACCGCGCGCGGAGTCCAGTAGCGAGATCGGCCCGCGATCACGCCGGAATTTCGACGCTCGCGCGCTTCAGTCCGGTATCGGAGTGTGAAGATCGGGCACCGGCGTGGGCGTCGGCAGCGGCGGAGGGTTGTCCATCGTGCGGAAACCGCCGGTCCAGCTCTTCCA
Source organism: Acidobacteriota bacterium (assembly GCA_003222385.1). Taxonomy (GTDB): domain Bacteria; phylum Acidobacteriota; class Thermoanaerobaculia; order UBA5066; family Gp7-AA6; genus Gp7-AA6. The sequence goes on from QHVV01000096.1 coordinate 7,774, forward strand.
GAGTCGAAGCGCGAGACTCGGCTGAAACCCGCTCGCCGTGGCGGGTCGGGCGACCCGCCGAGGACCGCCTCCGGCCGGCCGGCTCGTGGACGCTGCGGGGACGAGAGTCGAACAGAGCAGAGCCAGGGAAATCGCGCACAGGGTCCTTCTCACATCGACCTCCTCGACGGCTTCGGCCGTCCCGGAAGCGGATGGAGAGCGCTCTCTCAGCTTCCTCGGTTATGGAGTGGCGAAAGGAGGGACGTTTTGGGACAGGGAATCGGGCGGACGAGCGCGAAAGCTAGCCGGACGCGGCCCTCAAGTTCTCCCGCAATATCTCCTCGGCGCGGCGGCGCAGCTCGGCGACCTTCTCGAAGTCGGGCTCGCGCCCGGAGAGCGCTTCCTCGAGCTGGCCCACGATGAACGGATCGAGGGCCTCACGCCGGTCGACCTCCGCTCGAAAGATCTCCAGGCGATGGAAAGCGCGAGCGGTATCGCCGCTGCGGGCCCAGCTCTCGATCTCGGAGAGCGAGGACATCAGCGCGTCCCCGACCTGGCGGAGGTCCTGGAAGACCGCTCCGGCCTGGCCGAAGGCTTTGGCCGCCTCGGCATATCGGCCGGCGGAGAACAGCAGGCTTGCGAGGCCGTAGCGGATGGCTGCAAGAAGAGCGGGATATTCCTTCCGGGAGACTTTCTTCAACGCCCGGGAGTATTCCCGGCGCGCTTCGGCCACACGACCAAGCCTCGCCAGGGACGTGCCGAGGCTGTTGACGGCCGAGACGTAGTTTGTCCACATTCCTCGACTCTCGAAAACCGGCGTCACGTCGCGGAAGCACTCCGCGGCTTCCTCGTCGCGGCCGAGCAGAGAGAGCGCGATTCCTTCGGCGCCGCGGGCGCGCGCGATCCAGTCCTCGAGGCCGTAGGTGCGGAACGTCCGGCTCGCGCGGCCGACGAGGACGAGCCCTTCGGCGGGCCGACCGCCGAACGAACGTCTCTGCGATTCGTGGTATTCGGTCAAAGCGAGCCGAATTTCGTCGCTCGATTCCAAGAAAGACCGGTAAGCCGCTTCCAGGTGCTCTCTGCCTTTTTCGAGCTCGCCGGTCCAGTTCGACGTTTGCCCCGCGAGCAGGTGAGCCTGTCCGATGAGCATGGCCAGCGGGACCATGGTCTCGGCATCCGAAGGTCCGCCGACAGGCTCGGACCGGAGTCTGTCGAGAGTCTCCTTGGCGAATCGCAGAGACGCCGCCGGGTCTTCCACGAGCCGGCGCCCCATTGCCTCCAGGGCGTAGAGGAGCAGATAGCGCGGCGTCGCTTCGGAGAGATCGACAGAACGAAGTCTCTGCGCGAGCTCCCCGCCAGCTCCGCGGGCGGACTCCAGGAGGGCGGCGACCTTCTCGCCGGCTTTTTCGGACGCCGCGAGCGCCCGATCCGCAATCTCCCGGGTCACCCGCTCTTTTCGCGGGGCAGGAAAATCCGGCCGTTTCCCGAACGGGTCTCCCGGGGGAAGCTCGAGTCCGTCTTCGTCGGGCCGCGACGGCCGCGTTTCGGCGAGCTCCCGAAAACCCGCGTCGACACGGCGGATCTCGTCCAGGGAGACCTGGCAGCGTTCGCAAGCTTCCACGTGGCGGCCGATCAGATCCCGTTCCGCTTCCTCGGCCTCGCCCGCCATGTACAGGAGCAACGCGAAATCGGTCGGGTGGCTCCCTGTCACGCCAGGCATTGCCGGAGCTTCTTCAGGCAGCGATCGATCGTTTTCCATACTCCCGAGTAAGCCCGCGCGGTGACGTCCGCGGCCTCGCGCAGGCTCCTTCCTTCGAAATAGTACGCGAGCAGCAGTTTCCGGCATCCCGCCGAGAGCTCGTCCAGCGCCTCTTGTAGAGCGAGCCGCGAATCGATCGCGTGCGAGTCCGGTGACTCCCCGGTTCCCTGCGACGATCGCGGCCCGGGCGGCGCGAAGACCCGACGATCGGCGACGTTTTTTCGGAGCATCCGGG
>QHVV01000117.1 GCA_003222385.1 Acidobacteriota bacterium
GGGATTCTGCAGCAGACGCCGGGCGTGTTGACGGACAACGTGATCACGGGGTCCAACAACAACGGCCAGCAGAGCGTGTTCACCGGGAAGGGAACCAACTTCGGAAGCACGGCGTGGAACATCGACGGCATTTCGATCACGGACCTGGCGGCGGCCGGCGGTTCCCCGACGTACTACGACTTCGACGCCTTCCAGGAAATGCAGATGACGACGGGCGGCTCGGACCCGTCGATCGCGACGCCGGGCGTGACGATCAACATGATCACCAAGCGCGGGAGTAACGACATCCACGGTTCCGCCCGGATTTATGACACGCCCGTCGAAACCGAAGCCTTCAACCTCCCGCAGGAGGCGAGGGACCAGGGAATCACGCGCACGAACCGCATCGACAACGTCCAGGATTACGGGGTCGAGGTGGGCGGTCCGGCCTGGCGCGACCACGTCTGGCTGTGGGGCAGCTTCGGCCGCACGGACATCAAGACGACGACCGCGGGCGGCGGCAAAGACAACACGCAGCTCGAGGACTACAGCGCGAAGATCAACGTGCAGCCGATCGAGTCGAACGCGCTGACTCTCTTTTACTTCCGCGGGAACAAGACCAAGCAGGGCCGGAGCGCAGGTCCGACGCGTCCGCCCGAGACGAGCTGGAACCAGGCGGGTCCGTCGCACGTCGAGAAGATCGATGACTCGCAGGTCTTCAGCTCGAACCTGATTCTCGCCGCGGCCTATTCGTACACGCTGACGCCGTTCAGCCTGACCCCGCAGGGCGGTCTAAACGCGGAGATGTTCCGGGACGCGGCCCGCGTGTACCACGGGTCCTTCTACTTCGACGACAACTATCGGCCGCAGCACCAGGTCCAGGGGACGCTGACTTCGTTCCTGACCACCGGCCCCCTGGGCCACGAGTTCAAGCTCGGTGCCGCGCACATCGAGTTCCGCTCCGGCCACACCCGGATCATCCCGGGCGACGAGGTGTGGGGCGACGAGCGGGTGATCTCAAGCCACAACCCCAACTTCCCCCTGACTGCAAACATTACCCGCGCGGTCCAGGAGGGAGAGGACCTGAAGATCACGGGCGGGTTCCTGAGCGACACCATGACGACGAACAACCTGACGATCAACGCCGGAGTCCGTTACGACACCTCGAAGGGAAACAACCGGCCGAGCCTGGTCGGTGCCAATCCGGCGTTCCCGGACCTGCTCCCGGCCCTGAATTACCCGGGCGGCGGGGAAGATTTCACGCTCAAGGCGTGGCAGCCGCGCCTCGGCATTTCGTACGCTCTGGGCGCCCAGAAGACGACTCTGCTGCGCGCTTCCTATTCGCGCTTCGCGGACGGGATCGCGACGAGCCTGGTCGCCACGACCAACCCGACGGGACTCCAGGGCTCGAACACCGGCCTTCCGACGATTCAGTACTCGTGGAACGACCTGAACCACGACAATCACGTGCAGCGCAACGAGCTCTGCCTGACCTGCCCGGTCAACTTCATCGGAGTGGATCAGACCAACCCGGGGAGCGCGATCTCGGTCAACCAGATCGATCGCAATCTGAAGCCGCCGAAGACCGACGAGTTCATGGTCGGCATCGACCATCAGGTGCTGCCGGAGCTGGTGGTCGGGCTCACCTATACCCACCGCAACCGATTCGACACCATCTGGACCTGCCCGGTCGCGCTCGACAACAGCGCCCACTGCCTGAGCAACTCCGATTTCATGCTGTTCGACAACGGGGAAGAGGGTTTCGACAATCAAGGGAACTCGATCGGATTCACCGGGCCGATCTATTCCGTTGCCGCCCTGACGTCGGCTCTGGCCAACGGCGATGACAATCCTCTCTTCAACGAGGCGATTGCGAACGCGTACAGTTACGGAACCTTCGAAACCAACCGGAGAGGGTACGAGACCCGCTACGACGGCGTCGAGCTGCAGCTGAACAAGCGGCTGTCCAACCGCTGGATGGCGCACGGCTCGTTCACCTGGTCCGACTGGAAGCAGAAGGTCAACAGCGTCGCTAAGGGCTGTCTCGATCCGACCAACCAGGTCGGCAGCTACGCGGGCATCTGGGAAGGAGCCCAGGGCCGCGGCAACAGCTGCGCCGACGGAGACATCGCGTACGACTACAACGGGACGACCTGGATCAACGCCAAGTGGGCGTTCAACATCAGCGGCCTCTATCAGCTGCCCTGGAACTTCAGCGTCTCGGGAAGCTTCTTCGGACGGCAGGGGTACCCGGTTCCTTACGCAATCTTCACCGACCCGGGCGACGGATGGGGTCAGCGGTCGGTCGCTCTCGGCAAGGCCGACGCGCACCGTTTGAAGAATGTCTACCAGCTGGACCTGTCGGCCCAGAAGGTCCTGCCGATCACGCCGAAGGCGGACGTTACCCTCGTGGTCGACATGTTCAACGTCTTCAACGACAACACGATCCTGCTGCGCAACTATGACGCGAGCGGACCGGTCGGCACGATCGGGGACATCCTGACGATCCAAAACCCCCGGGTCCTTCGCTTCGGAGCCCGAATCAGCTTCTAGCGAGCGACCCCGCATCGGGATATCTTTCGTCCCCGCCGGGATTTTCCCGGCGGGGATTTTCTTTTGGGCGGACAGACTCGACTCTGTCCCCGGAGGACCGGGCCATGAAGTGGAACAGGACACTCGCCGCCTCGGCGCTCTCGATCTCACTTGCCGCCGCGGCTTTCGGACAGGGGTGGCATCAGGGGAAGGGACGCCTCGAGGGGACCGTCGCGGGTCCGAAAGGAGAGCCGATCGCGGGGGCGACCGTCGCCATGCGGCTCGAAGGTGCCGGGCCGGACCTCAAGACCGACAAGAAGGGGCATTGGGCGATTCTTGGAATCAACGGCGGCAGCTGGGAGCTGGACGTCTCCGCTCCGGGATATCAGTCGCGCAAGATCTCGGTCACCGTCAGCGAGATCACCCGCATCCCGCCGATGGCGATCCAACTGGAGGCGGAAGAGAAGGCGCAGGCGGCAGCTCCGCAGCAGGAGGCCCCGATCACCGTCGGCGGCAAGGCCGTCTCCAAGGAGGCGGCCCAGGCCCTCGATAAGGGGAACGAGGCAGCAAAGGCGAAGAACTACGCGGAGGCGCAGGCGAACTACCTGAAGGCGCTGGCGGAGCTGCCGGACAACGTCTCGCTCCTCTCTAACCTTGCGCTCGTCTACTACTTCGACAACAAGCCGGACGAGGCGTTGAAATACGCCCGGCAGACGGTCGAGAAAGACCCGGCCAATCAGGCCGCCTGGCTGATGATCTCGGAGCTCGAGCTGCAGAAGGGGAATCTCGACGCCGGCCAGCAGGCCCTGTCGAAGGTGCCGGACGAGCGCATCACGTCGCCCGCGCCATACCTGAACCTGGGAATTCTCTTCTACAACAAGAAGAAGCCGACGGAGGCCGAGGAGAACTTCACCAAGGCGATCGCGAAGAAACCCGACCTCGCCGAGGCCTACTACTACCGGGGACTCGCCCGATACCAGTTGAAGCGCTTGCCGGAAGCGAAGGCCGACCTCCAGAAGTCGCTCGAGCTCGATCCTTCCGGGAAAGACGCGGACACCGCGAGGGAAATCCTCAAAGCGATGAAGTGAAGTCCCCGGGCGCCGCGCGAACCGGCCTCGCGCGCGCGATCGCGTCGATCGCTCTCCTGGCGGCCGGTCTGATCGGGTGTCGCCGTGCGTCTCCGCCGCCGCCGAAACTCGCGGAGCTTCGCGGCGCCGACGTCATCCTCGTGACGATCGACACGCTTCGCGCAGATTCGCCCCATTACGCGGGTAACGCGCGCGTATCGACGCCGAACCTCGACCGTCTGGCGGCGGAAGGGATCGTCTTTACAGAGGCGCACGCCCACAACGTCGTCACGCTCCCTTCGCACGCGAACATCCTCACGGGTCTCTATCCGTACCAGCACGGGGTGCGGGACAACGAAGGTTTCCGTCTTGCCGATTCGTTCCCGACGCTCGCGACCCTCCTGAAAGCGAAGGGGTACGCGACGGGCGCGTTCATCGGAGGGTTTCCTCTCGACTCGCGCTTCGGCCTGGCGCGGGGCTTCGACGTCTACGACGAGCGATATCCGGAAGGTCTCGAGTCGGACCAGTTCGTCTTGCCCGAGCGGCGCGCCTCCGACGTCCTGGCGGCCGCGCAGAGCTGGTACGCCGCCGCCGCCGGCCGCCCCCGCTTCCTCTGGATTCATCTCTACGACTGTCACGCTCCCTACCGCCCCCCTCCTCCGTTCGACACGGAGTACGTCGCGGACCCGTATCTCGGAGAAGTCGCCGGCGTGGATCGGGCGCTCGCGCCGCTGGTGGAGGAGATCGAATCGAAGACCGGCCCGACGTTCCTCGTCGTGACCTCGGACCACGGCGAGGCGCTCGGCGACCATGGAGAGAAAACCCACGGCCTCTTCGCGTACGAGGCGACGCTCCACGTCCCGCTCGTGCTCTGGAGCGGAGCGCGACTCCCGCACGCGCTCGACGCTTCGATGGCCCGGCACGTCGATATCCTCCCGACGGTTCTCGAAGCAGTCGGGCTCCCGATTCCGCGCAATCTCCCGGGAATTTCTCTGCTCTCGCGGCGCGACCGCGCGGGTGTCGACTGCTACTTCGAAGCGCTCTCGACCTCTCTCGAGCGCGGCTGGGCGCCCCTTTTCGGCGTGATGAAGGATGGATACAAGTTCATCGACCTGCCTCTACCCGAGCTCTACGAGCTCCGCTCCGATCGGGAAGAGCGCCGCAACCTGGTCCCGCAGAAGACCGACGTCGTCCGGGCTCTGCGCCCGCTCCTGCCCTCTTCGAAAGAGATCGGCACTCCCTCATGGTCGTCCGCTTCGAGCGAGACGGCCGCGAAGCTCCGGAGCCTGGGCTATCTCGGCGGCCGGGCTCCGCAGAAGGAGCATTACACCGTCGAGGACGATCCGAAGCGCCTGGTCGAGCTCGACGGAAAGCTCCACGACCTGGTCGATCTCTATTCGGCCGGGAAGCTCGCGGAGGCGGAGCGGCTGGCGCGGGACGCCGTCCTCGAGCGGCCCTCGATGCCCACGGGATACGAGTACCTTTCCTTCCTTCAGGTCCAGAAGGGCGACGTCGCATCGGCGGTGCGAACGCTGGAGGACGCGCGGCGCCGAAACCTGCTCGACGAGCGACTCGCGAGCCGCCTCGCGCTTCTCTACTCCGAGAGAGGCGCCTCGCGGGAAGCGCTCGCGCTTTTCGAAACTTCTTCGGCGAGCGAAAACCCCGACGTGTGGAATGCGCTCGGTATCGTCCACGCGCGCGCGAAACAGCTGCCGGAAGCCATGGCGGCGTTCGACTCCGCCCTGCGCCTCCGACCGAACGATCCGGTGACGCTGCAGAACGTCGGAATCACTTATTTGAACTTCGGCCGCGCCGGTCCGGCGCGCGATGCCCTCGAGAAGGCCCTGGCCGCGAACGACCGGCTCCCGCGAGCCTGGAACGCCCGCGGCGTGCTCCTCGAGCAGGGAGGCCGATCGGCCGAAGCGATCGCATCGTGGCGACGCGCGGTCGAGCTCGAACCCGGCCTTCTCGACGCCTGGATGAACATCGCCGTCGTCGCCGCCAAGCGCGGAGACGTCGGGGAGCAGAGGGACGCGCTGTCACAGTTCGTCGCGCGGGCCTCCGGAAATCTGTATGCGTCCGACGTCGCCCGGGCGCGCCGGCTGCTTGCCGCGCTGCCACCCGCAAAATGAGGGCGATTCGGGCGTCGCAAGCGTGCACGCCGGACCGAATCGGTATAGCCTTGCAGGGGGAATTCGGGTGACCTCAGTGCGGCTGAAAGTCGCGATCTCGCTCCTCTGCTTCGCGATCGGAACCGCTGCAGCGGCGGCCGACAAACCACAGCCGGTCGTCCGCGAAAACGCGGAAGTCACGCTCGTCGAAGTTCCCGTCAACGTGCTCGGGCGCGACGGTAAACCCGTCGGGGGGCTCGCGGCGTCGGACTTCGAGGTGGAAGACGACGGAGTTCGACAGTCGATCACTTCCGTCGACGTGATCGATCTCGCAAAGAAGTCGAACGTTCCTCCGGCGGAGCTTCCCGCGGCCGGTCGACGCCACTTCCTCCTGCTCTTCGATCTCTCGTTCTCGACGGCCACCGAGATCGCACGAGCACGCGACGCGGCGATCCGCTTTCTCGAGACCGGGATGGCTCCGGAGGACCTCGCCGCGGTGGCCACCACATCGATCGGTCAGGGTGCCAAGCTCCTCATCACCTTCACGGGGGATCGGCCCCAGCTGCGCGCGGCGGTTCGACGGCTCAGCCTGCCCCATACCGAGGAGCGCAACGTGGATCCGCTCTCTTTTGCCGCCGTCGCGCCGGGCGACCCGTTCCTGACCACGGACGCAGCGGGAGAGAGAGTCGCCGGCGCGTTGAGCCAGATCGATCCGGGGTCGGCGCGCATCTACACGGTGATGGCCCGAAAGAGCGCGGACAACTATTCGGAGAACCGCGTTTCGCAGCACCTGACCGGGATGAGCTCGCTCGCCAACGCCCTGAACTCGGTCCAGGGAAGAAAGACGATCATCTACTTCTCGGAAGGTTTCGAGGGTCGGCTTCTCGTCGGATCGATCGCGCGCGAACGCTCCCACGAAGAGACGATGACCGACAACGACGCGATCCTGGACGGCCGTTTCTGGGCGGTCGATCTGGACCGGCGCTCTTCGAACACGGCACTGCAGCGGCAGCTCGACGACACCCTGACGCTTCTCCGACGCTCCGACTGCGTGGTGTATCCGATCGACATCGGGGGACTGAAGGCCGACGGGGATGTGACCGTGGGCGCGCCCGTGGGGCGGTCCCATGGCGAAGACGCCCTGTTCGCTTTCGCGAAGGGAACCGGCGGAGAGCTCCTCCGCAACGGCAACGATCTCGGCGATCAGCTCCGGCGCGTGGCCGAAAAGACCAGCCTGACCTACGTTCTGACGTTTCGGCCGACGAAGTCCGCGGGGGAAGGAAAGTTCCACGTCCTGAAAGTCCGCGTGAAGACGAAGGGCGCGCACGTCTCCGCGCGGGCCGGTTACTACGAGACGCGGATCTTCCGCTCCCTTTCGCCGCTCGAACGCGCGCTGACGGCGGCGGACGTGATCACGCACGAGAAGAAGCAGAGCGACTTTCCGATGGACGTGCTGGTGATGGCTCTCAACGAAGAGCCGATCAGCCGGGTTCCGGTGCTGCTCGAGGTGCCCGGCCGCGAGCTGCTCCCGCCGCCGCCGGCCGAGAAGCTCACGCTCGGCCTCTACGTCTACGCGGTCGACGAGCAGGGGAGGCTGGCGGACTTCTTTTCGCGATCGGTCGCGATCGACGTGGCGCGGGACGGTCCGCGGCTGCGCGAGGGCGCCTTCCGCTACTATGGGAGCCTCCGTCTGGCACCGGGGAAGTACCGAATTCGCTCGTTCGTGCGCGACGAGGAAAGAGGACGCTTCGCGTTCCAGGTGGTCCGTCTCGACGTGCCCGAGCCGGCCGAAACGCGCGCCCTTCGAGCCCTGCCCCCGCTCTTCTTCAGCGCGGGAGGACCCGGCATCAGTCTGAAAGACCCGGCGCCGGCCACGAAGCCGGGCTCGGAGCCTTTCGAGCTCGCCGGAGATCTCTTCATCCCGCAGCTGCGACCTCAGCTCGTTTCGGGCAAGACCACGCGCCTCTGTCTCCTCCTTTATTCGGCGGCCGCCGATCCGGGCGCGCCCCTCGTTCGGCTCGAAGCCCGGATCCGCGACGCGCAGGGACACGCTTCGGCGCCCGCGCAGTTCTCCGTGATCGGGAGAACCGCCCCGGACGCGACCGGTCTCTCGAAGCTGCTGGTCGAGTTCGCTCCGAAGGCCCTGCCTCCCGGAAACTACTCGCTTCTGGTGATCTTCCGTGACTCCGGGGGAAAGGGCGCCCCGCTCGAGACCGAAGCGCACTTCCAGATCCTCTGACCGGTCGGGGCACCTTCATCCCGCGACGAGTGATCGCCGCGCTTCCGATCGTGCTCCTCACGCTCGCCGCGCTGGCGTCCGAGACGATCCTGGCCCAGATCCCTCCTCCCCCGGCCGATCTCGAGCGGCGCGTGGCGGATCTCTTCCGCCGGGCCGCCGACATCCCCGCCGGAAGCGCCGCTGCAGTCACGCTCTCGAAGGAGTTCACCGAAGCGGGAGCGGCGTATCTCGCCCGCGGCGATCCGGGCCGCGCCACCGAGCTTCTCGAACGCGCATACGGCCTCGACGTGGAGAACGGGCTCGCGCTCGCGGAGCTGACGCTCGCCGACGTCCGGCTGGAGAACTTCGACGCCGCCGCCTTTTACCTGAGGCTGGCCGAGCAGCAGTCGGCGCGCTCGCCGCCCGAGATCTACCGCGTTCTGGGGGAGGTCTACGACTCCCTGCACCGGCTGGAGGACGCCGCGCTCGCGTGGGAGCAGTACCAGCGCCTCGGCGGCGACGATCCGCAGATTCTGCAACAGCTCGCGCGCGTGCGGCGGGAGCAGTCCGTCGCCGCGGGACAGAACTCCCTTTCGGGCGAAGAGTTCTCGTTCTACTGGGATCCTTCGATCCCGGAGGCGACGGTCACGCGCGTGGCGCAGCGCCTCTCCGCGGACTATGTGGAGCAGGCCGAGTTCTTCGGCACGCGACTGCCCGCGTCGCAGGTCGTCGTTCTCTACGCCGGCCGCGCGTACTTCTCGCTCGTCTCGGCGCCGGACTGGGTCTCCGGCGTGTTCGACGGCAAGATCCGGGTCTCGGTCGATCCGGATGGCGGCCTGACCGGGGACCTCGCCGCCGTCCTCTCCCACGAGCTCGCGCACGCTTTCGTCCGCTATGCCTCGGCCGATCTGGCGCCGGGCTGGCTGCACGAGGGCCTCGCTCAGTGGTGGGAAGGCAAGAGGATCACCCGGAGCGAGATCCACGACATCTTCAAGAAGCGCTCCCCGCGTACTCTCGCCGAAATGGAAGGAAACCTGGCCCGGCGAGGAGACCGGGCGGCGGCCCGGGCGAACTACGCGGAAGCGCTCGCGGTCATCGAGTACCTGATGGAGCGACACGGCGCCGGATCGGTAGCGTGCGTCGTCCGCGATCTCGGAACCGGACGCGGGCTCGCCGAGGCGCTCCGCCTGGAGACTGGCCTGACGCCCGAAGAGCTGTTCCGCCGATGGAAGGAGTGGGCGAGGCTTACCAGGGCCGCAGATCGAACGGCGGCGAATCCTTGATGATCTCGGTCGGCGCCTTGCTCGCCATCCTCACGAACTGATCGGCCCACTCGCGGATGATGCTGCGGGCGTGGCCGTACCACGTCAGGTCCTTGACGTTGACCGGCGAGTACTTCTGGGACTCGCGGTCCGCGAACAACGCGACGACCTCCTTCGTCTCACCGTCTTTCATGCGGCCCTCGAATGCGACCGTGGACTTCGTCGTGGCCGTCTCGAGGTTCGCGGCGGCGCTGCCGGCGGGTCCCGCGACCGGGCCGGCCGCGTAACCGAGCGCGTTCAAGACGATCCGGTTCGGGACGACCTCCGTCAACGCGAATTCCGCGATCAAGGTGTTCGGACCGGGCTCCTCGACGACCTTGAAGCGGTGCTTCCGATCGTTGCGAAAGGCCTCCTGGAAAGTGAGCCGCGCGAAGGCAGCGAGCTCCCTGGCGTCCTCCTTGATCTTCTCCCCCCGCTCGATCTTTTCCCACCACGTCATCTTGCGGAGATACTCGGTATTCCAGGGGGCGATGTAGATCTCGGTGTAGTGATGCTGAACGGGAGGTCGGTGGGTTGCGAGAGATTCTCGGGGGGGATGAAGCCCGCAGGGCTGGCCGGCTTCGCTTTCCGGATGCAGCCGGTCGGAGCGAGCGCGGCGGCGAGAAAAAGGACGACGAGAATCGAACGAGGCACGGACTTCTTCATGCGCTGCTCCGTTTCGGAGATGTCGAGTCGGCAGGCGGATTCTATCGTTCCGGCCCTTCCGCGGATCCGGGCACACCGCTTGCTCCCCAGTTGACCGAGAAAGGAACCGCGATGGAAATGCAGACAGCGACCCCCTCGCTCGCCGAGGCTCTGGATCGCCTCGGCCGACGGGCGGCCGTTCGATTTCCCGTCTTGAGCCTGTATCTGAACGCCCAGCCGGACAACCGGGGGAAGGACAACTACGCGGCGTTCCTCCGCAAAGACTTGCGCGGTCGCGTGAAGGATTTCGAGCTTCGCTCGGCCGAACGCGAGAGCTTCGAGCAGGACGTCGCGCGGATCGAGCGCTACGTCTCCGATGAGGTTCGGGCTTCGGCGAATGGAATCGCCCTCTTCGCGTGCTCGGCCGCCGACTTCTTCGAGGCGCTCCAGCTCGATGCGCCGATCGAGCGCCACCGTCTGACCGTGGGCGACCGGCCGCACCTCTACCCGCTCGCGCGCGTCGTCGATCGGTATCCACGCCATGCCGTCGTCCTCGCGAACACGAACCACGCCCGAATCTATGTCTTCGGGCGGGGCCGGACGATCGATCGGGAAGAGCTCGCGAGCGAAAAAGTGTCGCGCACCGACGTCGGCGGCTGGTCCCAGCTGCGCTACCAGCGACACGTCGAGGATCATTACCTTCACCACGCCAAAGAAGTCGTCGAGGCTCTCCACCGCATCGTCGCCGAAGACCGCGCCGAGTACGTTTTTCTCGCCGGAGACGACGTGATCGTGCCGCTCCTGCAGGATGAGCTTCCGAAGGACCTGGAACGCAAGGTCGTCTCGGTCCTCCGTCTCGATATCCGGTCGCGGGAAGACGAGGTCCGTTCGGCCGCGGCCGAGGCGCTTGCGGAACACGTGGCGGCGCGTGGGCGGGAGAGTGTCGAGCGTCTCCGCGGGCAATTGCGCGCCGGCGGTCTCGCCGTCGCCGGCGTTCGCGAGGTTCTGGAAGCGCTGGAGAAGGGTCGGGCAGACGAGGTCTGGATCACGACGGCGCTCGCCGAAACGGTGCCGACCGAGTCGCGCGGGAGCATTCCGCTCGGCGACGAGATCGTGCAGCGGGCGCTCGCCACGAGCTCGAGGGTGCGCTTTGCCGAGAACCCGGATCTGCTCGCCGACCTGGGCGGCATCGTCGCGAGCCTGCGGTATCGACCGGTCGTGAGCTCCCGCGACAACTCTCCCGTCGAAAGGAAAGTCGAGGCATGAGCAAGCACATCAACGTCAACCCGGATCACTACAAGACGGCCGGGCGCGAGCGGCCCGGCAAGGACGTTCTGGTGGAGCAGGAGAAGCGTGACCTCGCCCGCTCGAAGAAGAGAGCACGCGCGACTAAGCGCGCTGCGGCCAGACCTCCCGGCCCGTCGAAACGAAGTACAGCCCGGCCTCCGTCGGCTGGCCGGTGAGCGTCTCCCAGTATCGGCGGTACATCTCGATCTGAGGCGAGTAGAAACCGACGAGCTCGTCGAGGTTGCCGGCGATCGTGTCCGTCTTGTAGTCGACGAGGATCCATCCGGAATCCTCCTCGAACGCGAGATCGATCGCTCCCTGAAGAAGGCTGCGGGCGGGTCCCTCCGAGATTCCGATCTCCGACGAATCGACTTCGACCGCGAAGGGGACTTCGACGAGCCGGCGGCTGGCCCTCGTGGCGCGCTGCCACAGCGGCGAGGACCGGACGCCTTCGACGACCGCCGTGACCTCCTCGAGGTCTTCCGCCGGCCGCTCTTCCTCGGAGAGGAGATTCGCGGCGTACGCGCGGACGTCGAGTGACGGGTTCTCCATCAAGCCCTCGAGGAGGCGGTGGATCACGCGGCCCCAGGACATTCCCCGCCCGGTCCTCTGCCGCGCGGGGAGCGGCGCGGCGGCGTGCGTGAGGCTCGTGGGGGTGACGACCGCGTAGCTCGGCGCGAGCGAGAGGGTCCGGCGCTCGTCCCGAAGCGCTCGCTGGACGGCGAGGTCTCTGCCGACGTGGCGGAGCGAGCCCGCCGGCTCGGCAACGACCGCGCGCGGCAACTCCGGGATTTCGTTGCCGAGAAACGGCGTGAGCTTCGACCACGCGCTCGCCTTATCGCTAACACTGACGACGAGAATGCTCTTCGCGCGGGTCGCCGCGACGTAGAGGAGCCGGTCCCTCTCCGCAGCTTCGAACGCACTCTCCGTGGCCTCGCGCTCCGCCCAACCGACGGGCTGCGCGACCACGCGCCGCGCGAAGTTCTTCCCCTTTTCGACGATTCGGAAGTACGCGCGCGCGGGCTCGACGGAGCGATCGATCGACTGGTCGGGATCCCAGTCCTTCTCTCGGTTCGGATCGGCGAGGAACACCACCGGCGCCTCGAGGCCTTTCGCCTGGTGAAGATTCATGAGCCGCACGGCCCTCGAGCGCCCCGGCTCGACGCTCATCTCCTCGACCTTTTCGGTGGAAGCGAGCTCCTTCAGCTCTTCGACCACGCGCGAGAACGGCTCTCCCTCCGCAGAGAGCCGCCTGGCGACCGCGAGCGCCTTGAGGAGATTTCCGGTCCGGGTCCCGCCCATCTCCCGCGACGCCGCGTGGACGATCCAGGCGAGGTCGCGGCAGATCACCGCGATCGCCGCGGCGGGCGGGAGCCGGCGGACCGAATCGTGAAACGTCCGAAGGCGCGCGAGAGCGAACGTGATCCGCGCGTCGGCGCTCTCCGGAGGATCGACGAGGAACGAGAAGCGGCCGCCGTCCCGCTTGAAGCGGTAGAGGGCGTCGTCGTCGATTCCGAAGACGTGCCGGAGGGCGGCGGTGAGCAGAACCTGATCGTCCGGGTCGGCGAGCGTCTCGAGCAGCGGAAGCAGCGCAGCGAGCTCCTCCGAGTCGCAGAACGCGCCTCCTCCCGTGATCTCGTACGGGACCCTTCTCGCCTCGAGCGCGCGCGCGTAGACGTCGAGGTTTCTGCGGCGCCTGAGGAGCACTAGAAAGTCGCCCGGTTCGAGCGGCCGGGTCGTGACGTTCCCCTTCCCGTCGGGCACGGCAATGCGATGGCGACCGGCGATCGCACGCGAGATCCACTCGGCGATCCGTTCCGCGTCTTCCGATTCGACCGACCCTCCCTTTCCGCCGATCGTGAGCCGGAAAGCGCCGGAAGTCTCGTCGCTCTCCGGATACGCGGCGTGGAGCGGGGCGTGCGCGGCCTGCATCCGGGTCGCCTCCGCCGGAAGAACGGTCTCGAACGCCGCGTTCACCCACCGGCAGATCCTTCCGGTTGAACGGAAATTGGTCGTGAGCTTCGCGAGACGTCCGCCGGACTCCTCGATCCGCCGGCGCACCCGGTCGTACGTCTCGATGTCCGCCCGCCGGAACCGATAGATCGACTGTTTGGGATCGCCGACGACGAACAGGGAGCCCGCCCGCGGAACGAGCCTGCGCCAGTCCGTCTCCTCGACGTCGCTTCCCGTCAGGTAGAGCATCACCTCGGTCTGAATCGGGTCGGTGTCCTGAAATTCGTCGACGAGGAGGTGCGTGTAGCGCTGCTGCAGCTCTCGGCGGACGGCGGGTCGACCGCGGAGGAGGTCGCGCGCGCGAATGAGGAGGTCCTGGAAGTTCAGCTTGCCGCGATGTGCCCGCAACCGGTCGAACTCGGCGAGCGCCGGGCCGACGGCTTCGATCGCGATCGGGTAGACGTACTCCCGCCACCGTGTCAGCGCGGGGGCAACGACGCTTGTCCTCAGCTCGTCGTATTCCTCCGCCAGCATCTTCGCCATGCCCCGGTCGCGCCATGTCTTGAGCGTCGCGTTCGACCTGGACTCGAGCTGCGACAGCAGCCGGACCGTCACCGCCGGCCCGTCGAGCGTCCGCAGGTGCGCCGCCGCGAGCAGCTTCTCCTGAAGGCGGTCGCGACCCCCGGGAAGCGCGGGATCCGGAACGTGCGGGAGCGCCCGATCGAGGAACTCGCAGACAGCGGTTCGCGCGGCAGAGAGATCCGGCTGCTCGACCGGCGGAGACGGTGCGGCGACCACGTCCCGGTTGTCGGCGAGGAGCTCGTAGGTCTGCCGCAGACTCGAGATCGGAAGCGCGATTTCCGCGAGCGTTCCGAGAATGGGACTCCTTTCGAGAAAAACGCGATCCGTCCACGTCTTCCACGCCTCGCCGCGGACGACGAGGTTCTCGAGCTCATCTAACTCCTCGAAACCGGGGTCCACCCCGGCTTCGACCGGCCGCTCCCGGATGAGGCGTGCGCAGAACGCGTGGATCGTCCCGATGAACCCCTTCTCCCGGTCCTCGAGCGCGGCTTCCAGGCGCGCCCGGCGCACGGGGTCGGGCTCGTTCCGCCTCTCGTTCTCGAGAGCGACCTGGAATCGTTCCCCGAGCTCGGCCGCGGCTTTGATGGTAAACGTGACCGCGGCCACGTGGTCGATCGTCGTCTCTCCGCTCCCGAGGAGCGCGACGACCCGGTCGACGAGGCTCGTGGTCTTGCCCGTCCCCGCCGCGGCCTCGACGAGGAAGTTGCGCCCGAGCTCGCCGATGATCGCAGCGCGGTCCGCGTCGTCGGGAAAGCCGCGGCCCGGCTCAGGAGACATCGAGCTTTCCATACCGGGCGAGCACCCGGTTCCGGAAATCCGCGATCTTGTCCCGGCTCTGATTCGCCGCACGGCGGACGTCGCCGCAGACGACGCGGAACTCGCAATACTCGCACGCGTCCGGATCGGCGGCGTGCGGAAACGCGCCGTCGTGCATGAGATCGAACAGCGCGGTCAGGACCCGCGCGAGCTCTTCGGGATCCCGATCTTCCGCGATCCGCCGTCCGCGCCCCTTCGCGCTCGGAAAGAAGTATCCCGAGCGCGACACGGTTCCTCTTTCGCCGCACCGTGCGAGCAGCTTTTCGACCGCGGACGCGTACAGCGCCGGCTGGATCTGCCGCCCCCCGCGCAGACCGCGCCCCTCGACGATGCCGAACGCCCCACCGGTCTTGTAGTCCCAGACCTCGAACCGGCGGTTCTCGGCCTCGTCGATGCGGTCGATCTGTCCCCGCAGGAGGAAGCTCCGGCCTCCTCCGAGCGGGATCTCGACGGGATCTGGGCTTCCGGGCGGCGCCGGCGCGTCCGCCCCGGGCATGCCGAACGCCACCTCGAACCACCGCGGGGTGACGGTCGCGCAGTGGGCCTCTTCGAGCTGCACGAAGCTGCGGCACGTCGCGAGGATTTCGTCGCGGCGGGCGGCGAACGCCGTCTCGCTCGCCGGCGGCACACGCTCCCGCCAGATCCGGATCTCGTCGCGCACGATCTCGTGCATGCGCGCGGCGTGGCGCTCGAGCGACGGTTTCTCGCCGTTCGCGGAGATCTTCGAGAAGAACCGCCGGAAGACCTCGTGCTGGAGCGACCCCGCCTGGAGCGGGTCGAGCCAGACCGTGGGGTCGCGCTCGAGCTTCTCGGGCGCCTCGAGGCGGAGGATCCGCTCGAGAAAGTACGAGTACGGGCAGCGGGCGAGCTGCTGGATCGCCGAACACGAGATCGGTTTGCCGCTCGTCCGCGGATCGAGCGCGCCGGCCGCGGACGGCAACCATCCGTCGTAGATCGTGAACCGGATGTCGGCGCGCTCCCTCTCGGCGCGCCACGCCTCTTTCAGCCAGGGAAACTCGTTGCGGACGACGCGCGCCGACTCGCCGTCCTGCGGTCCCGTGCGCGCCAGCCTTCCGAGCCACCACTCCGGCTCGTCGATCGCCCGGTCGCCCGCCGCGAGAAACCCCGCAGGATCGCCGAGAGCCCGCGCGAGCGAGGAATAGTCCGCTTCTTCGTTTCCGATCGCGGAGCGGTAGAGGTCGAGGAGAAACGGCGCCGGAAACCGCTCCCGCGCCTCGAGAAGATCCCAGCACGAGAAGCTGAGGGTGATCTCGCCGCGGAGCCGCGCCACGCATGCGCGAAGAGCGAGCGAGTTCTCTTCCGGGCGGGCGCCGCGAAGAGCGAGACCGCGCGGGTCGATCCGCCGGTTGATCTCTCGGCGTTCGGCGTCGAGCAGGACGGGGTCCTGCAGCCCGGCGCCGGGATGACGGGCGGCGTCGAGTCCGACGATGAACGTATGGCCGCGACCGCTGTATCCGCCGCTGCGGTAGTCGGCGACGTGAAGCTGACCGGGGCGCGACCGGTCGGGCGCCGCGGCGAGCTCCCCGACGGCGGCGGCGAGCCTCTCGGCCGCGTCTCGCGAGCTCATCGGGCTCGTCGGAACCGTCTCGAACTGCTCGAACAGTTTCCGGATCGCGGTCGCTGCGATTCCTTCGAGCTCCGTCTTCGACCGCGCGAACTCCTCGACGAACTGCCGCGCCGCGCGCGCGAGGTCGGACAGGCGCACTACGCCGGCGACCTCCGCCGGGACGATGTCGAGCAGGCGTGCCACGAAGCGCCGCATCACGCGCGCCTCGGCGATACTCCGCTGGAACCGAGCGGCGCGGACCTCGGGCTCCGTTCCCGACGAAGGCGGCCGGCGGGTCGCCTCCCACTCCATCCGCGCGACGTACGCGTCGAGGCGCGGCAGATGCCGTTCGCGCCCCCATCCGATCCCGGCGAGACGGAGGACGCGCGCCGCCCGGACCGATCCGGGCGGTTCGCCGCCCGCCGCGACCGGCGTCAGGTCGACGCTGCCCGCCGCGACGATCCCGTGGAGAGCTTCGGTCTCGTAGTCGCGCGCGATCCACCGGAGGAAACCGAGCGCTGCCTGCCCCGGCTGCGTGTACGTGACGGCGATGCCGTCGGCGAACGTGCAGGGGATGTCGTGCTCCCGGGAGAGCTCGTAGACGAGCGGAGCGTAGGCGTTCCTGTCGACGTAGAGGATCTCGGCGTCGTCGACCGGAACGCCTTCCGCGAGCAGTCTCCGAAAGATCTCCCGGATCTCGTTTTCCTCGCCGAGTGCCCGGAACAGGCGGGCGTGGCCGGCGCGTCGGGACCACGTCTCCGGATCGTCGGACTCGAGTGTTTCGAGCCGTCCGCGCGACAGCAGATCGAGCAACTCCTTCTCACCGGCGCCGAGCTCGAGGCCTGCGGGGACAAGGTGGATCGCGCCGGAGACCTCAGGGTCCCGGCGGCTCCGGCGGAGCTCCTCGATCGCGCGCCGGATCACGTCCGAGCGGTCCACGAAACGCCCGTCGGCGAGCGACTTCTCGTACGAGCGCAGGATCGACCGCACGTCGGCGACCTTTCCGGGATGCGTGAACGCTTCGTCGGGCAAGTTGTCCGCGGTCACTCCCGCCTCGCGGAGCTCGTCGAGCGTGCTCTGGACCGCGCGATGGAGTCCAGGCCGATCTCGCAACCGGCCGAAATACGACGTTTCGGTCAGCGCTTCCGCGCAGGCCTGCTCGACCAAGGCGAGCGACTGGACGCGCGAGAGAAGCGTCAGACCCTGCTCGGCGAGCGAGCGGCCCACGATCGCGTGGGCGAGGCTGCGCGGGCTCTCGACGCGGAGGTTGATCCAGCGGACTCCCGAGCGTCCGAGGCGCTCGACGATGTCGTGACCGATCGAGAGGGAAGGCGCGACGAAGACCTTCTCGTCCAGCGGGAGCCGGCGGCAGGCATCGGCCAGCGATTCACCGAGCCGCGACGGCGGTCGAGGCGGGTCGGCAGCCA
>QHVV01000118.1 GCA_003222385.1 Acidobacteriota bacterium
ACTTATGACCGGCCCTCGGTACGATTGGCCAGCTGGCGCCGCTCGGTCAATGTCGCGCTGGTGGTGGTCAGCAACCTCGATCTGAATGCCTTCAGCGTCGCGACGGCTGCAATCGACCCTCGCCTAAACTGAACCAACCTTACTGCGCCTGTAGCTCACCGGATAGAGCGCTTGCCTGCGGAGCAAGAGGCAGCAAGTTCGATTCTTGCCAGGCGCACCAAGTGAAGTTGTACGAATCTAAAGATTCCTATTACTTGGCCCCGTACACCCTCCCTAAAAGGCCCGATTTCTACGCAGGACAAGCGCCCCCATCACTCGACGACGAGATCCGTGCCAGCGGATGAGGTCACAATTTCAAGTGCTGCCCTCACTCCAACCACTCCCGCCACCTCCACCAAGGAATGCGGCTAAGTCTGGAATGAAGAGGAACGGCGCCTTTGAAGGCGGCTCGACGCCCGCTGCTTCGGTCATCCTAAATACCGCCATCCGGCGCCTCGGGCGGCTCATTCCGACACACAGCGGAAGCGGGTCATCGCCTCCGCGTGCGGTCGGACAGCGGACGCCTCCGTCGTCTCAGCCACCAGCCGCCGAACAACACTATTGGCACGTAGAGAAGCCAGACGGTATGAGCGGACTGTGATGGGATCATTGCACTGCCGACCGCAACCAACGCCACGAAGACCAGCAAGCCCAGGTACATGAGGATGCGCCGCCTGTCCGACTTCCGCGGGGAGAGCCTTTCTTGATTCCGTATCTCGGTATAGGCCCAACCGACCGCCCCGACGATTGCCAGGAGGCTGACACCTATGACGAGCCACAACGCCACCGAACGAAGCAATCCGTCTGGGAGAGCAGCGACCCCTAGACCGAACAGCAATCCCGCACTGGCGAGGCAGAGCAGGAACACCGCCCACGGGTTTCTTACAGGCTCAATCCCGGTCATCCCCAAAACCGCCCCTCCGGCGGCGCGGGACGCTGATGGCTCGCCATTTTCTGCCTCGAACGCAGAAGAAACACCGTTGCCACACACAACACGGCTACAACGCCCAGGACGAGCACCGCGACGCTGGCGCTTATCACCGGAGGATGCCAAATGCCTAGGACGAGCATCCCGGCAAGTACGCTCGCTCCAAACGCCAGCATGACGAGACCACCGCTGCGCCAGACGAGCGGATTCGAACCACCGGGAGTCCACCACCCCCACCAGATGCGCCGATACAACTTTGCCGCTCGGTCGGATACGCCCCAAACATTGAACGCGAGTGCGGCACCGGCGAAGGCGTAGAGCACCAAGAAGAGAACCAGAGCTATCGTGGCGTACACGCGTGGGACAAGTCTGACTCAGCAAACCCTTGTGGGGATGCATAGGAATACATCCATTTCGACCAAGTTGCATCCGGCCTGAGCGGCCGTCGCGAAGTCCCAATATCGGGTTGACGTAGCCGCCATCAACTTGACTAGCAATTCCAACCCTTCCTTGCTCGCTCCAGCGCAGCGCTCCCCGCCACCTCCACCAAGCCGAACTGGTTAAGTACTCCGCCAGACCACCGTTGGCCGTCCCAAACCCTCCGAAAGCGTCCCCAAATTAGGGACAAATGAAGGTACATTCCTGTCAGGCGGTGTTATCTGTGACCCTTCGGACGACGTCCTTGTTTGGTGCGTTAATTCTCGTAGTCGGGTGCAACTCGCCGTCTACCGCTGGAGACCAAGCCGCGTCTCCATCATCCGCATCTGTGGTTCATATAGGCAGCCTCGGTACTCCCGGCTGCGCCCCTGGGGCCGTTTTCAATAGCTCCGAAGTTGGATTCCCGGAGACCGGACTGGACTCAAGCAAGGGCAGCTTCTGGGCGCTTGTGTTCAATTCGATCCCGCCACCCGTCGGCAAGGACGTCAAGATCGTCTGGAGGATGACGGGTACAGGTGACTTTTCGCTTCGCGCTACGGACGCAGATGGAGCAGTGATTCCTACTCTAGGTCAACCCCAACCACACGGACTCAACGGATCTAACTGGAACCATCCCGGCTATGAGGTGGGGACAGGATTCAATTTCCCCCATTCCGGTTGTTGGGATATTCACGTGGCCAGATCAGATGTCTAAGGTGATCTCTGGCTCGACGTCGAGAGTACAGCCTAACCGCACCGCATCGCCGCCTTTTCCGGCCGCCTCCACCGAGCCGGACCTGGTTATGTCTTCCCGATGCGATGGCTGGCGCCAAAATGGACGGTCTGATGCACCCTCCGCCACCTGTCCGAGCCGAAATCGCTCAACTCATTGAAAGGCTTCGGCAAGACTACGAAGAAAGATTCGGACGCTTGGGCGGCGGCTTCAACATGTGGTGGAATCGAACAACGATTGGAGTCGAGTCTCTGTTCCCGGGCCGCGGCCACATAGGCCCCGGCTGGGATGCGACCTCGACTTACGGCAGGCTCTCGTGGTGGCCGTTCGGAACTTGGAGACAAGTCAACTCCATTGGCGACGCAGAGCGCGATCTGCGTAAACAAATCGAAGACTTTCTGGCCGCCGGCAAGGCCCCGCGCCTACCTGGATTCTTGGCCACGCTAGCAGGATGGTCGTTCATGGGCCTGATGGGATCAGCCCTGTTTGCACTTGGCATAGCGTTCACGAACGTCGGACTCCAAGGGTGGGGTTTACTTGTTGCGGCAAGTGGGTTCGCTCTTGCAGGTGCTGCCGTGCTTCGACGTGCGCTCGGCCGATGGCGGTAGCGGCGAAGAGGCGTGGGAAGTTGATGATGGACGACGACTAGTCTCTCGCCTTCACATCCGGGATTCCCCTGGACACTTGCGATATAGACCGACCACCTAGTTATCAGGAATGGCTTGCTCGGGGCTTTGTTATCGCGTGGCCTACAGACTCGTAGGTGGCCGGTTCAACCTCTTCCCGCCTCCGCCGAGTCGAACGTGGTTCCGAATTAGCGGCTGAGCGTCCTGGGTCGAAGCGTCCGAAACGTCCCAGGCTCGGGAGGAAGGATTCGAGCCTTCAATCTTCTGATCCAGAGTTCCGGCGCCTAGGGGATCACTGTCGCCATGCCAAAAAGCACGATGTCAACAACACTGAGAATCCAGGTGAAGGCCCCCGAGAATGGCGGCCCGTCGAACCCACGATTTGCTTCGCCAGACGATGAGCGCGGCCGCGATGGCGACGATGACTATCTCCCCCGCTGCATGGCGTCGCCATGCCTCAGCGTTCGCGGTTAACCCCAAGCTCTCCTGCCGATTGGCGAGGTCAACATAGCCAATCAGGGTCAGGATGAAAATCGTCATTGCGAGGGCAAAGAAGCCGACCGCTGCGATGCCCGTCTTCAAGGTTTCGCCTCAGCCAAGCACGAAGAAGACCACACCGAGCACGACGAGGACAACCCCGAGCACACCATTCCAATAGCGGCCGAGCGTCTGCGTCGAGGGTGGACGAACTAAGAGCCTGCCCAGCATTGAGTTCGGCTGCCAAGCGGAAAAGAGCAACACAGCACCGATCGCCATGTAGACGATCCCGCCGGCACGGAGGTCAGTGATGGCGCCGACTCTAGCGCCTGATGGTCTTTGAGGGGAGCGCATGGGTTGGGCGCGGTCAAGAACAGGTCGAGGCTGTGGTCGGACTGATGAGCCGAGGGCGACTTGTTGATTATCTACCTCGAGGTGCTGACCCAGATCCTCGTCGTGGCGCCCTACATCCGGGATTTCCTTGGATACTTGCGATGCAGACCGACCACCCTAGTTATCGGGATTGGCTTTGCTCGGGCATTGTCATCATCCGGCCTCATGGACACCAGTTGCGTTCCAGTAGGCCGACAACAGCCTTATTCAACGGAGCCAGAGGAGCAGCGCTCCTGCCAATAGGAGCGCGATGCCACCGAACACGCCACCGAAAAAGCGCCAATAAATGGGCCGCCCTGCAACAGAGAGGGGATCAGTCACCGCATAAAAGCGTGGGTACCTGCGGTTGCTCTCTGCATGCCAGTGAGCGAGGCCAGATGCAACGTGACCAATATCGAGCGTGAACAGCGCGATCAACAGCAATCCGACAACGGCAAGACTCAAAAGCGGGGCCGATCAATGCCTCGAGTTTAGGTCAGCTATTACGACGAGCGGTTCCGCATCAGACCGGGTACAGGTCTGCCGAAGTCGGCGTCCGGTCGGCCCCTCATCCGGCTTAGGGCTGCGCGTTCACGGCGGGAGTAAATAAGCTATCCCGCGTTTTGCGCATCCCCCACCTTCGAAATGACAGCGCCAGAAGGCACGCGATTGGTCAATAAATTGCTAAGTGTGTTTATGACTCCAAGACAAGAGTCCACACCGGTCCGAGCTGCCATCTGGGCAAGAGTGTCATCGCACCAACAGGAGAATGACAACCAGCTAACTGCGCTGCGCGAGTGGGCTGCTAGGCGTGGGCTTGAGGTCGGCCCGGAGTACGTGCTTGAGGAGAGCGCATATAACGGGAAGCACCGCGCCCAGCTGAACGCAGCACTAAAGGACGCATACGAGGGGCAGTTTCAGGTGGTGCTTGTTTGGGCCTTAGACCGGTTGTCGCGCGAGGGCATCGAAGCGATGCTGTCCATCCTTCGGCAATTCCGAGAGCGTGGGGTGCGGGTGCTGTCCTTACAAGAGTCGTGGACTGATGGCCCCCCAGAGATGCAAGACCTGCTCACGTCGTTTTTCGCCTGGATTGCTCAGCAGGAGTCGAAGCGGCGAGGAGAGCGAATCAGGGCCGGTTTGGCGCGCCGGAAGCGTGAGGGCAAGCCGGTCGGCGTCTAGTCGGCGCGAAGGACAAAAAGCGAAGAAAGCGGTCAGGCTATGTTGCCCGGTGGGAAGAACAGCGGGTGGCTAAGTCGCGAGACTAGGTTGCTTCACGCAGCCAGGTCGGCTGGGATCTTTCCATAGGTTGCGCTTGATGTTGCTTTGCGGCTGTCCGCTGCGCGGATTTGCGTGCCCGCTGGAACCGGCGCGCTCAGCAGTTAGGTTGAAGGCGACTCGCCGGGGCGAATCACCATCCTTTGGTCAACTTCGTACCTAATGAAGTTGTTCGCATAGGCTGAGATTTCGACTGTTCCCCGTTTGTCGGCATCCAAGCCGACAACCGAACGCTCACCGTCTTTCGCCTCGACAAGCGCCCAGCACACTACGGGCGACCGGAATTCTTCGTCTTCCCCGGCGCGAGATCGATAGACGGCGCACCAACCGTTCGCTGGTGCTATCGACAAGATCGTTACATCCTCCAATTTCCTACCTCCGCGTTGTGAATACCAGCGGGGTTAGACATCTCAAGTTGAGTTTGAATGCGAATCAGCCACGTGCCTAGGCTTCTTGCAGCAAGTTCGATTCTTGCCAGGCGCACAATGTCGGACACTTCTTAACAAACAGCGTCACGCACACTTCATGCTGGTTGCTCGAGGAAAGGAATGCTCCTCGCCTTGAAGTCATTCCACACTCTTAGTGGATATCCAGCGAGCACGAACAGGAAGCCCACGTTCTCATCGTGAAGTTTCAACACGCTGTCGAGGACGCTTGCGAAAACCACGAGGTTGATCTCTGTCGAAATAGACGACATCGAAGTAGTTCGGCCTGGCCGCGCATGGGACTTCGGAAGCTGAACCCAGGGTTTGGAGTGGACATGCGCCGATAGGAAACGGAAGGCCGTCGAACCCGCGCGAAGGTGGAGCTTGAAGAGTTCTAAATCGCTATCCAAGTTCTCTCCGAACCCCACTAATACACGGCTCTTTCCGGCTTTCGGTTTCGACAGCTTGACCGCAACTCCATTGGCCTTGGCTCGGCGCTCCAAGTGTCGCACCCGACTCCGAATCGCTTCCGCATCGACACCCGCCTTTCGCTGCTCGATGAGGTTGTCCCAACGTTCATTCAAACCACGGCCCAAACGATCAGTCTCTGAGATGCCGAGATCGAGAAGGTGTCTTGCTCGTACCTCCGCCTCAGCGGCAGGCCGAAGCAACGTATACGGGGCATAGCTCGGAATCGTTCCAGACCGGATGATCATCAGGATTGTGCGGAGGTGATCTTCTGCGGCGTAGAGCAAGTGCCCGGCAAAGTCGTATGCCTCACGAAGATCGGTGTTAGTCGCCTGATCAAGTCGGGAGCCACCGACGGGCGGGTCGATGCTACTGAAAACGAGACTCATCGAACCCTCGGAGATTCGGATAAGGCGCTCAGTAACAAGGTTCAGGGCGGCCTGTTCCTGCTCCGTAGGCTGGGTGAGCGTCAGTCGTCCCGACCTGAATCCAATGATCTGCCGCTTCGTATTCTGGCTCAACCTACTTGATCATCCTGGGAAAGGCTGCACTACCAACCCAACCAAACGAACCCAAAAAGCAGACATTTCAAACCTGCCACAACCCCGACAGCGATTCCGATTTTTTCTGTTCGCTTGTGGCTTGATCCTCGCGGTGATGAGCGCGGCCAGTGCAAGTACGAGTGCGATCACGAGGGGCGCGGCGTATCGAAACGCCCACCAGCCCGGTTGAATCAGTTGGTCAGTACCCTGACTCACGACCCAGCCCATCCAGGTCGCGGCTACCACGAACGCAACAACTGCCAACCCGATGGATGCGGCTGTCCAACGACTGTGGGCGACCACATTGCGTTGAACTTCTCGTTTAAGCATCAGCCGCCCGGCATGGGCTACTTCGTCAGGTAGTGAAGGATCAGATCGTGAGCATATTTCGCCTTGTCTACTCCTCTGAAGGCCATCTGGTGGAGATCACCACCGGACGTTCTGACGTAGACCTCGCTGGTACTGAAGAAGTTTCCCATCCAACTCTTGTTGCTGAGCAGGCCAACCTCCACGATCCGGCTGTAGGGCAGCGAAACCATGGCGATCTTGTTGCCCACGAAGGACTTGTTCTGGAGAATCACCCGGTGGTCGGTAAGGGCAACGAAACCCGTTCCCGTTCCAGTTGCGTCATAGACGCAGAACAACTCCTCGCCTTGCATCAACCCGGACTGGATTTGCTTTAGCTGGTCTTCGCGGTCAAAGGCCACCTGTCGTTCTTGGACTGCCATGGACTAATCCCTGGGGGCTTCAACGTTGGTGGTCATGACACCGCCGCGAGGCTCCTCCTATGCCGGGGTATAGCACACTCCTCAAAATGGAGCCAGCAGTGAAGATTCCTACATGTCAGCCCCTGTAGAGCCACCAGATCGATCAGGTGACCCGCTGATATCAGCGTCGTACTTCGGATAGGCGCTGCCTTTTTGAATACACATTAGGCAATTTGCCTAGACTCCTTGCCTGCGGAGCAAGAGGCAGCAAGTTCGATTCTTGCCAGGCGCACCATCACGCAGATTCAGGCGCCGCTGAAGTATTTCGCCAGGGCTGCTCGCAGCGCAACCGCAATCCGCTGTTGACCCGCCGGATCGCTTGCAACCCGCGCCTCTGCCGGGTTGGTGAGGAACAGCGGCTCGACCAGCGCCCCCGGCATCTTGCTCGGGCTTTCGACCCAGCCGGTCGCAGCCGGTCCGAGCTCGATCAGGTGGCCGTACAGGCTGCCCGCTGCGGTCAGGGTGGGCGCGGCCAGCTCATCGTCCGTCCACACCCCCCGGTCTGAAGTCCCCAACGCCCTGACGACGGCGGTCTGCAGGTCCTTGGCCAGGCGCTTGTTCTCCGACGCGAACGGGCGAGCAGCGTCATAGAAGGTTTCGGTCCCCCCCACCGACGGATCGTCGAAGGCGTCGAAGTGGATCGAAACCAGGGCCGAGGCGGCGGCCGCGTTGGCGCAAAGCGTTCGCGTCACCAGGTCCCGGTGTTCAGCGGATGCGGTCAGGGCGCCCGCCACCGAGTCAGTCGCCGAGAGCTTGGTCACCGACGAGTCGCTGGTGCGCGACATCACGACTCGATAGCCGTCGGCCCGCAAGAGCGTGGCCAGGCGGGTCGCGACAGCCAGGGTGACGTCCTTCTCCAGCACCTGCCTTCCGCCGGCAAGCCCGACCACGCCGGGATCGAGGCCGCCGTGCCCAGGATCGAGGAACACAGTCTTGCCGGCGCCTGCTGAGCTGGGTTCCAGGCTCATACACGCGCCTGTCTGGAGGCCGCTCATCGGCAGTTGGCTCGCCGCGGCCTGCGCCGGGCCGGATGGTCCGATGTGCGGAGCCAAACCGGAACGCGCGGCAGCCAGGAAAACGGGGGTCGCCATGGCGCAGACAGCGGCCAGCGCCAGGATGAGCGCTGCACGGAGCAAGACGGGAGATCCCTGCCGGCGCCGAGAGCGGGCTGTGACGTTGGCGGCTTTTGCGATCGGCCGCGTCATTCTAGAGGCCCCGCCGCCCCCCTCATGTAATGGGAACTATTTCGAGAGCGCCGTCTACTTGATCCGGTCGTTCTCCGAGC
>QHVV01000222.1 GCA_003222385.1 Acidobacteriota bacterium
GCCTCCAATACCGCGCAGGCCCCCTACCAGGGCTTGCTACCTGACGTCGTCCCGCCGGAGCAGCGCGGTGACGCGTCCGGTTACTACGGCGTCGCCAACCTCGTGGGCATCGCAAGCGGCACCGTCGGGGCGGGCTTGCTGCTCGCGCAGTTCGGCCGTGTGGCCGCGATCGCATCCATCGCCGCTGTGCTGCTGACGACGATGCTGGCAACTGTCGCGCTGGTGCCAGACCGTGTGGTTCCAGTCGAAAGCCAGTTTCGAAGTGTGCGCCCGATGCTGGTTGCGACCTTTGGCGTTCCTCTGCGCCATCGGGCGTTTCTGTGGCTGATGGCGTCGCGGCTGCTCATCTTCATGGGTTTCGGAGGACTCCAGAACTTTGCCTATTTCTATTTCGACAACGTGTTCTTCCACCACGACGCCAAGGCCACCGCGATTGCCGCCTCGACCCTGCTTGGCCTTTCCATCGCCGTTGCCGCCCTGGTGACCTGGCCGGCTTCTCGGCTGTCCGAGCGCACGGGACGGCGGCCGCTGATCTTCGCCGCCGGTCTCTTCGGCGCCGTGGGGACTCTCGTGCTCGTCTTCAGCCACTACCAATGGGTGCCGGATTCGGTGGTGGCGCCGCTGGCGCGCTTCCTGAAAGTGCCCGACCTGGCTGCCCAGGCGACGCTCACCGGCCTGGTCATCGGAGTGGGCCTGGGCATCTTCTTCTCTGTCGATTGGGCGTTCATCCAGGACATCATCCCGGCCAACCAGGGTGGCCTCTACATGGGCTTCTCGAACATCGCCACGGCCGGGGCGGGGATCATCGCGGTCTTCATCGGCGGCCCGTTGCTCGACGCCTTCAACGGCGGCCCCAAGATCCTTGGCCTGCCGGGTGGATTTCCGGTCGTTTTCGCGGTCTTCGTTGTGTGGTTCGTGATCGGGTCGCTTAGCATCCTGAAGGTGCCGGAGAGACGCAGTTTCTACAACGGACGCCCCCAGGCTGGCCCTCCCCAGCAAGTGGCGAGGGAAAAGGCATGAACCTGGACGGGTTGCGTCCGTGGGGCGGCCTGGGGGGTGGGTCGCGGCCCGATGTCGTCGTTGCCGGCATTCCCTACGACGGCTCGGCCGTGTACCGCAAGGGCGCCGCGCTCGCGCCCCAGCGCATCCGCCAGCTCTCGGCGGCGATGCCGCCCGTCACCGAGGAGGGTCACCGGCTGGCCGGCCTTCAGGTCGAGGACATCGGGGACCTGGACCCGGGGGACGACATCGAGGGCGGCTGGATGGACCCGATGCAGAGGCTGGCGCAGGTTTCGCCGGATTCGTTCTTGACTGTGCTTGGAGGCGACCACTGCACGGCAATCTCGACCATGGCAGCCCAGGTGCGGCGACATCCCGGCTTGTCCGTGCTGTGGGTCGACGCGCACCCGGACCTCTGCGACTTCTCGCGTGGCGGCCACTGGACATGCGGATGCGCGTTGAGGAGGGCGATCGAGGCGTCGGGCATCGAGCCGGCGCGGGTGATCATCGCGGGCGGCCGCGACTATGACCCTGAGGAGCTCGATTTCATCGCCGCGAACCGGATGGTGCTCGTCTCGTCGGCGGAGATCGCCCGCGACTTGGCCGGTGCGGCGAGAAGGATCGGGGACCGCCTCGCGGGCGAGAAGGTGCACGTCTCGTTCGACATCGACGTGCTCGACCCCGCCTTCGCCCCGGGGACCGAGATCCCCTCCGCAGCTGGCCTCTCCACCCGTCAGGCGCTCGAGCTGCTGCGCGGCGCGACCGAGCGTTCGCGCCTGGTCGGATTCGATGTCGTCGAGGTCTCGCCGCCGTTCGACAACGGAGACATCACCACCCTGGCCGCGCTGAAGGTGATCTTCGAGGTGTGGGGATTGGTGAAGAGCGCTCGCGAGGCCGGCGTCTCAGAGCTGCGTGGAAAGCGCTGACGTAGTCATTGCGGGCGGCGGCATCATGGGCTGTGCGCTCGCTTACCAGCTGGCGCGACGCGACGTCGACGTCTTGCTCCTGGAGCGGGAAACGCTCGGATCGCAATCGACCGGCAAGTGCGCCGGCGGCCGGCGTCGGCTCGCCGTCACGGCGCGCGGTTGAAAGAAGGCGTGGAGGTGACCGGCATCGACGTGGCCGGTGGGCGCGTCCAGGGCGTCCTTACTTCCGCCGGCGAGGTTGCCACCCGGCTCCTGCTCTACTGCGCTGGCGCCTGGTCGTCCTCCATCGGCCGCATGGCCGGGCTGGAGATTCCGGTGCTGCCGTACCGGCGCCATATCGCTGTCACCGGCGCCTTTCCAGCAGTTCCCCGCACGAACCCGATGACGGTCGATTTCCAGACCTCCCTGCATTTCCATCCGGAAGGCGATGGGGTGCTGATCGGAATGAGCGATCGCGCCGAGGCGCGCGGGTACGCCACCGATGTGAACTGGGATTTCCTGGAGAAGATGTTCGAGCAGGCAGCCAGGCGCGCCCCCGCGCTCGCCGGGGCGGGAATCAAGACCGCTTGGGCCGGTCTCTACGAAAGCACACCCGATCATCAGGCGATCCTGGGACCCTTGCCGGAGGTGGAGGGATTCTGGTGCGCGGCGGGGTTCAGCGGCCACGGTTTCATGCAGGCGCCGGCGGCGGCGCTGCTGCTGGCCCAGCTGTTGCTCGATCAAAATTCCGAGATCGATATCAGCACGTTTGCGTTTAGCCGCTTCGCCAAGGGTGCGCTCGTTCACGAACGCAACGTGATCTGATGTTGGGTCTCCCCTCCCGGCGGCTGCGCCGCCGACCTCCCCATAGGGTGGGGAGGTGAAGTTTTCCTATCTCTTGAAGATCAGGGCCAGGGTCATCAGGCCCACCCCGCCCAGCAGCAGGACTGCGCCGCAACCCATCTGGACGGCCGTATAGAAAACGCCGCCGCTGGCGGCGTAGGTCTCCGGGTAGCGCTCCCGGCCCCGGCGCCGCCGGATCGCCGCAGCGATGG